>JAYVLI010000189.1:0-14583 GCA_043759535.1 Betaproteobacteria bacterium | reverse complement strand
GCTGGCTTCGCTGTCGATCGCCGAAGCGGCGATGCTGGCCGGGCTGCCGAAGGCACCGTCGGCCTACAACCCGATCAGCAACCCGAAACGCGCCACCATCCGCCAGTTGTACATCATCGATCGGATGCTGGAAAACGGCTTCATCACCGCCGCGGAGCACGACGCGGCGCGGGCGCAGAAAATGGTCTACCGCGCGCCGTCAGAAACCCCGGTGCACGGCGAGTACGCGACGGAAGCAGCCCGGCAGCTGGTCTACGCGCAGTACGGTGAAGACGCCTACACGGTCGGCCTGAATGTGACCCTGACGATCAACTCGAACGACCAGTCGGTGGCCTATCGCGCGCTGCGGCGCGGCATCCTGGACTACGAGCGGCGTCAGGTCTACCGCGGGCCAGAGGCCTACATCGACCTGCCTGCCGATGCCCGCGATGTAGACACGCGCGTGGCCGAGGCACTGGCCGACCACCCGGACAACGACGAGCTGAAGGCCGGCGTGGTGCTGGAAGTGAACGCCAAGAAACTGGTTGCAGCCCTGCAAAGCGGCGAAACCGTCACCGTCACTGGCGATGGCCTGAAGCCGGTGACGTCGGGCCTGGGCGACAAGGCCAACCCGAAAACACAGATCCGCCGCGGTGCGGTGATCCGGATGACCAAGAGTGCGGCCAACGTCTGGACTGCGACCCAGCTGCCCGACGTGGAAGGCGCGTTCGTCGCACTCGACCCACGCACCGGCGCGATCGCCGCGATGATCGGCGGCTTCGATCAGGCCAAGTCCAAGTTCAACCACGTGACGCAGGCGTGGCGGCAGCCAGGCTCCAGCTTCAAGCCCTTCATCTACTCGGCGGCGCTCGAAAAAGGCTTTTCACCCTCGACCGTCATCAACGACGCGCCGCTGTTCTTCGATGCCGACAGCACCGGCAGCCAACCCTGGGAGCCGAAGAACTACGACGGCACCTTCGACGGCCCGATGTCGATGCGGCGCGCGCTGGCCAAGTCGAAGAACATGGTGTCGATACGCATCCTGCAGGCCATCGGTGCGCCGTATGCGCAGGAGTGGGTGACGCGCTTCGGCTTCGAGGCCGACAAGCACCCGGCCTACCTGACGATGGCGCTGGGCGCCGGCTCGGTCACGCCGCTGCAGATGGCCAGCGGTTACAGCGTGTTTGCCAACGGCGGCTACCGCGTCAACCCGCTGTTGATCACCCGCATCACCGACAACAAAGGCCGGGTGCTGCAGCAAACGCCACTGCCGGTGATTGATGAATCGGCCCGCGCCATCGAGCCACGCAACGCGTTTGTGATGTCGCAACTGCTGGGCGAGGTGGCGCGCTCAGGCACCGCGTTCAAGGTCTGGCAGACCTTCAAGCGCCCCGACCTGGCCGGCAAAACCGGCACCACCAATGATTCGATGGATGCCTGGTTTGCCGGCTTCCAGCCCAACCTGGCAGCGGTGGTGTGGATTGGCTACGACAACCCGCGCAAGCTGGGCGACAAAGAAACCGGCGGTGGCCTGGCGCTGCCGGTGTGGATCGAATACATGCAGCACGCGCTGCGCAAACTGCCGGAGCAAACCCCCACCGTGCCGGCCGGCTTGGTGCAGCGTGGCAATGACTGGATTTTTGAGGAGTTTGCGTCGGGTGGTGGTGTCAGCAGCGTGGGCCTGGAGGACAAACTGCCGCAGGCGCCCAGCGAGGATGAGCGCAAGGGCATCCTGGATTTGTTCCGCTGAGCGGGTTGCTGACCTGCGCTGCAGGTCAAGCAGCGCGGCTCAAGCCGCAGCAAACACCAGCGCCTGCCCAGCCTGCGCGCTGGCGTGCTGCGACAAGGCGGCAAAAAACTCCGTCCCATCGCGGGTGTCCAGCCAGCGCCCGGCCACATGGCGGTAGTGGTGGCCACCGGCCCGCGCCGCCAGCCACAGCTCTTGCAGCGGCGGCTGGGTGTTGATGATGATCTTGCTGCCGCCACCGGCGCCTGCACCGGCACCGGCACCCGGCAGGCTCAGTTCCAGCAGGCCGCCGGTGCGCTGGCTGTCGATGTCGATCACGTCGTCCTCTAGCCAGTGGTCCACCGTGGCCTCGATGGCGGCCAGCACGGCGTGCGCCAGGCGGGTGTACTCGGCGTCGGGCAGCGGGGTTGCCGGGCCGGGCGCAGCGGTTGAGGCGGAGGTCATGGTGAATAGAATCCGGCAGATGAATCGTCCATCGAGTGTAGCCATCGCTGCCGGCCTGCTGGCCAGCGCAGCCTTGCTCGCCGGCTGTGGCCAAAAAGGCCCACTGGTGCTGCCGACAGTGCCCTCTCCTGCTGCTGCCGCTTCGGCAAACCCATCCAAATGAGCAATCCCCAACTGCCCGGCGCGCCTTTTCTGGCGCGCCAGGGTGATGATCTTTGGCTGGACGGTGTGCGCCTGGCTGACCTGGCGGCCGAGTTCGGCACGCCGCTGTACGTGTACTCACAAGCCGCGATGCGCAGCGCCGCCGCCGCCTACCAGAAAGCGCTGGCCGGCCGGCCGCACCTGCTGTGTTATGCGATGAAGGCCAACGCCAGCCTGGCCGTGCTCAAGACCTTTGCCGACATGGGCCTGGGCTTTGACATCGTCTCGGGTGGTGAGCTGGCGCGGGTGCTGGCCATCGGCGCGGACCCGGCCAAGGTGGTGTTCTCGGGTGTGGGCAAAACCCGCGCCGAGATGGCGCAGGCGCTGCTGGCCGGTGTGCAACGCTTCAATGTGGAGAGTGAGCCCGAGCTGCTGCAGTTGTCCGAAGTGGCCTCGTCAGTGGGCCGCACCGCGCAAGTCAGCCTGCGTGTCAATCCGGATGTGGACGCCAAGACCCATCCCTACATCTCCACCGGCCTGAAGGGCAACAAGTTTGGTGTGGCCCACCAGCGCGCCCGCGCGGTGTACGCCCAGGCCGCGCGGCTGCCGGGCTTGCAGGTGACGGGCATTGATTGCCACATCGGCTCTCAAGTGACCGAGATAGCGCCCTACCTGGACGCCGCCGACCGGCTGCTGGACTTGGTGGAGCAGGTGGAGGCCGACGGCACCCCCATCCACCACATCGACTTTGGTGGTGGTCTGGGCATCACCTACACCGACGAGGTGCCACCCGCTGCCGATGACCTGGTGCGCCAACTGCTGGCCCGGCTGGATGCGCGCGGCCACGGCCACCGCGAGGTGTTGATGGAGCCTGGCCGCAGCCTGGTCGGCAATGCCGGCGTGCTGCTGACCGAGGTGCTGGTGCTCAAGCCCGGACCGGACAAGAACTTCTGCATCGTTGACGCGGCAATGAACGATTTGCTGCGCCCAGCGCTGTACCAGGCCTGGATGGGCATTGAGCCGTGCCAGCGCCGCGCCGAGACACCGCTGACTTGGGACATCGTTGGCCCGGTCTGTGAATCGGGCGATTGGCTGGGCCACGACCGGGCGCTGGCGCTGCAGCAGGGCGACATGCTGGCGGTGCTGTCAGCCGGCGCGTATGGCATGGCCATGGCCAGCAACTACAACGCCCGGCCGCGTGCCGCCGAGGTGATGGTGGACGCCGGCCGGGCCACGCTGGTCCGCCGCCGCGAGACGGTGGCCGCGTTGTTCCAGGACGAGCTACTGCCGGGTTAAATCCGCCCTTCCGCCACCCCGTGGCACGCAATCTGGATGCCGTTGATGGTGCTCAGCACCGGCCGCTCGGCGCTGCAGCGGGCATTGGAAAATGGACAGCGGGGGTGGAATGCGCAGCCCGTGGGCGGCTGCAGCGGGTTGGGCACCTCGCCCTGCACGGGGGTGCGCTGGCGGCCGCTCATCGCGATGTCAGGGATCGCGTCCAGCAGCATGCGGGTGTAGGGGTGGCGCGGCTGCGCAAACAGGGTTTTGCGGTCAGCCAGTTCCACCAGCCGGCCCAAATACATCACCCCCACCTGGTCAGCCACATGGCGCACCACGGCCAGGTTGTGCGAGATGAACAGGTAGGTCAGGCCACGCTGGCGCTGCAAGTCGCCCATGATGTTGAGCACCTGGGCCTGCACTGACACATCCAGCGCCGAGGTGGGCTCATCGCAGATCAAGAACTCGGGCTTAGTGGCCAATGCCCGGGCGATGGAGATGCGCTGGCGCTGGCCGCCCGAGAACTGGTGCGGGTACTTGATGCGGTCGGCGGCGGCCAAGCCCACGGACTGCAGCAGGTCAGCCACCTTGGCATCCAGGTCCGCCGGGCGCATGGCCAGGCCGTGTTCCACCAGCGGCTCCCCCACGATGTCCTTCACCGTCCAGCGCGGGTTCAGGCTGGCGTAGGGGTCTTGAAAAATCATCTGCAAACGCTTGCGCATCGCACGTGCGCCGTTGCCGGCCAGGGTGGTGGCAATGTCCTGGCCATCAAATAGCACCGCGCCGCGGGTGGGGCTGTACAAGCCGACCAGCAGCCGCGCCACGGTGCTTTTGCCGCAGCCGGACTCACCCACCAAGGCCAGGGTCTTGCCACGCTGGATGGCAAAGCTGACACCGTCCACCGCATGCACAAACTGGCGCTGCTTGCGCTCCACCACCCGGTTCAGCCAGGGCGCCGACACATCAAAAGTCTTGGCCAGATCGGTGACTTGCACCAGCGCGGTCATGCCGTCACCTCTTGATGCGCGCTGCCGGGGCTGCGTGCCTCCGCCAGCAACCAACAAGCCGCCCGGCTGCTGCCAGCGTCCATCAGCTCGGGCCGATCCTGGGTGCAGCGCGGCAGTGCCTGCGGGCAACGCGGGCTGAAAGCACAGCCGGGCGGGATGGCATTCAAGCGCGGCATGGCGCCGTCAATCTGCATCAGGCGCGCACGGTCCACCACCATCGACGGGATCGCGCCCATCAGGCCGGCGGTGTACGGATGGGCCGGCCGGTGGATCACGTCGGCCACCGGGCCGATCTCCACCACCCGGCCGGCATACAGTACCGCCACCCGGTCACAGGCCTCGGCAATGACGCCCATGTCGTGGGTGACCAGCATCACCGCCGCGCCGTGCTCTTTGGTGAGCTTTTTCAGCAGGCTGATGATCTGCGCCTGAATCGACACATCCAGCGAGGTGGTGGGCTCGTCGGCCACGATCAGTTCGGGCTGCGCGGCCAGCGCCAGTGCAATCACCACCCGCTGGCGCATGCCGCCCGAGAACTGGTGCGGGTATTGGTCGATGCGCTGCTCGGGCGCCGGAATGCCGGTCTCCTGCAACAGCGCGATGGCGCGCTGGCGCGCCTCCGCAGCGCCCAGCTGCAAATGCACCTGGATGGTTTCCACCAGTTGCTGGCCCACGGTGTACAGCGGGTTGAGCGAGGTCAGCGGGTCTTGAAAAATGGCGCCGATGCGCCGGCCGCGGATCTTGCGCATGGCCTCGGCGCCCAGGTTGTCAATGCGCTGGCCGGCCAGCCGGATCTCGCCGCCGGCCACCCGGCCCGGCGGGTCCAGCAGGCCGATGATGGCCGCACCGGTGAGCGATTTGCCGGCGCCCGATTCACCCACCACACCCAAAATCTCACCGGGGGCAATGTCAAACGACACATCATCCAGCGCCAGCAAGGTGCCGCGCCGGGTCGGGAACTCCACCCGCAGGTGGCGCACTTCCAGCAAGGGGGTGGCGCCCGTGATCACGGCGGCCATCAATTCAGCCTTGGGTTGATGGCATCACGCAGCCAGTCGCCCAGCAGGTTCACGCTCAGCGAGATCATCACCAGCACCGCACCGGGGAAGATGGTGATCCACCATTCACCCGAGAACAAAAAGCGCTGGCCGTTCTGGATCATCGAACCCAATGACGGTGAGGTGGGTGGCACACCCACACCCAAGAACGACAGCGTGGCCTCGGTGATGATGGCCGCAGCGATCTGGATGGTGGCCAGCACCAGCACCGGCCCCAGCACATTGGGCAGCACGTGGCGCCGCATGATGCGAAAGCGCGACACGCCAATCACCCGCGCCGCCTGCACATACTCTTTTTGCCGCTCCACCAGGGTGGACCCCCGCACCGTGCGGGCGTATTGCACCCAGCCGGTCAGCGAGATGGCCAGGATCAGCACGGTGAACGCCAGTGTCTCGTGCGCGTTAGGGAACATCGCACGGCCCACACCGTCGATCAGCAGCGCAATCAGGATGGACGGAAAAGACAGCATCACGTCACACACCCGCATGATGAAGCCATCGATGCGGCCGCCCACAAAACCCGCCAACAGCCCCAGACCCACACCCACCACCACCGACACCAGCACTGACGCCAAACCCACAAACAACGAGATGCGGGCGCCATACATCAGCGACGACAGGATGTCGCGGCCCTGGTCGTCGGTGCCTAACGGATAAGTGGCGCGGCCATCGGCCAACCAGGCCGGTGGCAGGCTGGAATCGCCCAGGTTCAGGGTGGCCAGGTCCAGCGGGTTGTGCGGCGCAATCCAGCCTGCACCCACGGCGCACACCACGCACACCAGCGCCACCAGGGCAGCCAGCATGGCCACCGGGGATTGTTTGAAGCTGTACCAGACGTTGCCGTCCAAAAAACGCGCCAGCGCGCTGGCGTGGGGTGGCAACGGGGCTGTCATCGGTGGGCTGGGCGGGGATGGGTTCACAGGGCGTCAATGTCCGGCAGTGCCACGCTCGAAACGCAAGCGCGGGTCAACCGCGAAATACAACAGATCGACCACCAAGTTGATGGTCACAAAGATCAGCGCGATCAGGCACAGGTAGGCCGCCATCACCGGGATGTCGGCAAACTGCACCGCCTGGATGAACAACAGGCCCATGCCCGGCCACTGGAACACCGTCTCGGTGACGATGGCAAACGCGATGATGCCGCCCAGTTGCAGCCCGGCAATGGTGATCACCGGCACCAGGGTGTTTTTCAGCGCGTGGCCAAAGTACACCCGGCGGTCTGGCAGGCCACGCGCGCGGGCAAAGCGGATGTAGTCGGTGCGCAGCACCTCCAGCATCTCGCTGCGCACCAGACGCAGCACCAGCGCCATCGGGAACAGCGACAAGGTGATGGCTGGCAACACCAGGTGGCGCAGGCCGTCGGCAGTCAACAAGCCGGTGGTCAGCGGGCCCAGCGCCACCACCTCGCCGCGGCCAAAACTGGGCAGCCATTTCAGCAGCACTGCAAACACCAGGATCAGCAAGATGCCGATCAGGAAATTGGGCAACGACACACCCAGCAATGAGCCGGTCATCACCGCTTGCGACAGCAAGCTGCCCTTTTTGAGCGCGGCATACACCCCCAGTGGAATGCCCACCAGCAGGCCGATCAGCGCGGCCGTCAGCGCCAGTTCCAGCGTGGCGGGCAGGCGTTCGGCAATCAGCGCCGACACCTTGCGGCCCTGGCGCAGGCTGATGCCAAATTCACCCTGCACCGCGTTGCCGATGAAGCGCGCGAACTGCACCACAAAGGGCTGGTCCAGCCCCAGGTCAGCGCGCAACTGCTGGCGCTGCTGCACGGTGGCGTCTTGCCCCATCAGGTTGGTGACCGGGTCACCGACAAACTGAAACAGCATGAAGGCGATAAAAGCCACCGTCAGCATCACGATCACGGCTTGCAACAGACGGCGGAGGATAAAAGCCAACATGCGGAAACAGGCACTGGGCAGGTGCAGAGAAATCGGTGGCAGGATTGTCTGAGCACAGCAAGCCCTGCGCCACGCGGGCTTGCGCCAACACTGCGCTTGTTGGTGTGTTTGCCGATGTCAAAACAACGGCCAAAAAAAAGCGCTCCGAAGAGCGCCTTTTGGGCCAGAACCGTTGCGCCGAGCCGCCAACATGGCGGCGCAGGCAACAGCCGCTGATTTACTTGGTACCTTGCCCGGCTGCGGTTTCGCCCTTCTTGACGGCGTCCTTGGCTTCAGCCTTGACAGCAGCGCGGTCCTTGGTGGACTTGGCTTTCATTTCCTTGGCGCCTTGCTGACCTTCGGCGGTTGCGCCAGTCTTGTTGGCCGCAGCGGCGTCGGCCTTCACGTCAGCGCGGGCAGCGGTCGACTTGGCTTTGGGCGCCATACTGGCGTCGCCTTCGGCGGTCTTGCCGGTCTTGACGGCTTCTTTGGCTTCGGCCTTGACTTCAGCGCGGGTGGTCTGGGCAAATGCCGACAGGGCCAGCGTGCTGGACAGAACGGCGGCGGCGATGATGGAAAGCTTTTTCATGGTGTAACTCCTGAAGGAATGTTGGTCAACGGAACCCACGACACCGGCGGGTACCACAGGTCCGGATGGAGTCATCGTCCTGCCGCCTGCTGCACCTTAGACGCTTGGTAGCGCCATTCGGTTGACATCAGCGCCGTAGGACAAGATCGCGTCAAGCTGACGCCATCTGGGTCAGCAAGAAAAACGCCGCCCGAAGGCGGCGTTTCATATTCATGGCAGTGCAGGCTCGGCTCCGTTTGGACCCAAACCCGCAAACATCAGAATGAGTGGCGGACGCCGACGTTGAAGCCTTGCGACTTGAAGCCGCCAGCAGCTGCGTCAGCAGCCGACACCGCGCCGCCCATCGCGAAGGTCGCTTTACCCTTGTTGCTGATGCGCGAAGCGCCGGTGTACAGCGCTGTGCGCTTGGACAGGTTGTAGATGTACTGCGCCGAGATCTGGCTGGCGTCGTTGGCATCGGTACCTGCGCCAGCAGCGTCAGCCTTGACGTAGCCAGCCTTGAACTCACCCTGGCCCAACGGCACAGAAGCGCTCAGCTCCCAGGTCTTCAACGTGCGGGCGCCAAATTGGGCCTTGTTCCACATGCCGAACACTTTGACCATGCCAGCGTCGTACGAACCACCGATGTTGGTCAGCTTGAAGTCGCTGGTAGCGGTCTTGGTGGTGGCGTAACCAACGGCAACATCAACAGGACCAGCGGCGTAACCAAGCCGGCCGCCTTTGTACTTGTTGTTGGCCGAAGTGGCCGTGATATTGCCTTCTTGCGCGGCAACTTGAATGGCACCATACAGGCCACCGATGCCGCTTGGCAGGTGATAAGTGATGGAGTTGTTCGAGCGTGCGAAGGTGGTTACACCGCTGCCCAGCGTGCTGGTCAGGTTCAACATCTGGCCCAGGCCGTTGGCGCCGTAGACGTCAAAGAACACGGTTTGCCAAAATGATGGGTTGTAGTCACGACCCAGACGGATTTCGCCGGCTTTGCTGATCAAACTGACCGTCGAACGACGGTTGAAGAACGATTGCACCGGCGCAGCGGCATTGCCGACGTTGGCGCCGACGGCGCCAGTGCTGTTGTCCATGCCTGCTTCGAGCCAGAAGCCTGCTTGCAGACCACCGCCGAGGTCTTCAACGCCACGGAAACCGAGGCGGTTGCTGCTCAGCTGGTTGCTGTCCAGCGACTTGAGCGATGTACCGCCGTTCTTGATCTGGTTGGCGCTGAGGTCAACAACACCGAACAGGGTGACAGACGATTGGGCCGAAGCGGCACCGGCAAATGCGCCGAGCACGGCGACTGCGAGTAGAGACTTTTTCATTGCAACTATCTCCTAGGTTGAACAAGAGGTCCCGATCCCGTAAAAACCACCACCAGGAGCGGTGGAGGCCGGTCAGGCCAACCTCCTCATCGGAAGCTGCGTGCATTGCACCAGACGCTTGCCAGCCGCGCAAAGGTTCCAGGTCAAAAAGGCTGCAGGCTGTTGTCTTGCAACAACGAGCTGACCCGGAACGGGCTGTTTGCAGGCTGCGCTATCCTGTTGCGATGGACTTTGACACCCTGATCGGCAGCGCAGATGTGGCGCTGCGCGCCTTGAGCAACAGTGCCCACGCAGCGCGGCCCATGCCGGTGCCTGATGCCCGCTCTGTTTTTGCCCTGTCACCTGAAGATCGCCGCTTGTCCGGTGCGCTGATGCGGGTGAACCACGTGGGTGAGGTCTGCGCGCAGGCACTGTATGCCGCACAAGCCTTGACGGCGCGCACACCCGAGTTGCGCGAGCAGATGCGGCTGGCCGGCCGTGAAGAAACCGACCACCTGGCTTGGACCGAACAACGCCTGGCCGATCTGGGTGACCGCCCAAGCCTGCTCAACCCGCTGTGGTACGCCGGTGCTTTTGTGATCGGCCTGGCGGCGGGGCGTGCCGGTGACCGCATCAGCCTGGGCTTTGTGGTCGAGACCGAACGCCAGGTGGAACAGCACCTGGCCGGCCATCTGCAGCGCCTGCCCGAGCATGACCTGGCATCACGCGCCGTGGTGGTCGAAATGCAGGCCGATGAAGCCCGCCATGCCAGCAGCGCCCAACAAGCCGGTGCTGCGGACCTGCCAACACCGGTGAAATGGCTGATGCGCGGCGCGGCGCGGGTGATGACACGGGTGGCCCACGTCATCTGACACGCAGCCGGTGCGCTGGTCTGCCGGCTTGCCAGATCAGGCCGCCAGCACCTCGTGGCTGGTGGTGATTTCAGCGGTCTTGCTGAGCATGATGGTGGCCGAGCAGTATTTTTCGTGGGACAGCGCGATGGCCCGCGCCACCACCGCATCCGCCAGATTGCGCCCGCGCACCGTGAAATGCAGGTTGATGCGGGTGAACACCTTGGGGTCGGTGGGCGCACGCTCGGCCTGCACCTTGACCTCACAGCCGGTCACCTCATGCCGGCCCCGCTTGAGGATGAGCACCACGTCATAGGCGGTGCAGGCACCCGCGCCGGCCAGCAGGGTTTCCATCGGACGCGGCGCCAGATTGCGCCCACCGCCATCTGGCGCGCCGTCCATTGTCAGCAAATGGCCGCTGCCGGTTTCAGCCACAAAACCCATGCCGCTGCCGGGCACCCAATGAATCGTGCAGTCCATGTATCGCCTTTTCGGGACAGCTTGCGCTGCGCCGCCAATTTTTTCGCGCACCACCACTGTGCGCCCGTGCATCAGGCTCTGGAGCGCACTCCCTAAACCTGGCTGAGCACATCTTATTGCAGCGCAGCATTTGAGCGGCTAGACTCGCCCCTAGGGTGAACGTGGATTGCAGGCCGCTTGCAAACAGTCAGCGCTCACCAGGCAAGTTGTCTCCTCCACCTCCTCCATTGGTGGATTCAGCCCAGGGTGCAAGCCCTGGGCTTTTTTCTGCGCTTCTGTTTTTTGGGGCGGCGCCAGATGGGCGGATGGCGGGCAGGCGGCTGGGGTGCCACGGCTATCATGCTGCGCCGCACAAACCAGCACCAGCAGGAGACCACCCCCGATGGCCCGCGCCAAAACCACCCCGCCTGATTACCTCCAGAAAATCCTGACGGCCCGGGTGTATGACGTGGCAATTGAGTCACCTCTGGACGCGGCGCGCAACCTGTCGCGGCGGCTGGGCAACACGGTGTGGCTCAAGCGTGAGGACAAACAACCAGTCTTCAGTTTCAAGCTGCGCGGCGCGTACAACAAGATGGCGCACCTCAGTGCCGCTCAATTGGCGCAGGGCGTGATTTGCGCGTCCGCCGGCAACCACGCACAAGGCGTGGCCCTGTCGGCCAAGAAGCTGGGCTGCCGGGCGGTGATCGTGATGCCGGTGACCACCCCGAAGCTGAAAGTTGATGCGGTGGCCGCACTGGGCGGTGAAGTGGTGCTGCACGGTGAAAGTTATTCAGACGCCCACGGCCACGCGCTGACCCTGCAGCAGGCCCAGGGCCTGACCTTTGTGCATCCGTTTGACGATCCGGATGTGATCGCTGGCCAGGGCACCATCGCAATGGAGGTGCTGCGCCAGCATGAGGGCCCCATCGATGCCATCTTTGTGGCCATCGGCGGCGGTGGGTTGATCTCGGGTGTGGCGTCCTACATCAAGGCGGTGCGGCCAGAGATCAAGGTGATCGGCGTGCAGACACGCGACTCGGACGCCATGCTGCAATCGGTCAAGGCCGGCAAGCGCGTCACACTCAGTGATGTCGGGCTTTTTGCGGATGGCACTGCCGTCAAGTTGGTGGGCGAAGAAACCTTCCGCCTGGCGCGCAAGTTGGTGGATGATTTTGTAGTGGTGGACACCGATGAGGTCTGCGCCGCGATCAAGGACGTGTTCCAGGACACGCGCAGCATCCTGGAGCCGTCCGGCGCAATGGGCGTGGCCGCCATCAAGCAGTATGTGCAGCAGCACAAGCTCAAGGGCAAGACGCTGGTGGCCATCACCTGCGGCGCCAACATGAATTTCGACCGCTTGCGCTTTGTGGCCGAACGGGCCGAGTTTGGTGAGCAGCGTGAAGCCATCTACGCTGTCACGATGCCGGAGGAGCGCGGTTCGTTCAAGCGTTTCTGCACCCTGATCGGCCACCGTGCGGTGACCGAATTCAACTACCGCATCTCGGACGACAAGCTGGCCCATGTGTTTGTGGGCGTGGCCATCAGCAAGCGCGACGAAGCCGAAAGAATAGCCCGCAGCTTTGTGCGCCAGCGTTTCCCCACGGTCAACCTGACTGACGACGAACTGGCCAAAGAGCATGTGCGTCACATGGTGGGCGGCCGCTCAGCCCTGGCGGCCAACGAGCGGCTGTTCCGCTTTGTCTTCCCGGAGCGGCCAGGTGCGCTGATGCGCTTTTTATCCAGCCTGGATCCGGGCTGGAATATCAGCCTGTTCCACTACCGCAACCAGGGTGCCGACTTTGGCCGCATCCTGGTGGGCATGCAGGTGCCCAAGCAGGACGCCAAGGCGTTCAAGGCCTTTCTGGATGCGCTGGCTTACCCCTGCACCGAAGAAACCAACAACCCGGTGTACCAGTTGTTCCTGCGCTAGTTCCCGCGCCAGTACCTTCGATAGCCAAGCACTGCCGCCTAAACTGGCGCGCATGTCCTTGATTGCACCCACCTCCAGCCCGCTGCTTGAGCAGGCCTTGATGCGCAAGCTGTACCGCCGGGCCCAAGCGCAGGGCGGGCTTGGTGAGCTTGAACCGGTCGCTGTGCGGCTGGGCTTGTTGCAGCAATCGCTAAAACCACGCTTCCGCGACCCACAACTGCTCATATTTGCGGCGGATCACGGCCTGGCCGTAGAAGGCATCCACGCCGGGGCTGGCCGACAGACCGACGAGATGGTGCAACACCTGTTGACCGGCAACACCGCCATGGCGGTGTTTGCACGTTTGCAGGGCTTTGGCCTGTCGGTGGTTGATTGCGGTGTGGCCAGCCAGCTGGCCGGCCATGACCGCTTGATCCAGCGCAAGATCGCCCACGGCACCCGCAACACGCGTGTCGGCCCGGCGATGAGTCTGGAGCAGGCGCATGCGGCCATCCGCGCCGGCATGGAAATCGGTGACAGCCTGCCTGGCAATCTGCTGGCCTGTGCCGGCCTGGGCGTGGGGTCTACCGAGAGCGCGACGCTGGTCCTGGCGCAACTGACCGACACACCGGTGCGTGAGTTGTTGGTGGGTACCGCGCAAGCCAACCCCGAGCTGATGGCGCATTTGCTGCTGGTGGTGCAGGCCGCACAGGCCAGGCACCGCGAGGTGGTGGATGCGGTGGAGGTGCTGGCGGCGTTTGGCGGATTTGAGACTGCCGTGATGGTGGGCGCCATGCTGGTGGCAGCCAGCAAACGCCACCTGATCATGATCGACGGCATGACCGCCTGTGCCGCGCTGCTGGTGGCCTCACAGATTGCCGAATCGGTGACCGACTACTGCGTGTTCTGCCGCAGCCAGAGCCACCCTGGCCTGGACAAAGCGATGTCCTTGTTCCACGCCAGTGCGCTGCTGGAATTGGGCCTGGACACCACCGATGGCACAGGCGCCTGCTTGTCCTGGCCACTGGTCAGCAGTGCCGCCGCGCTGCTCAGCGAATTGACTGATACGGATGAAACCGCGTCGCAGCCGGTAGGTATCGACGCGCCGGTGATCCAGAGCCTGTACGACCCCAGCAGCCAGGCCGTGCCCGGCAAGCCCTGAACAGCCGGTTGCGCTGCCGCCAACCCATGACGCTGCGGGTATAGGCCATAAAAAAACCGCCTCACGGCGGCTTCGGTGCCATGCGGCGAGCGCCTCAGGTCGAGAAACTGGACCCGCAGCCACAGGTGGTGGTGGCATTCGGGTTCTTGATCACGAACTGGGCACCCTGCAGGTCTTCTTTGTAGTCGATCTCGGCGCCGGCCAGATATTGCAGGCTCATCGCGTCAATCAGCAGGGTGACCCCGTTTTTGCTCATCTGGGTGTCGTCTTCATTGACAAGCTCATCGAAGGTGAAACCGTACTGGAAGCCAGAGCAACCACCGCCTTGTACAAACACGCGCAGCTTCAGTTCGGGGTTACCTTCTTCGGCCACCAAATCAGCCACCTTGGCGGCGGCGCTGTCGGTGAAGATCAACGGCGCTGGCATATCCAGCACTTCAGGGGCGTGGTGTTCAGCAACGGCAGTCATGTCGTACTCCAACATAAGGCGATAAATGAATGATCCCACGGGCACGCTGGCCTTGTGGGCAATCCGGTCTTGCGTAGCCACCAATGATAAGGGCCGCTCCAGGAGCGGCCCTCTTGGCATGCAAGCCGGGGAAACGATCAACGCTTGCTGAACTGCTTGCGGCGACGGGCGCCGTGCAGACCGACCTTCTTGCGCTCCACCTCGCGGGCATCGCGGGTGACAAAACCAGCGCGGCTCAAGTCAGGCTTGAGGGTGGCGTCGTAGTCGATCAGCGCCCGGGTGATGCCGTGGCGCACGGCGCCGGCC
>JAYVLI010000188.1:0-6689 GCA_043759535.1 Betaproteobacteria bacterium | reverse complement strand
CCGGCGCCGGCGCCAACAGCCAGCGCGCCATCGGCACCGGCGTGATGGGCGGCATGATCACCGCCACCGTGCTGGCGGTGTTTTTTGTGCCGGTGTTTTATGTGGTGGTGCGGCGCATCTTCCCGGCCGCGCCGCCGGTGCATGCCGGGCATGAACGCATCGGCGCCCCAGCTGCCGCCACCCCGGCAAGCACACCCGCAAGCACTTCAGGAGACGCCGCATGATGGCCCGCTGGCAACACACCGCCGCCGCGCTTGCCGCAGCCGCCACCCTGGGCCTGGCCGGCTGCGCCACCGGCCAGCCACCCAAGTTGATGGACGCCGAAGCGCTGCAACGCGCCGAGGTGCCCGCAACCCTGCCAGTGGGCGCCGGCGCACCGGCCGACACCAGCGCACCCGATTGGCGCAGCCTGGTGCGTGCCCCGCGCCTGCTGCAGTGGATCGAGATTGCCCTGCAACACAACCGCGACCTGCGGGTGGCACTGCTGAACGTGCAGCGCGCCCAGGCCCAACTGGGCCTGGCAGACGCCAACCGCCTGCCCACGCTGGGCGCCGGCGTGGGCGCCAGCCGCGCGCCTAACAGCAAAGGGCAAGAGGCCACCACGCTGACCGCCGGGCTGCAGATCAGCAGTTGGGAGATTGACCTGTTTGGCCGCCTGGCCAGCCTGAGTGACGCTGCCCGGGCGCAGCTGCTGGCCAGCGAGGCCGGCCGCCGCGCGGTAGAAATCACCGTGGTGGGCGCCGTGCTGCAAGCCGGCTTGGCGCTGCAAGCGGATGACGAACTGCTGGACCTGGCCCGCCAGGCCCTGAGCAGCCGTGAGCAGACGCTGAAACTGACCCAACTGCGTGAATCGGTGGGTGCCGCGTCGCTGCTGGAGCTGCAAGCCCAGCAAACCCTGACCGCCCAAGGCCGCGCCACCCTGGCCCAGTTGACACGCCAACAGGCGCAGGATTTGAACGCGCTGGCGCTGCTGCTGGGCCAGCCGGTGCCGGCTGGGCCGGTGGCATCGGTCAATGCGGGTGCGGCTGCACCGGCCAGCGGGTCAGCCGGCACGTCGGCCACCACGTCGGCCACCACGTCGGCCACCACGGCCAAATTGGCCGACGAAGCCTGGTTGTCCGAGGTGCCGGCGGGTGTGTCGTCCAGCGTGCTGCTGCGCCGGCCCGATGTGATCCAGGCCGAGCAGACCATGCAAGCAGCGCAAGCCAACATCGCCGCCGCCCGCGCTGCCTTCTGGCCCAGCATCAGCTTGACGGGCCAGGCCGGCCAGGCGTCGCCGCAACTCTCGGGCCTGTTTCAGGGCGGCAACTTTGTCTACACCCTGGCCGCCAACGCGGTGTTGACGGTGTTTGACGCCGGCCGTCGCCAGGCCAATGTGGACGCTGCCAAAGCCAGCCAGCAAATTGCCCAGGCGCAGTACGAAAAATCCATCCAATCCGCCTTCCGCGACACAGCCGACGCACTGGCCGGCCTGGCCACCTGGCGGGAGCAACTGGACGCGCAACGTGTGCAGCGCGACGCCGCCCGCGACACCGCCCGCCTGACCGAGCTCAAAGCCAGCCAGGGTGCTGCCAGCGCACTGGAACGGCTGGACGCCCAGCGTGGCCTGTGGGCGGCCGAGCAGGCCGTGGTGCAGGTGCGGCTGGCGGAGCTGAACAACCGGGTGGCCTTGTTCAAGGCGCTGGGGGGGTGAGGACGCGGCGGCTTGTTGGGCGCTTGAATGGCCAGCTTGCCACATTGCCCAGGGCAGTCCCGCAACATAATCGGCGGTATGACTCTGGCGTCCCCTGATCAGTCCCGGCTTGCCGCCATCTGCCAGCACTACGGTGTGCGCAGGCTGCGCCTGTTTGGGTCGGCTGCCGGGCCGGTGCAGCAGCCCGGCAGCGATGTGGACCTGCTGGTGGAGTTCATCCCGGGGCAGGCGCCCGGCGCGTTTGCGCTGGTCGATCTGCAAGATGAGTTGTCCGCCCTGTTTGGCGGCCGCCCGGTTGATTTGGCGTTTGCATCCATCCTGCGCAACCCCTACCGCCAGCGCCGCATTGAGCCGCAATTGCGGCCGCTGTACGGATGACACCCGAGCAGCGCACGCCAGCCCACGTGGCTGACATGCTGCAATTTATGGATGAGCTGCAAACCCTGGCTGCTGCGCAATCGCTGCCGCAGTACCTGGGTAACCGGGTGCTCAACCTGGCGTTTGAAAAGCTGTTCATCAACCTGGGTAAGGCCGCTGTGCGCATTGATCCAGCGCAGCGCAGCTTGATTGCCGGTGTGCCATGGCGGCAGATCATTGGCCTGCGCAACATCTTGGCCCACGGCTATGAGCAGATCGAGCACGAGAGCCTGTTCCGCACCGCCAGTCAGGACTTGAGCCTGGTGGCTGCCACGCTGCGTCACTGGCTCGCCAGCCAGCCTTGAGCCGCCTACTGAAACGCCACCTCGGCAAAGCTTCTCAGCTTGCGGCTGTGCAACTGGTCCAGCCGTTGCCGGCGCAGCAGCTCGATGGCGCGCATGCCGATGCGCAAATGTTGATCGACTCTTTCGCGGTAAAACGCATTGGCCATGCCGGGCAGCTTGATCTCGCCGTGCAGGGGTTTGTCTGACACACACAGCAAGGTGCCGTAGGGCACCCGGAAGCGGAAGCCGTTGGCGGCAATCGTCGCGCTCTCCATGTCCAACGCCACCGCGCGGCTCTGGCTGAAACGGCGCTCGGGGCCACGCTGGGGCAACAGCTCCCAGTTGCGGTTGTCGGTTGAGGCCACGGTGCCGGTGCGCAGAATCTTTTTCAGCTCGAAGCCTTGTAGCTGGGTCACATCGGCCACCGCTTGTTCCAGCGCCAGTTGCACCTCGGCCAGCGGCGGGATGGGCACCCACAGCGGCAGCTCTTCGTCCAGCACATGGTCCTCCCGCACATAGCCGTGGGCCAGCACGTAGTCGCCCAGGTTCTGCGTGTTGCGCAGGCCGGCGCAGTGGCCCAGCATCAGCCAGGCATGCGGGCGCAGCACGGCAATGTGGTCTGAGATGTTCTTGGCATTGGCCGGACCCACACCGATGTTGACCATGGTGATGCCGCTGCGGTCGGGGCGCATCAAGTGGTAAGCCGGCATCTGCGGCAGGCGGGGCGGCGCCAGGCCCAGTGCGTCATCCGCTTCAGCGGGCAGGCCGGCGCGGCGTGTCACCACATTGCCGGGCTCAATAAAGGCGCAGTAGTTGTCGCTCTCTGCAGCGTGCTTGGGCCAGTTGCCCAGCAGCCCGCCCTGGCCCAGCGGCCTGGCCATCATCTCGTGGCCCAGGCGCACAAACTCGTCGATGTAGAACTGGTAATTGGTGAACAGCACAAAGTTCTGAAAATGCTCGGGCGAGGTGCCGGTGTAGTGGCGCATGCGCTGCAGTGAGTAGTCCACCCGCGGCGCGGTGAACAGCGCCAGCGGCTGCGCCTCACGCGGGCCGGGCTCATGGGTGCCGTTGGCAATGCCGTCGTCCATGGCGGCCAGGTCGGGCAGGTCAAACACGTCGCGCATCAACTGGCGGCGCTCAGGTGTCATCGTGCCTTCCACATGGTCGTGTTGCGCAAACGAGAAGTGGATGGGGATGGGCTGCTTGCTCATGCCCACCTCCAGCGCACCGCCGTGGTTGCGCAGCAGCAGCGCAAACTGCTCGCGAAAATAATCTGCAAACAGATCAGGCCGGGTCAGCGTGGTCTCGTACACACCGGGGCCAGCCACAAAGCCGTAACTCAGCCGGCTGTCGGCACGCGCCACCGTGTCGGTGCGCACCCGCACAAACGGGTAACACGCGCGGATGCGCTTGGGCGGTGTGATGCCCGCCACAAAATCCTGCAGGCTTTGCCGCAGGTGGTTGATGCCCGAGCTGTAGATGGTGGTGGCATGCGCCAGCGCCGCTTCAGCGTCGGTGAAGGACTGGGTGACGATGAGGGTGGGGGTTGTCATGGCTGATTGTCCACCGGCGCTGGTGTCGTTGGCATGACCGGATGTGCCTTGGCCATGCCGACCCAGCCCATCAATGCAGCGCCGACAAGAACTGCTTGAGTTCCGCCGTCTGCGGGCTGCCGAACAGTTGCGCGGGTGGCCCCGTTTCGTGGATCTTGCCGGCGTGCATGAAGACCACCCGGTCTGCCACCTTGCAGGCAAAATTCATCTCGTGGGTCACCATCAGCAGGGTCATGCCTTCTTCGGCCAGGGTCTCCACCACACGCAGCACCTCACCCACCAGCTCGGGGTCCAGCGCCGACCTGATCTCGTCACACAGCATCACGCTGGGCTGCATGGCCAAGGCGCGGGCAATGGCCACACGCTGCTGCTGGCCGCCGAAGAGTTGGTCGGGCCAAGCGGCAAATTTTTCGGCCAGGCCCACCCGTTCCAGCAGCTTGCGGGCCAGTGCAGTGGCGGCTGTGCTGTCCGTTTGCTTGACCAGGGTGGGCGCCAGCATCACGTTGCGGCCCACGCTGAGATGGGGAAACAGGTTGAAGCCCTGGAAGATCATGCCCACATGCTGGCGCAGTGCGCGCATGGCCTTGGCGTCACCGTGTTTCAGCGCCTGGCCGTCCACCTGCAGGGCGCCGTGTTGGAACACCTCCAGCCCGTTGATGCAGCGCAGCAGCGTGCTTTTGCCCGAGCCGCTTTTGCCGATGATGGCAATGACTTCACCGCGCTGCACGTCCAGGTCAATGCCTTTGAGCACCTCATTGGCGCCAAAACTCTTGCGCAGTGCGGTGATCTGCACGATGGGTGCAGCAGTTGCGCGAATTGCGCCAGCGTTTGCGGTAGTTGATTGCTCAGCGGCCACGTTGAAAGCTCCTCTCCAGCTTGCGCGCTGCGGCGGACACTGGCCAGCACAGTGCAAAGTACATCAGCGCCACACAGGCGTAGACGGTGAATGGGGCAAAGGTGGCGTTGGTGATCATGGTGCCGGCCTTGGTCAGCTCAATAAAACCGATGACCGATGCCAGCGCCGTGCCCTTGATCACCTGCACCAAAAAACCCACCGTGGGCGGCACGGCAATGCGCAGGGCCTGCGGGCCCACCACATGGCGCATCTTCTCGGCAAAGCGCAGGGCCAGGCTGTCGGCGGCCTCCCACTGGCCACGGGGAATGGCGTTGACACAGCCGCGCCAGATCTCGGTGAGAAAGGCGCTGGCACACAGCGTGAGCGCCAGCCCCGCCGCCACCCAGGCCGACACGTTGATGCCCATCAGCCCCAGGCCAAAGTAGGCCAAAAACAGTTGCATCAGCAGCGGTGTGCCTTGAAACAGTTGCACACAAGCCGCCACAAACCGCGGCGCGCCACGCAGCTGCGCCAGCCTGGCCAGCAGCAGGCCCAAGCCCACCAGGCCGCCGCCGATGAAGGCGATGAGGGACAGCGCCACGGTCCAGCGTGCGGCCAGCAGCAGGTTGCGAAAAATATCCCAGAGGGTGAAATCAACCATGGTGTGGTGCTCCTTCAGCGGTGCAGGACTGCGGACACGGCCCGCCAAGCGGACGCCGCAGAACCGGCTCTGCCGGGCTGCTGGCGGCGCCCCCTTTGAGGGGGAGCGCCGAAGGCGCTGCGGGGGTGGGCCCATCTCGGTCTTTGGCGCCACACACGATGTGGTTGGTCTGCTGCCCGTGGCAGGCCAGTGCTGGAAACCTTAAACACACACGGGCAACAGCTCTTTTTGGAGAGAAGCAATGGCAAAAGGTAAATTCGAGCGGACCAAGCCCCACGTCAACGTGGGCACGATTGGTCACGTCGACCACGGCAAGACGACGCTGACGGCGGCGATCACCTCGGTGATGGCGGCCAAGTTCGGCGGCGAGGCCAAGGCCTACGACCAGATTGACGCAGCGCCCGAAGAAAAGGCCCGCGGCATCACCATCAACACCGCCCACGTCGAGTACGAGACGGCCAAACGGCACTACGCGCACGTTGACTGCCCGGGCCACGCCGACTATGTGAAGAACATGATCACCGGTGCGGCGCAGATGGACGGTGCGATCCTGGTCTGCTCGGCCGCTGACGGCCCGATGCCGCAAACCCGCGAGCACATCCTGCTGGCCCGCCAGGTTGGCGTGAAGTACATCATCGTGTTCCTGAACAAGTGCGACATGGTGGACGACGCCGAGCTGCTGGAGCTGGTCGAGATGGAGCTGCGTGAGCTGCTGGACAAGTACGACTTCCCCGGCGACAGCACCCCCATCATCCACGGCTCGGCCAAGCTGGCGCTGGAAGGCGACAAGGGCGAGCTGGGCGAGCAGGCCATCATGAAGCTGGCCGACGCCATGGACAGCTACATCCCCCAGCCCGAGCGGGCCATCGACGGGGCCTTCCTGATGCCGGTCGAAGACGTGTTCTCCATCTCCGGGCGCGGCACCGTGGTCACCGGCCGGATCGAGCGCGGCATCGTCAAGGTCGGCGAGGAAATCGAGATCGTGGGCATCAAGCCCACGCTCAAGACCACCTGCACCGGCGTGGAGATGTTCAGGAAGCTGCTGGACCAGGGCCAGGCTGGCGACAACGTGGGCATCCTCTTGCGCGGCACCAAGCGCGAGGAAGTCGAGCGCGGCCAGGTGCTGTGCAAGCCCGGCTCGATCAAGCCGCACACCCACTTCACCGCCGAGGTGTACGTGCTGAGCAAGGACGAAGGCGGCCGTCACACCCCGTTTTTCAACAACTACCGGCCCCAGTTCTACTTC
>JAYVLI010000187.1:0-8620 GCA_043759535.1 Betaproteobacteria bacterium | reverse complement strand
GCCAGCAGCCCGGCGGTGGATGCGTCCAGCCCGCTGCCATCGGCCGGGCCGGGCGAGGTCAGGCGCGGCAACAGATCGCTGGCCAGGGCCTTGCCCAGCTCCACCCCCCACTGGTCGAAGCTGTTGATGCCCCAGACCGTGCCGCTGGTGAAGACCCGGTGCTCGTAGAGCGCGATCAGCGCGCCCAGCGCGGCGGGGGTCAGCCTGTCCAGCAGCAAGGTGGTGCTGGGCCGGTTGCCGGGGAAGGTGCGGTGCCGGGCCAGCGTCAGCGCATCCAGGTCAGGGTTTGCTGTGGGCGCTTTCTCGGCCATCGCGGCTGCGGTGGTTTTGCCCAGCATCAGCGCCTGGCTTTGCGCCAGGCAATTGGCCAGGGCCTTGGCCTGCAAATCCGGGTGGGCATGGCTGGGGTGTTTGACCGCGATGAACTCCACCGGGATCACATCCGTGCCCTGGTGCAGCATTTGAAAATACGCATGCTGGCCGTTGGTGCCGGGCTCACCCCACACCACCGGGCTGGTGCCAAAGGGCAGCGGGTTACCGGCCAAGTCCACCAGCTTGCCGTTGCTTTCCATCTCCAGTTGCTGCAAATACGCGGGCAGGCGCTTCAGGCCCTGGTGGTAAGGCGCCACGCTGCGGCTGGTGAACTGGTGGAAGTTGCGGTACCACACGTCCAACAAGCCCAGTTGCGCGGGCAGGTTGGACTCCAGCGGGGCATTGGCAAAGTGCTGGTCCATTGCGTGCGCACCGGCCAGCAGCGCACGAAAGTTGTCCGCCCCGATGGCGATGGCGATGGGCAGGCCAATGGCGCTCCACAGTGAATACCGCCCGCCCACCCAATCCCAAAAACCGAAGGTGGTGTGGATGCCAAAGTCGGCTGCGGCTTTCAAGTTGGTGGTGGCGCCCACAAAGTGGCGGCCCACATCGGTGCCGCCGTTGGCCAAAAACCAGGCCCGCGCCACCGCCGCATTGGCCATGGTTTCTTGGGTGGTGAAGGTTTTGCTGGCGATGATGAACAGCGTCTCGCTGGGCTTCAGGCGGCGCAGCACCGGCGCAATGTCGTGGCCGTCCACATTGCTGACAAAGTGCACCGTCAGCTTGGGGTGGGCGTAAGCGTCCAGCGCCGGCACCACCATCTGTGGCCCCAAATCTGAGCCACCGATGCCGATGTTGACGATGTGGCGGATGCCGCTGGTGGTGGTGTCACGCACCGCTTCAGCAAAGGCCAAAAACCGGTCCAGCACACCATGCACTTCATCGCTGAACAGGCCACCCGGTGGGGCGCGCAAGGCGGTGTGCAGCACGGCCCTGCCCTCGGTGGTGTTGATGGGCGCACCGGCCAACATCGCATCACGCCGCGCCTCCAGCCCACATTCACGGGCCAGTTCCAGCAGCAGCCGGCGGGTCACCAAGTCCCAGCGGTTTTTGGACAGGTCGGCAAACACTTCGGGCGCTTGCAGGGCAAAGGTCTCAAAACGAAGGGGGCCGCGGGCAAAGGCCTCACACAAGTCCAGGTCGCGGCCGTGGGCCTGGTAGTGGCCTTGCAGCGCGGCCCAGGCCACGGTGCTGTCGCAGCGGGTGAATTGCATCGTGTTGTCGGGCATGTCAGACCCTCTTGATCAGTGCGTCCAGCTTGGCGGAATCCACCGCAAACGCGCGGATGCCTTCGGCCAGTTTCTCGGTGGCCATCGCGTCTTCATTCAGCGCATATCTGAAACTGGATTCGGTGTGGTGCAAATCGGGCAGATCGGCCTGCAGCGCGGCGCTGGCGCTCAGGCGCTGCGCCACCACTGCCTCACTGGCCTGCAGTTGGGCCAGCAGGTCGGGGCTGATGGTCAGCAGGTCACAGCCGGCCAGCGCCAGGACCTGGCCCACATTGCGGAAGCTTGCACCCATCACCTGGGTGGTGATGCCCCAGCGTTTGTAGTGGGCGTAAATGCGCTCGACGGATTGCACCCCGGGGTCGTTGGCGCCGGCGTTGGCGGCTTCGTCCCACGCCGCGCCGGCCTGCTTTTTGTGCCAGTCATAAATGCGGCCGACAAACGGGCTGATCAACCGCACGCCGGCATCGCCACAAGCCACAGCCTGGGCAAAGGCAAACAGCAAGGTCAGGTTGCAGTGGATGCCTTCTTGCGCCAGCACCTTGGCCGCCTGGATGCCCTCCCAGGTGGCGGCAATCTTGATCAGCACCCGCTCGCGGCCAATGCCGGCGGCCTGGTACAGCGCAATCAAACGGCGCGCCCGGGCCAGGGTGGCGGGGGTATCAAACGACAAGCGGGCGTCCACCTCGGTGGACACACGGCCCGGCACCACTTGCAAAATCTCCAGCCCAAAACGCACCAGCACCTGGTCCACGATGTCATCCAGCGGCGCGCTGCGGTGCGCGGCCACGGTGCTGGTCAGCAGCGGCGCGTAATCGGGCTGCTGCACCGCCTTCAAGATGAGGGACGGGTTGGTGGTGGCGTCTTGCGGTGTGTACTGCGCCAACTGCTTGAAGTTGCCGGTATCGGCCACCACGGTGGTGAGCAGTTTGAGCTGGTCCAGCTGGTGCATGGCGTGTCTCGGGTTGGCGGTGACTGCCGAATTAGACCCGCTTCACGCTGCAGTGGGTTTCAGGTGAGTTACAGCGGAGGCAACTCAAGCAGCCGCGCATGTCGACATGCAGGCCGCCATTCACGCCGCCATTCACGCCGCCACCACGGACACCCCGGCAGCGCCCAAGGTCAGCGTCACCGCATCGCCAAGCGCCCACTGGCGGGTGGCCTCTGGCAGCACCACAAACACGCTGCCCAAGGCGGTCTCGAAGCTCAGCTCACGCTGGTGGCCCAGGTAGGCCGTTTTGGCCAGGATGGCGGGCAGGCCCATGTGCGGCGCGACATCACCATCCGCAACCGCAACCGCAGCAGGCGTGATGCCCCAAGCCTCTGGCCGCACCGCCACCCGCACCGGGCCGGGCGCCACTGGCCGCGCCGGCGTGACGCGCAACGGCCCCAGTTGCACCTGGCCGTCAGCCTGCATCACACCGTCAAACAACATCGCCTCGCCCATGAAACCGGCCACAAACACGCTGGCGGGTTGCTCATACACCTGCTGCGGTGTGCCGGCCTGGGCAATGTGGCCGCCGTCCATCACCACAATCTGGTCACTCACCGCCAGAGCCTCGGCCTGGTCGTGGGTGACGTAAGCCACGGTCAGCCGCAGACGCTGCTGCAGCGCGCGGATCTGCTCGCGCATGCTGCGGCGCAGGCGGGCGTCCAGGTTGGACAGCGGCTCGTCAAACAGCATCACTGAGGGCTCCAGCACCAGCGCGCGGGCCAACGCCACCCGCTGCTGCTGACCGCCCGACAACTCACTGGTGAAGCGTTGCTCACAGCCCACCAGGCCCACCAGGTCTAACGTAGCGCGGGCGCGGCGCTGGGTTTCGGCCGCGCCCAGACCGCTGACTTGCAGGCCGTAGCCCACGTTGTGCAGCACGTCCAGGTGCGGGAACAGCGCGTAGCTCTGGAACACCATGCTGACATTGCGCTCGGCCGGGCCCAGCGTGGTGACATCAAGGCCGTCGATCAGGATGGTGCCGGCGCTGGGCGCCTCCAGCCCGGCAATCAAACGCAGCGTGGTGGTCTTGCCGCAGCCCGACGGGCCCAGCAGGGTGGTGAGCGTGCCCTGCGGCACCACCAGGTTGATGCCCTGCACCACCAGCGGTGATGTCGGCCCGCCGTAACGCTTGCTGACCTGTTTGAACTCGATGCCTGCATGGCTCATGCCGCGCTCCCGTTGGTGTTGGGCGCCAAGCCCCCTGCCCTGCGACGGTGATTGGCATGGGCCCGCTCACCCACCAGCGCCTGGATCAGCGCGATGGCTGCCGCCATCAACGCCATCAACACGCTGCAATAGGCCAGCGCCACGCCGTAATCGCCATTGCCCACCCGGCCGATGATGTAGGTGGTGGCCAGCTCGTTTTCAGCGGTGACCAAAAAGATCACCGCCGACACGGTGGTCATGCTGCGCACAAAGCTGTAAACCAGCGCCGCCACCAATGCCGGTTTGAGCAGCGGCAGCACCACCCGCCGCAGCGTGGTTGCGGTGCCGGCGCGCAGCATGGTGCTGGCTTCGTCCAGTGATTTGTCAATTTGCTGCAGGCTGGCGCTGCCGGCCCGCACCCCCACCGGCAAATTGCGGAAGACAAAACACAGCACGATGATCAGCCCGGTGCCGGTCAGCTCCACCGGCGGCACGTTGAAGGCCAGGATGTAGCTGACCCCCAGCACCGTGCCGGGGATGGCAAAGGCCAGCAGCGCCGCAAACTCAAAAATGCGCTGGCCGGCAAACGTGGTGCGGGCCAGCAGCCAGGCGATCAACAGCCCCAGGCCGGCACACAGCGGCGCGGCCAGGGCGGCCAGCTTGACGGTGGTGAAAAGCGAATTCCACGCCGTGCCGGCCCACACCAGGCTGGAGCCCGTCACCACACCGTGCGTCCATTGCAGATCAAACGCTGTGCGGAAATGCGCCAACGTGGGTGTGTAGTCACGCCCCCAGGTCTGCACAAAACCGCCCACCAGCGCAAACAGGTAAACCACCGCCGTGAAGATCAACCACGGCCCGGCCACGCCCAGGCACAGGCGGCGCACACCGGTGGGCAGTGGCATGGGCAGGCCGGCGTCGCCCTTGCCAGACACGGTGGTGTAGCGGCTGCGCCCCACCAACCGCTGCTGCAGCACAAACACCAGCAGCGCAAAGCCGCTCAAGATCAGCGCTAGGGATGCGGCCCGGCCGGCGTCGTATTGCGCGCCGACAATGGCAAAAAAGATGTCGGTGGACAACACCGCGTAGGCCCCGCCCACCACCACCGGGTTGCCAAAGTCGGCCATGCTCTCGATGAACCCAACGAGAAACGCATTCGCCAGGCCCGGCAGCAACAGCGGCAAGGTGATGGTGCGGAAGGTGACCCAGCGGCTGGCGCGCAAGGTTTGCGCCGCTTCTTCCAAGGATGGCCCGAGGCCTTGCACCACACCGCGCAAGATCATGAACGCCACCGGCGTGAAGGCAAACAACTGCGCCAGCCAGAGGCCAAACAGGCCGTAAAACCAGCGCGTGGGGGTGATGCCAAACAACCACTCCAGCGCCTGGTTGACCAGCCCGGCCCGGCCAAACAACAAGATCAGCCCCAGGCCCACCACAAACGGCGGCGTGATGATGGGCAGCAGCGCCAGCAGATTGAGCGGTTTTGCCAGCCGCCAACGGGGCGGTTTGGCGCCCGGCCCGGCCGGCACATCACCACGCGCGGCCAGCAGCGCCAGCATGGCACCTAACAGGGTTGTGCCAGTGGCAGTGAGCAGCGCCAAAAACAGCGTGTTCCAGGCCACACCACACCGTGTCGGGCCGGCCAAACAGGCCAAACCCCACACCCGCTCTTGCCCCAAGCGCCGGGCCAGTGCGCTGATGGACCACTGGCCACTGTCGTCCTGCAGCGCACCCACCAGCGCCTTGGCCACCGGCAGCGCCACAAACAGCAGCAGCAGCGCACAGCACAGCAGCACAGCGGCCGCCACAAACACATCCCCCCGAAAAAACCCCAGCCGCGCCACACCCACGCCCAGCAACATCAATAGCGCCAGCAGCAGCAGCGCGGCGCCCAGGCCCATGCCGGGCTGGCCGGCGCGCAAGGCGCCGAACACGGTGTTCAACCCCTCAAACGCCCAGCCTTGCGCGCCGATGGCCACGCTGCTCGCCAGCAGACCGGTCAGCGCCAGGCCCGCACCGGCCACCAGGCAGCGGCCTTGCAAACGGCCCGCCGGCAAGGCGCTGGCGACGCCAGCGGCCAACAAGCCCGGCAGGGCCCACGCCAGCCAGGGCCGGTGGTGCTGCAACACCTGCCACAGGCCGCTGGCCGTTTCAGCCCCAAACCCGGCCCCACCCTCGGCCCCATCCCCGGCCCCACCCCACACACCGGCCAGTGATTGCCAGACCCCCAGGTTTTGCGGCAAATACCAGGGCAGGCCCACAAAGCCCAGCAGGCCCAGCGCCAGCCAGGCCAGCACGGTGTGGCGGGCGCGGCGCCCGCTGCGGGCGGCTTGGCATGCTGCCGCCTGGCCTGTGGCAGCAGCCGGCAGGGCCGCAGCCATCAACGCGGCAGCGCGTTGATGTCTTTTTCCCAACGGCCGATGAGCCGTTTGCGCTCGGCCGACGCGCCGTATTTGGCGTAGTCGTAGTTGATGAACTTGATCTTCTTGAAATCTGGCACCCGGGCGTCTACCGGCGTGGCTTTGTTGCTGGGCAGCTGGAACTGTTTGGCCGCTGCACCAAACTGTTGGGCTTGCGGGGTCAGCGCCCATTCATAAAACAGCTTGGCCTGGGCCAGGTTGCGGGCGCCTTTGATGAGCGACATGGAGCCGATCTCAGCGCCGGTGCCCTCGGCCGGTGTCACCGTTTCCACCGGGAAGCCCTGCAGTTTTTCCCCCGGGCCGTCATGCACAAAGCTGATGGACACCGTGCTTTCGCCGCGCGCCACCGCCTTGATAGGCCCGGTGCCCGAGCGGGTGTACTGGCTGATGTTTTTGTGCAGCGCGGCCATGTAGGCAAAGGCCTTGTCCTCGCCCATCAACTGCACCAGCGTGGCCACCATGGTGTAGGCCGTGCCGCTGGACGCCGGGTTGGCCACCTGGATCTCACCCTTGAAACCCGGCTGCAGCAAATCAGCCCAGCTGCGTGGCACCGGCAGCTTTTTCTTGGCCAGCAGCTCGGTGTTGTAGCCAAAACCCAGCGGGCCGGAATAAATGCCCACTGTCTTGAAGCCGGACTGCTGTGCTTGCTGCTGCGCCCAGCCGTGCAATTGCGGCAGGGCGTTGGATTTGTAGTCGAGCGACAAGCCAACTTCAGCCGCCTGCAGGTGCGGGTCACCGGTGCCACCAAACCAGACATCGGTCTTGGGGTTGGCGCGCTCGGCAATCAACTGCGCCAGCGCCTCGCCCGAGCCTTTCAAGGCCATGTTGACCTTGATGCCGGTGGTCTTGGCAAACACCGTCTGGATCATGTTGCACCACTCGGCCTGCACCGAGCAGATGACGTTGAGCTGGCCGGCGTCTTGCGCCAGCGCGGGGCCGGTCAGGGCCAGGCACAGGGTGGCGGCACAGGCCAGGGTGGTGCGGGGCAAGACCATCTCGGGCACTCCATCAAGCCCAGGGCTGGGCAGCCGGGCCATGCTAGCCCGCTGCTGCTGGGCAACAGGCCCTGGCCATGCGGGACAAACCCGATGCCCGGACCGGCCAGAATGGCGCAATGCCCGCCCCTGACTCCACCCGCCGCCAGGCCTTGCGCACTGCGGCTGCATGCGTCTTGCCGCCACTGGGCGCTGCGCTGGGTTGGCCCGCAGCCGCGCAGCCGACAACAGCGCCGGCACCACCGCCGGCACCCCCATCAACGCCCACCCGCCCGCCATGGCGCGTGGGCCCGGGCGAGGCCCTGACCCGCATTGCCGACGCGCTGCGCCTGGCCGCTGACGGCGACACCATCGAGGTGCTGCCCGGCACCTACAGCGGTGATGTGGCGGTGATCACCCAACGCCGGCTCGACATCGTGGGCCTGGGCACCCAACCCGTGGTGGACGCGGCCGGCCAGCATGCTGAAGGCAAAGCGATCTGGGTGGTGCGGGATGGTGACATCCGCATCCACAACATCGGCTTCCGGGGCGCGCGGGTGCCCGACAGCAACGGCGCTGGCATCCGGTTTGAGCATGGCCGGCTGCAACTGCAGGGCTGCAGCTTTCATGACAACCAGAACGGCATCCTGACCGGCGCTGACATCCACAGCGTGCTGGAGATCAACCACTGCCACTTCAGCCATGCACCCGAGACACCGGCCACGCCGCCGCACTTGCTGTACATCGGCCGCATCGGCTTGTTCATCTTGCGCGGCTGCGTGCTGCAGCAGGGCAACGATGGCCACCTGGTCAAATCACGCGCACAAGAAACCCGGCTGCTTGGCAACCGGCTGGACGACGGCCCCAGCGGTGAGGCGTCGTACGAGATTGACCTGCCCAACGGCGGTGTGGCGCTGATTGAAGGCAACACCGTGGTGCAAAGCGCCCGCACCCGCAACCCGGTGATGTTGTCCTTCGGCGCCGAGGGTGCGCCCTGGGCCATCAACCGGCTGACCCTGCGCGACAACACCTTCATCAACCGGCGTGCCACCGGTGGCTGGTTTGTGCGGGTGTGGGACGGCCGGCTGCCGGACAACACCGTTGTCCACAGCAGCCACAACCGCTGGCTGGGGCCGGGCAGTTTGGCGCTGGGGCCACACGCCGTGTCCAGTGACGATGCCCGTGGCCTGGCACCGCCGGCTGATTGATTGGTTGACCGGTTGAAGATTGACCCACCGAAGAAACTCATGCATCATCCATCAGGTAACTAAGTTACATCGCCGCGCTTGCCACGGCCTTGGCAAACCCATCACCCCAAGACCAAATACCAGCCCATGTCCTTTGATCTCGTCTTTTTTGGTGGCACCGGCGACCTCACCTGGCGCAAGTTGATGCCCGCGCTGTTCCAGGCCTTCCGCCACGGCAAGCTGCCGCCGGGCGGTCGCATCCTGGCGGTGGCGCGAGACGAGCGCAGTGATGCCGAGTACC
>JAYVLI010000186.1:0-3241 GCA_043759535.1 Betaproteobacteria bacterium | reverse complement strand
TCCCAGGACGAGTGCGAGGGTGGTGGGTGACTGGCTGACGTAAGTATGAGGAGGAGGGCCGCAGGCCCGGGGGACATGGAGTCAGCCAGTCACCCGCCGGCCTCGGGCTCGGCCTCGCTCCATCGGCGGAATGTCGGCTGTTCCGCAGCGGCGATGTCAGCACAGAGCCCGAACCCGCTTACGCTTTGTAGTAAACCGTCTGGTGGGTGCTGCACAGCAGCGTGCCATTGGCCGCCCACAGCAAACCGGTCTGGTCAAAAAACCCGTTGCTGAAGGCCTGGCCACGGGCCTCAGCCAGCAGGTGGCCGGTGCCCACCGCCGTCAGTTGTGCGGCGCTGCAGTGGAAGTAGACCGTCATCGATACCGTGCCCACCGGGGTGCGTGTGGCACGGCGCAGCCAGATGCGCGGAAAAAACACATCGGCCAGTGCCGCCAGTGACGCAAAGTCCGGCGTGCGCGGCGGGGCATCACGCACCCACATGCGCGTCAGGCTGGGTGCGCTGCGGCCGTCCCACTGCTGCGGCACACCGCCGTTGATCAGGTGCATGGCGTAGCGGTCCAGCCAGGCCACAGCACCGGTGATTTGCGCCTGCGGCACGGTATCCGGTGCCGGCACGCTGGGCATGGGCACTTCGCTGTCGCCCCAGGTGCTGCGCCGCACGGCAGTGACCACGGTGGCGGTGGTGGCCACTTGGGCTTGGCCGCTGATGTCGGGCTGGGTCAGCTCCACCAGCCAGTGCTGGGTGGACCGGTTGGTACGCACCGGCCTGGCGTTGATGGTGAACAGCCCATCGGCCACCGCGCCGGCAAAGTTGACCGTCAGCGCGATAGGCTCACCCAGGCGCTGCGGGTGCTGCATGACGGACTGCAGCAGCACGGCGGCGGTGATGCCACCGAACGGCCCCACCATGTTGGCGTAGGCCGGCTGGGTGGCGCCCAAAAATAAGCCGTCGGGCTGCTGCTGCAGGCCGACGGCTTGGTCAAACGGATGCAATGTCATGCGCCGCAGTGTGGCGGCGTGGGGGCGGGCCGGGCTGTCGTGCGGGTGACGGCCCGGCGACTGGCCCGGCGCACCCGGCTCACCCGGCCTACTTGGTCAGGCGCGCCAGCGTGTTGGTGCCTGAGCCATCATTGCTCTTGGCCGTCGCTGATTTGCCATCCGCAGCAATCACCAAGGTGCCCAGCACGCTGCCCAGTTGCTGGGCATCGGCCACGGTGGTGTCGTGCAGGCCGGCGCAGCCGTTGGTGTCTTTGGTGATGCTGACCAGCCGCAACACCCCACTGGCCGCATCAAAGCTGAGCTTGCCCTGCTCATAACCTGCCGCATCGCAGCTGTTGGCGCCGGTGTCGCCCGCCGGGTCAGACATCACATAGTCGCCATTGGCAAAAAAGAAGAAGGTCTGGCCACGGGCGTCCGGCCCGCCGGTCACGGTCCATGCCCCGGTCAAGCCGGCGTTGTTGTTTTCCATCACCGCCAGGGCCGTGGTGTTGTAGGTGCCGGTGCCACGGCTGTTGAGGTAGTTGGCCACCAGGCTGTTGGCGGTGAGCGGTGCGGACGCACGCGGTGCCGGCAGGCCCATCGCGTCAAACAAGGCCTGGCTGGCCGGCAGGTTCAAGCGCAACTGGCTGGTGGTCTGCAGCTTGTTCTTGGCGCCGTACCACACCGCCCCACCGCGCTGGATGAAGGTGCGGTTGAAGTTGAGCGTGGCCGCAATCGCCGGTTGGCCACTCAGGCGCAGCACGCGTGCATCGCCCAGGGTTTCGATGGTGTAGGCCCCCGTGCCGGCAGCTTTGCAGTTGCGGCCTGAGTTGTCGCTTGCGCGGCGCAAGCACAGCCAGTAGTTGGCCACGTTGCCGGTGGCAAACGACACCCGCAAGTCTTTGATGCCCACCTTGTAAAAGCCGGTGGCATTGGCATACGGGTCCACCACGTCGGCGATGTTGACGGTGACACCGCTCCACCATTCATTCACTGTCTCGCCTGAGTTGGTGGGCAGGTTGAAGCTGCAAGGCTTGCCGGTATTGGCGGCCACCAATTGCTCCAGCGTGGTGGTGGCAATTTGGTACTGGGCAAAGTTGCTGTTGGTCACCTTGCCACATTCAGCTCCGCTGCTGCCGTTGCCACCGGCCACCACGGCCGCGTTGTAGGCGGTGTAGAGGTCGTTGTTGAGCGTGTTGCCGTAGCGGTCCGGGCTGGCGGTCTCGATGCCGGCGTAGGTGTAGAGCTTGCTGCCGGCCGGGAAGGTGCCTGCCAGCTTGGCCGCATGCAGCACCGGGTCCGGGCCCCAGGCGGGGTATTTGCCTTCGCTGTCGTACAGCGGAAAGGCGCGGATCTCGGCCACCACGTCGGCCAGTTTCAGGCCGGTGATGTCACGCTCCGAGCGCTTGTTGCTGCTTTTGAAGGCCTTGCAATACAGGCTGTCTGCCACGCCTTTGGCGTCCCACGGCGTGGCCTCATTCACAAACTCGGTCGGGCAATCAAACCACTCGGTGCCGGTCCAGTAGATCTGGTTGCGCGGGTAGTTGTTCAGCCCCTCGCCCCACTGTTGGTAAAAGGTGACGGCGCCATTGCTGCCGCTGGATCGCTCACGGTATTCAGTGAACTGGCGCTTGCCGTTGACGGTGGTGTTTTGCGCCGCCGTGCCTTTGAACATGCGGTAGTAGTAGTTTTGCGCGTCGCTGTAGGTGAACCAGCGCAGGGACGCACCGGCGGTGGCGGCGACGGTTGCATCCTCGGTCGCCGGTGGCAGCTTGCCCACGGCCACGGCGGCGCCGATGTTGCTGGTGCTCAAGCCCGTTTCGGTCACCAGCTTGGCTGCGGCGGCGGCAATCGCGTCGGCTTTGTCCTTGGCTGTTGTTGCACTGGCCACCGCCGGGTCAAGCGCTGCGGCCACCAAGCTGGGCAGCACGGCCAGCAGGCTTTGGTGGATGGCGTTGGCCAGGTCGGCCGTGCTCAAGGCCTTGCCGCTGCTGTCCTTGGCGTCTTTGGTGGCAGCGTTTTGCTGCTGGCTGGTGACCACCACCAGGCGCGCCACGGTGGCGGCATGTTTGGCCGCGTCATCGGTCTTGCCGATGAAGTTGTCGAACAGTGAGCTGGTGATGCCCAGCTTGTCCTGCAGCGCTTTTTCAGCGTCGGTGGTGCTGCCGCCGGCAGCGTCCACCTGCGCGGCCACCAGGGTGGTGAGCGGGCTCACCACGGCGGGTTTGTCAGCGGGGGATTTGAGGGTGTAGGCCGTGCCCA
>JAYVLI010000185.1:0-14065 GCA_043759535.1 Betaproteobacteria bacterium | reverse complement strand
CGGACCGGGCTGGCCGCAGCTGGGCCAACATCGGCCGCCGGTTTGCGCTCGATCTCTGTATCGGCCTGCGGCGCACGCGCACCCGACAGGTTGAGCCGGGGTGCGCTGGGCAGGCGGGTGATGGTGGCGTCAGCACACAGCGGGCAGGTGATCAGGCCCTGGCCTTGCTGGCGCAAAAAATCAGCCTCCGAGCCAAACCAGCCCTCAAAGCCGTGGCCCAACGCGCAGTGCAGATTCAGTACCTTCATCGTGCCAGTATTATCGGCACGCAGTGATTAAACAGGTGCCACCCAGATCAGCGGCCACCGCCCACTGCGCCACTTTTGCAGCCACTGCAGGCCGATCAGGGTTTTGACATCGGTCAGCCCACCGCTGGCGGCCAGTGCGTCCAGCTCGGCTTCGGTCATTTGCACCAGGTCAATCAGCTCACCGCTGTCCAATTGGCGGGGCCCAAGTGTCAGGCCACGCGCAAACCAGATCTCAATGCCCTCGGTGCTGTAGGCGCAGGCGTTGTGAATGACGCAGGCGCGGGCCCATTCGGCGGCGCGGTAGCCGGTTTCTTCAGCCAGTTCGCGCTGGCCACAGTGCTGCACCGGTTCATTGGCGTCCAGCTTACCGGCCGGAAACTCCAGCAGCACCCGACCCAGTGGATAGCGGTACTGGCGCTCCAGCAGCAGCCGGCCGTCATTCAGCAGCGGCACCACCATCACCGCACCCGGATGCACGATGTATTCACGGGTAGCGGTAGTGCCGTCGGTAAAGGCCACCGTGTCGCGCCGCACATCCAGAAAATTGCCGCGATACACCTGCTGGCCAGCAATCTGGCGCTCAGTCAGGTGGGCATCGGGATTTGGCCCAGGCATCAAGTGGCCAGCGCACGCAAGATGGCATCACGGCACATGGCCATCAGCCCGCCTGGCAGCAGGCCAAAGCCCAGCACCGCCAGCCCGTTGACCGCCAGCAAAGCGCTGACGCCGCTGCCCTGCACCGGGCGTGAAGCCTCGGTGGGCTCATCAAAGTACATCACCTTGACAATGCGCAAATAGTAGAACGCACCCACCAGTGACAGCAGCACCGCAATGACCGCCAGCACGATGTAACCGGTGACGTTGGTGGTGATCAGTGCTTGCAGGATGGCCAGCTTGGCGTAAAAGCCCACCATCGGTGGCACACCGGCCAGCGAGAACATGAACAACGTCATGATGCCGGCCAACCACGGCGCACGTTTGGCCAAGCCGGCCAGGTCAGTGATCTCTTCACTCTCAAAACCGGCGCGAGACAAAAATAGGATCAACCCGAAGGTACCCAGCGTGGTGAGCACATAACTGACCACATAAAACATGGCCGAGCTGTAGGCGTTGCCAGCCGACAGGGTATTGCCATTGACCACACCCGCCGTGAGCCCCAACAGCATGAAGCCCATTTGCGAGATGGTGGAATAGGCCAGCATGCGCTTCAAGTTGCTTTGCGCAATGGCCGCCAGGTTACCGATCACCAATGACGACACCGCCAACACCACCAGCATTTGCTGCCAATGCACTGCCAGGCCCAGCATGCCCTCCACCAACAAACGGATGGTGATGGCAAATGCCGCCAGCTTGGGCGCGCCGCCAATCAGCAGCGTCACCGCCGTTGGCGCGCCTTGGTACACATCAGGCACCCACATGTGGAATGGCACCACACCCAGCTTGAATGCCAGGCCAGCCACCACAAACACCACACCAAAGGTCAACACCGTGGCATTGATGCGGCCGGTGGAAATGGCGTTGAACACCTCGTTGATTTCTAATGACTTGGTGGCGCCATACATCATGGACAAGCCGTAGAGTAAAAAGCCTGAGGCCAATGCGCCCAGCACAAAGTACTTCATGGCGGCTTCCGTCGACACACCGTGGTCACGCCGCAAGGCCACCAGCGCATACAGCGACAAGCTCATCAACTCCAGGCCCAGATAGACCACCAAAAAGTTGTTGGCCGAGCACATCACCGCAATGCCCAACAACACAAACATGGCCAGGCTGAAAAATTCACCCTTCAGCATGTCGCGGCTGCTGATATAGGGCTGGGCGTAGGCTATTGAGATCATCACTGCCAGCGTGGCAAAAAACACCAGCAAATGGCCCATCGGGTCACCCACCATCATGCGCTGCATGCCGTAAACGGTGGCACCACCGTCAAAGTACAACCAGTGCAGCAACGCCACGGCGCCCAAGCTGCATTGCGCCAGCCAAAAAGTGGGGCGGCGTTTTGGGTCAGTGACAAACAGGTCTAACAGGGCCACGGCACAGGCCATCACCAACAGCAGGGCTTCAGGGTAAACGACCAGCCAGTTCATTGCATTCATGGGGTTCGCCTGGCTTATTGCAGCTTGGTGGCTGCCACGTGCTTGAGCAGCTCGGTGACCGACACATGCATCACGTCGGTGAAAGGCTTGGGATACACACCCATCACCAGTGTGGCAATGGCCAGCACGGCCATGATGCCAAACTCACGGGCATTCAAATCAGTCAGCCCAGCCACGTGGTGGTTACTGACCTTGCCAAAGTAAACCCGCTTGTACATCCACAGGGAATACGCAGCGCCGGAGATCAACGCGGTGGACGCAATCATGCCAAGCCAGAAGTTGAAAGACACCGTGCCCAGAATCACCATCCATTCACCGACAAAACCACCGGTGCCCGGCAGGCCGCAATTGGCCATGGTGAAAAACAGCGCAAACGCCGCAAACTTGGGCATGGTGTTGACAACACCGCCGTAACTGGAGATCTCGCGGCTGTGGACCCGGTCATACAACACCCCAATGGCCAGGAACATGGCACCGGAGACAAAGCCGTGCGAAATCATCTGCACCAAGCCGCCCGACACGCCCAGCTCGTTGAAGATGAAAAAGCCCAGGGTGACAAAACCCATGTGGGCAATGGACGAATACGCCACCAGCTTTTTCATGTCTTGCTGCACCAGCGCCACCAAGCCGATATAGACCACCGCAATCAGGCTGAGCGCAATGATGACCCAGGCGTATTCACGCGCAGCGTCGGGTGCAATGGGCATGGAGAAGCGCAAAAAGCCATATGCACCCAGTTTTAACATGATGGCCGCCAGCACCACCGAGCCGCCGGTGGGCGCCTCAACGTGCGCATCGGGCAGCCAGGTGTGCACCGGCCACATCGGCACCTTGACAGAGAACGCCGCAAAGAACGCAAAGAACAACAGGGCTTGGGTGTGCAGTGCCAGTGGCAATTTGTGCCACGCCGCAATCTCGAAGCTGCCGCCGGCTTTGTAATACAAAAAGACCAGCGCTATCAGCATCAGCAATGAGCCGGCCAGCGTGTACAAGAAAAACTTGAATGCCGCATAGACGCGGCGCGGGCCACCCCAAACGCCGATGATGATGTACATCGGGATCAGCGTGGCTTCAAAGAACACGTAGAACAGCAGGCCGTCCGCCGCGCAAAACACACCCACCATCAGACCCGACAGAATCAAGAAGGCGCCCATGTACTGCGCCACCCGCTCGGTGATCACCTGCCAGGCGGCCACCACCACGATGATGCTGATGAAAGCGGTGAGCAGCACAAACCACACCGAGATGCCGTCCACTCCCAGGTGGTAACGCACGTTGAAGCGCTCGATCCAGGGCAGGTTCTCCTGAAACTGCAGGGCCGCCGTGCCCTTGTTGAAACCGGTGATCAGCGGGATGGTGACCAAGAAACTGGCCACCGACCCCACCAGCGCAAACCAACGGGCAGCACCCGGTTTGTCATCACGGCCCAGGGCCAACAGCAGGATACCAAAGGCAATCGGCAACCAAATCGAAACACTCAAGATTCCAAAACCCATTTTTTATTCTCCGCCTGTGCCGCTTCACCGGCCGGCCAAGCCAGACAGCGTGGGCCACAGCTGCCAGGTGAGCAGGCCAAACACGCCTAACAGCATCACCAGCGCATACCAGTAGACATGGCCGGTCTGCACCAGCCGGGTGAGGCCTGCCAGGCCACCCACCAGCTTGGCCGACCCATTGATCAACACACCGTCGATCAGGCCCATATCACCGCCCTTCCACAAACTGCGGCCAATCAGCCTTGCACCGGCTGCCAGCACGTTTTCATTGAACCAGTCGAGGTAGTACTTGTTCTCCAGCACCTTGATCAGCGGCGACAGGGCTTTGCCAATGGCCGCAGGAATGGCCGGGGCAAGCATGTAAAACACATAAGCCACCACCACACCGGCCAGGGCCAGGATGAAAGGCAAGGTGGTGAGTGCATGCAGCGCCATGGCTGCTGCGCCGTGGAATTCACCTGTCAGCTCTTTCATGGCGTGGTGGTGTTCACCATGCACCACGATGGCGTCTTTGAAGAAGTCACCAAACAACATGGGGCCGATGGTGAAGTAGCCGATCACCACCGATGGGATGGCCAGCAAGACCAGCGGCAGCCAGACCACCCACGGTGATTCGTGTGGGGCGTGGTCATGGCTGTCGTGGTGGCCATGGTCATGCGCTACTGCGTGCGTGTCGGCATGGGCATCGGCGTGCGCATCGGCGTGCGCATCGGCGTGCGCGTGGTCGTCTTCAGGCGGGAATGGCTTGTTGCGGAAGTTCTCCTTGCCGTGGAAGACCAAAAAGTACATGCGGAACGAATAGAAGGCGGTAACAAACACACCCGCCACCACCGCGTAATAGGCCCAATGCGCAGCAGGCAAATGGCTGGCGTGTACCGCCTCAATGATCGAGTCTTTGGAATAGAAACCCGAGAACAGCGGCGTGCCGATCAAGGCCAGGCTGCCCAGCAGCGAGGTGATCCAGGTAATGGGCATGTACTTGCGCAGGCCGCCCATGTTGCGGATATCTTGGTCATGGTGCATGCCGATGATGACCGAGCCCGCACCCAAAAACAGCAGCGCCTTGAAGAAGGCATGGGTCATCAGGTGGAACACCGCCACCGAGTAAGCCGACGCACCCAGCGCCACCGTCATATAACCCAGCTGCGACAGCGTGGAATACGCCACCACCCGCTTGATGTCAGTCTGGATGATGCCCAGAAAGCCCATGAACAGCGCGGTGATGCTGCCGATGATGAGGATGAAATTCAGCGCGGTATCCGACAACTCAAACAACGGCGACATGCGCGCCACCATGAAGATGCCGGCCGTCACCATGGTTGCCGCGTGGATCAGCGCGGAGATGGGCGTGGGGCCCTCCATTGAATCAGGCAGCCACACATGCAATGGAAATTGCGCGCTTTTGCCCATGGCGCCGATGAACAGGCAGATGCAGGTGACCGTGATCAACATCCACTCTGTGCCGGGGAAACTGAGCTTGGCCAGTGCATCCGCCTTGGCAAAGGTTTCGGCATAACTGAGCGTGCCGCCGTAAGCCACGATCAGGCCAATGCCCAGGATGAAGCCAAAGTCACCCACGCGGTTGACCAGAAACGCCTTCATGTTGGCAAAGATGGCCGTGGGCTTGGTGTACCAGAAGCCGATCAGCAAATAGCTGACCAGGCCTACAGCCTCCCAGCCAAAAAACAACTGCAAAAAGTTGTTGCTCATCACCAACATCAACATGCTGAAGGTGAACAGACTGATGTAGCTGAAAAAGCGCTGGTAGCCCGGGTCATCCACCATATAGCCCACGGTGTACAGATGCACCATCAGCGACACAAAGGTGACAACCACCATCATCATGGCCGTGAGCCCGTCGACCAGGAAGCCGATTTCCATCTTCAGGCTGCCAAGCGTCATCCACTCGTAAATGGTGGCATTGAAGCGGGCACCAACCAGCACGTCATTGAGCACCAGCGCCGACAAAACGAATGAGATCAATACGCCCAGAATGGTGACGGTGTGGGCACCCGCGCGGCCGATTTGCTTGCCAAAAAAGCCGGCCAGCACAGCGCCAGCCAGGGGCGCTAGCGGCACTGCCAGCAGCAGGTTTTGAGAAAGTTGAGCAGCCATGTTGTTGTGTGTTTTCCGGCCTCAGCCCTTGAGCGTGTCCAACTCGTCCACGCTGATGGTGGAGCGGTTGCGGAACAGCACCACCAGAATGGCCAGGCCAATCGCAGATTCGGCCGCCGCCACGGTGAGGATGAAAAACACAAACACCTGGCCCGCCATGTCACCCAGGTAGTGCGAGAAGGCCACAAAGTTCATGTTGACCGCCAGCAGCATCAGCTCAATGGCCATCAGCAACACGATCAAATTTCGGCGGTTGAGGTAAATGCCAATCACCGACAGCGCAAACAACAGGCCGCCCAGTGACAGGTAATGGCCCAGCGTGATGGGTCCGAAGTTCATTTCTTGTCTCCCGCAGCCGGACTGGCCGGCGTGGCCGCAGTTGCCACTGGCAGTGACGGCAACTCGATCACTGGCTGCATCTTGACAATGCGCAACCGGTCCGCCTTCTTGGCCAGCACCTGCTGTGATGGGTCTTGTGAGCGGCTGTCCTTGCGCTGGCGCAGCGTCAACGCGATGGCCGAGATGATGGCCACCAGCAGCAGCACGGCGGCAATTTGCAGCGGGTACAGGTATTTGGTGTACACCTCAATGCCCAGCAACCGGGTATTGCCCAGCTTGGCCAGTGTCGGGTCCAACACCGGTGCGTCGGTCAGACGGAAACCGCCCATCAACACCAGTGCCATTTCAAGCGCAATGACTGCACCGATCAGGCCGGCCAGTGGCAGATGTTTCCAGAAACCCTCCCGGTCGGTTTCCTCGCCGGTGTCCAGCATCATCACGACAAACAAGAACAGCACCATCACGGCGCCCACATACACCAGCACCAGGGTGATGGCCAAAAACTCTGCTTTGAGCAACATCCAGATCACCGAGGCATTGGCAAACGCCAACACCAAAAACAGCACGGCATGCACTGTGCTGCGAGCAGTGATCACCCGGAAGGCTGCAAACAGCAGCACGGCCGAGAAAAAGTAAAAAAGTGCGCCGGTGGTTGTCATGGTCGTTGGTGCGGTGCGCTAGCGAGCGGAGCAGTCATGCAGGGGCCGAAAGCGAGCGGACCGAGGTTGCGGCGAGAAGCGCAGCCGTACCTCAGTACGGCGAGCATCACAGGCGCAAGATCGGTGGTTCGCGCAGCCGGCCCATGCGTGGCTGCTACCGGTACTTCGCGTCAGCCTCCTTGTTGGCGGCAATCTCGGATTCGTAGCGGTCACCCACTGCCAGCAGCATGTCTTTGGTGAAGTACAGGTCGCCGCGTTTTTCGCCGTGGTACTCGAAAATATGGGTTTCGACGATGGAGTCAACCGGGCAGCTCTCTTCGCAAAAGCCGCAGAAGATGCACTTGGTCAAATCGATGTCGTAACGCGTGGTGCGGCGGCTGCCGTCATCGCGCACATCACTCTCAATCGTGATGGCCATTGCCGGGCACACCGCTTCGCACAGCTTGCAGGCAATGCAGCGCTCTTCACCGTTTTCATACCGGCGCAGTGCATGCAAGCCACGAAAGCGTGGGCTTTGCGGTGTGCGTTCTTCCGGAAACTGCACCGTGATCTTCTTTGCGAAGAAGTATTTGCCGGTGAGCTTCATGCCTTTGAGCAACTCCAGCAGCATGAAGCTGGAGAGGAAGTCTTTCAGTGATGCGGTCGGCGCTGACATGTCACTTCCAGATGTTGATTGGGGACTGGATCCACAGGCCCACCACCACCAGCCAGATCAGCGTGATGGGGATGAAAATCTTCCAACCCAGCCGCATGATCTGGTCATAGCGGTAGCGCGGAAAGGTGGCGCGCACCCACAGGAACATGGTGACCACCACAAACACTTTGGCGGCCAGCCAGATCCAGCCGGGGATGAAATCAAGGAAGGTAAACGGGCTGAGCCAACCGCCCAGAAACAGCACCACGCACAACATCGACACCAAGATCATGTTGGCGTATTCGGCCAAAAAGAACATGGCAAACGACATGCCTGAATACTCGATCATGTGGCCGGCCACGATTTCGGATTCCCCCTCCACCACGTCAAACGGGTGGCGGTTGGTTTCGGCCAGGCCGGCAATGAAATAGACGATGAAGATGGGGAACAGCGGCAGCCAGTTCCATGACAGCAGGCCCACACCGGCGCTGGCCATCATGCCCCGGCCCTGGCTCATGACGATCTCGCTCATGTTGAGTGAGCCCGCCACCATCAACACCACCACCAGGCAAAAACCCATTGCGATTTCGTAGCTCACCATCTGGGCCGATGCACGCAGCGCACCCAGAAACGCATATTTGGAATTGGACGCCCAGCCGGCAATGATCACGCCGTAGACCTCCAACGAGGTGATGGCCATCAAGAACAACAAGCCAGCATTGATGTCGGCCAACACCACCTCAGGCCCAAACGGCACCACCGCCCAGGCGGCAAGTGCCGGCATGATGGTCATGATGGGGCCGAGGAAAAACAGGCCTTTGTGCGCGGCGGTGGGGCGGATGATCTCTTTGAAGATCAGCTTCACCGCGTCAGCGATTGGGGTGAGCAGGCCGTAAGGGCCAACGCGGTTCGGGCCTGGGCGCACTTGGGTCCAGCCGATGGCTTTGCGCTCCCACAGGGTGAGGTAGGCCACGCAGCCCATCAGCGGTGCCACCACCACGATGATCTTGATGAGGCTCCACAGCACCGGCCACAGCAGGCCGCCGAACACCGAGCCGCCGAATTGATTGAACTGGTCGATCATGCTCAGGGCTTCTCCACCTTGTTGACGCTGATGGCGCCAAACATCGCACCCAGCAAGGCGGTGTCTGGGTGGCCAGCGGACACCCGCACTGCATTGGCAGCCAGCGTTGCGTCCTCACGCGCGGGCAGCACCAACCCGGCATCGCCTTGGGCCACATAGACCTGGTCACCAGCTTGCAGATCCAGTTGGCGCCATTGCGCACTGGGCAGGCTGACCACCGGCTTGCGCGCATCGGCCGTCAGTTGCAATGCGGTGGCGCGGCGCACCAGGGCGTCGGTGGCGTAAATGGGCACATCGGCCAGGCGTTGCAGGCCAGTTACAGGTGAGGTTGTCGCCGGCGCAACGCTGATGGCCACGCTGCTGCTGTTGTCGAGCCGGCCAGCAATTGCAGCGCTATTGCCCAGGGCCTCAGCCCGCACATCGTCGGCGGTTTCTTGGCCGAACCCAGCCAGGCCCAGCAGGTTGCCCAACACCCGCAGCACCTTCCACGCGGGGCGGCTGTCACCGGCTGGTTTGACCACGCCCTGGAAGCTTTGCACCCGGCCTTCGGCATTGACAAACGTGCCTGCCGTCTCGGTGAACGGGGCGATGGGCAGCAGCACATCGGCGTTGTCCACCACCGCATCTTTGAATGAGGTGAGCGCCACTACCAGGCCAGCGCCGGCCATCGCAGTCTTGGCAGCAGCGGCATTGGCGGCGTCGAGTGTGGGTTCCACGTCCAGCAGCAACAGGGCTTTCATGGGTTGGCTCAGCATCTGGCCGGCATGCAGGCCACCGGCGCCTGGCATGGCCTGCACCAGTTGCGCACCCACGGTGTTGGCATCCGCCGTGAGGTAACCCACGGTGGCGCCGGTCTGCGCACCTATCCACTGCGCCATGGCCAGCAGGCTGCTGGCTTGTGGATGTTGCGCGGCCGCGTTGCCCAGCAGGATGGCTTTGCGCTCACCCGACAGCAGAGCTTGGGCAATCACTTCGGCGTCCGGGTTGGCTTGCGCTGCGGTGGGCGCATCCACACCTTTTGCGGCAGCCACGGCACCCGCCACATCGGCCAGGGCCTCGGCCCAGTCCAGCGGCGCAGCAATCAGGTTGGCAGCAACCGGCATGGCCCAATCGTCTTGCACTGCGTGCAAGCGCATCACCACCCCGCCCCGGCGCACTGATTGGCGGATGCGCTGCGCAAACAGCGGGTGGTCTTTGCGCAAAAACGAGCCCACCACCAGCGTGGCTTGCAGGTTGGACAGCGCGGAAATCGGCATGCCCAGCCAAAACGCCTTGCCGGCAGCGGCGGTGTTGCTGAAATCAGCATGACGACTGCGGAAATCGATGTTCTCACTGCCCAGGCCACGCACCAGCTTGGCCAGCAGGTGCAGTTCTTCCACCGTGCGGTGGGCCGAGCCCAGCGCGCCAATGCCAGCCGCGCCGTGGTCGGCCTTGATGCGTTTCAGGCCGTCAGCCACATAACCCAGCGCTGTTGTCCAGTCCACCGCCTGCCACTGGCCACCCTGCTTGATCATGGGCGTGTGCAGGCGCTGCGGGCTGTTGAGTGCTTCGTAGCTGAAGCGGTCGCGATCGGCGATCCAGCATTCATTCACGTCTTCGTTTTCCAGCGGCACCACACGCAAGACCGTATTGGCCTTGACCTGCACGATCAAATTGGCGCCGGTGCTGTCATGCGGACTGATGCTCTTGCGGCGTGACAGCTCCCAGGTGCGGGCAGCGTAGCGAAACGGCTTGCTGGTGAGCGCACCCACCGGGCAGATGTCGATCATGTTGCCCGACAGCTCACTGTCGATGCTGCGGCCGGCAAAGGTGGTGATCTCGCTGTGCTCACCCCGGTGCTGCATGCCCAACTCCATCACGCCGGCCAGCTCTTGGCCAAAGCGCACGCAGCGGGTGCAGTGGATGCAGCGGCTCATCTCCTGCATCGAAATCAGCGGGCCCACGTTTTTGTGGAACACCACGCGCTTTTCTTCGCCGTAGCGTGAGCTGCTGCCGCCGTAACCCACCGCCAGATCCTGCAACTGGCATTCACCGCCCTGGTCGCAGATTGGGCAATCGAGCGGGTGGTTGATCAGCAAAAATTCCATCACCGACTTTTGCGCTTTCAGCGCCTTGTCGGATTTGGTGCGCACGATCATGCCTTGCGTCACTGGCGTGGCGCAGGCCGGCATGGGCTTGGGCGCTTTTTCAATGTCCACCAGGCACATGCGGCAATTGGCCGCAATGCTGAGCTTCTTGTGGTAACAAAAATGCGGAATGGTGGTGCCGGCTGCATCGGCAGCATGCATCACCATGCTGCCTTCAGCAACGCTGACCTTCTTGCCGTCGAGTTCGATTTCGATCATGTCAATCTATGCCAGAAGAGATCGCAACAGAACGGTCGCTGCGCTGGAATCAAGCGGCAGCCACGGGGCCGGCTTTGCCGGACCGTCGGCTGCGCCCCCTTGAGGGGGAGCGCCAAAGGCGCTGCGGGGGTGGTCACACATACGCAGGAACGATGCAGGTCTTGTGCTCAACGTGATGCACAAACTCATCGCGAAAGTGCTTGAGCATGCCGCGCACCGGCATGGCCGCTGCATCCCCCAAGGCGCAAATGGTGCGGCCCATGATGTTCTCGGCCACGCTGTCCAGCAGCGCCAGGTCTTCGGCCTTGCCGTGGCCATGCTCCAACCGGTTGACCAAGCGCCACAGCCAGCCGGTGCCCTCACGGCAGGGGGTGCATTGGCCGCAGGATTCATGGCTGTAAAACGACGACAGCCGCAGCAGGCTCTTGACCATGCAGCGCGTCTCGTCCATCACGATCACCGCGCCTGAGCCCAACATCGAGCCGGCTTTGGCAATGCTGTCGTAGTCCATCGTGCAGTCCATCATGATGGACGCCGGCAGCACCGGCGACGATGAGCCACCTGGGATCACTGCCTTGAGCTTTTTGCCACCTTTGACACCACCGGCCAGTTCCAGAATCTTGGCGAATGGCGTGCCCATCGGGATCTCGTAATTGCCGGGCCGTTCAACATCGCCCACCATTGAGAAAATCTTGGTGCCACCGTTGTTGGGTTTGCCGCAATCCAAATACGCCTGGCCACCGTTGCGGATGATCCAGGGCACTGCCGCAAAGGTTTCGGTGTTGTTGATGGTGGTGGGCTTGCCATACAGGCCAAAGCTGGCCGGGAACGGCGGCTTGAAACGCGGTTGGCCTTTTTTGCCTTCTATCGATTCCAGCAGTGCGGTTTCTTCACCGCAAATGTAGGCGCCAAAGCCGTGGAATGCGTGCAGTTGAAAGCTGTGCCGGCTGCCCAGGATGTTGGCGCCTAAGTAACCGGCAGCACGGGCTTCATCCAGCGCTTCTTCAAACCGGTCATAGACCTCGAAGATCTCGCCGTGGATGTAGTTGTAGCCCACGGTGATACCCATCGCGTAGGCCGCGATGATCATGCCCTCGATCACGATATGCGGGTTGTAGGCCAGGATGTCGCGGTCTTTGCAAGTGCCCGGTTCACCCTCGTCGCTGTTGCACACCAGGTACTTTTGCACCGGCAAGGCGCGCGGCATGAAGCTCCACTTCAGGCCCGTGGGAAAGCCAGCACCACCCCGTCCGCGCAGGCCAGAGCCTTTGACCTCGGCCACCACCTGATCGGGTGTCATGCCGGGGCCACCCTCGGCATTGGCCGTCAGGATTTTGCGCAATGCCTGGTAACCACCACGTGATTCGTAGTCCTTCAAGCGCCAATTGCTGCCGTTCAAGCCGGTGTAGATCTGCGGGCTGATGTGGCGGTCATGGAAGCAGGTTTCCACGCCTTTGGCTTGGAACTTGGACAGGTCCAACACAGCGTTTTTCATTTGGCCTGGGCCTTCAGCGTGTCGACCAAGTCATCGAGGCGGTCGTTACTCATCAAGCTCAACATCTGCCGGTCATTGACCAGCATCACCGGTGAATCAGCGCAGGCGCCCAGGCATTCACAGGCTTGCACGGTGAACAGGCCATCGGCCGTGGTGCCACCCGCCTCAATGCCCAGCTTGCTGCACAAATGCTCCAGCGCGCGCTGCCCATCACGCAACTGGCACGGCAGGTTGGTGCAAACGTTCAGCTTGAACTGCCCCACCGGCTGCTGGTTGTACATGTTGTAGAAGGTGGTCACTTCGTGCACGGCCATGGCCGGCATGCCCAGGTAGGCGGCAATCTGGCCTTCAGCGCTGGCAGACACCCAGCCCTGCTCTTGCTGCACGATGGACAAGCAAGCCATCACGGCAGAGGCGGCTTGGTCAGCCGGGTACTTGGCCACTTCTTTGTCGAAGCGCAAAAACGTTTCAGGACCCAAACTCATCTCGCTGACTCCGGAGATTGCGACGAAGTCGCCGCCAAGCAAACGCCGCAGAGCCGGCTTTGCCGGGCTGCTGGCGTTGCCCCCTTGAGGGGGAGCGCCGAAGGCGCTGCGGGGGTGGTTGTCATCTGTCTATCTCACCAAACACGATGTCCATGGTGCCGATGATGGCCACGGCATCCGCAATCATGTGGCCACGTGCCATTTCATCCAATGCCGCCAAGTGCGGGAAACCTGGCGGGCGGATCTTCAACCGATACGGCTTGTTGGCACCGTCGCTGACCAGGTAAATGCCAAACTCACCTTTGGGGTGTTCCACCGCCGCATAAGCCTCGCCTTCGGGCACATGAAAGCCTTCGGTGAAGAGCTTGAAGTGATGGATCAGCTCTTCCATGTTGGCCTTCATGCCTTCGCGCGAGGGCGCTGCCACCTTGTGGTTGTCGGTGATGACGGGGCCGGGATTCACGCGCAGCCAGTCGACGCACTGCTTGATGATGCGGTTGGACTCGCGCATCTCCTGCACCCGCACCAGGTAGCGGTCATAGCAGTCGCCGGTGGTGCCCAGCGGGATGTCGAAATCCATCCGGTCGTAGACCTCGTAGGGCTGCTTCTTGCGCAGGTCCCAGGCGATGCCGCTGCCCCGCAACATGGGCCCGGTGAAGCCCAGGTTCAGTGCCCGTTCAGGCGTCACCACACCCACGCCGACCGTACGCTGTTTCCAGATGCGGTTGTCGGTCAGCAGGGTCTCGTAGTCGTCCACGTTGGCCGGAAAACGCCGGCAGAAATCATCGATGAAATCGAGCAGAGACCCCTGACGGTTGGCATTCAGCGCGTTGATGGCCTTTTGATTCTTGATGCGGCTGACGCGGTACTGCGGCATGCTGTCGGGCAGGTCACGGTAGACACCACCGGGCCGGAAGTAAGCCGCGTGCATGCGCGCGCCTGAGACCGCTTCGTACATGTCGAAGATGTCTTCGCGTTCGCGGAAGCAGTAGATCAGGATGTTCATCGCACCGCAGTCAATGCCGTGCGCTCCCAACCAAAGCAAGTGGTTGAGCAACCGAGTCAACTC
>JAYVLI010000184.1:0-9974 GCA_043759535.1 Betaproteobacteria bacterium | reverse complement strand
CCACCCGACAATCCAGCGCATGGCCCGCCCTCTGCCCCGTCTCACCCCCGCTGAAATTGAACGTGTCATCGCCACCGCCTGGGACGACCGACCACCCTTCAACGCCGTGCTGGCCGAACACGGCCTGGCGCCCGGCCAGGTGGTGCAGTTGCTCAAGCGCACGCTGACACCCAACGCCTACAAGGTGTGGCAAGCCCGCACCCGGGGTGAAGGCGGCCCGGCGCGGGCGCCGTCACGCGCGCCTGCGCCTGCCGTTGCGCCCGCAGCCGCAACACCCCGCGCACCGGCCCGCACCGCACCGCGCAAGCCGCCCACACGCTGAGCGCAGGCGGCGTCTTGCTGGCTGTTCTGGCAGACTGGCCGGCCCATTCACCCCCCGCTCCGGAGCCCACACCATGCGCCCCTCCCTCCGCTGGACTGCCCTGGCCGCAAGTGCCGCCACCCTGGCTGTTTTGGCCGCCTGCAGCAGCTTGTCCGGCAAACCGTCGCTGGGCTTCTTCGTCACCAGCGTGTCACCCGGCAAGGGTGGTGACCTGGGCGGCCTGGCCGGTGCCGACAAACATTGCCAGGCCCTGGCAAGCGCGGTGGGCGCCGGCAGCCGCAACTGGCGCGCCTACCTCAGCGCCCAGCCGGCTGGCAGCCAGGCCGGCATCAACGCCCGCGACCGCATTGGCCAAGGCCCCTGGATGAACGCCAAAGGCGTGGTGGTGGCCACCACCGTGACCCAGTTGCACACGGCCAACAACCTGGGCAAACAAGCCGCACTCACCGAGGCCGGTGCGGTGGTCAACGGCCGCGGCGACACCCCCAACCTGCACGATGTGCTGACCGGCTCACAGCCCGACGGTACCTTTATTGCCGGTGAGGCCAACTCCACCTGCGGCAACTGGACCATGAGCAGCGGCGGTGCGGCCATGGTGGGCCACCACGACAAGACCGGGCTGGACGACAGCGTGCCGGCCAAATCCTGGAACTCATCACACCAGAGCCGGGGCTGCAGTGCTGACCAACTCAAATCCACCGGCGGTGGTGGCTTGTATTACTGCTTTGCTGCTGATTGATGTAGGCCCCCACGCTTGTCGCTGCGCTCCGGCGCTGCCCCCCCCGAGGGGGCGCAGTCCGCCTTGGGGCGGCCCGGCGGCGGACTAGGCCGCTGAACGCCGCACACCCATCAACAACAGCAGGCCGGCCAGTGTCATGGCCAGCGTGCTGGCCTCGGGCACCGGCACAGTCACTGCGCCGCCCAGCAAGCTGGGATTGAGCGGGTTGCCCAGCGAGTCGCTGAAATCAAAGGTGGCGGACGGTGCAAAGGTCAGCGCCGATGTGCCCTCACCCACCGCCTTGAAGCTCAGGCTGGCCACCGCAAAGTTGCCGGTGGTGTTGTTGACAAAGCTGCTGAAGCTCACATCCGTCAAGGTGCTGAGCACGGCCGACTGGTTGATGACCGTGCCCACGCTGGGCGCAAATTCCCAGATGCCGGCAATGCTGCCACCGGTGAATTGCAGCACCGTGGGGTCAAACGACAGGTTGAAGCCGCCACCCACGACGGTCTCGGCAAAGCCGCTGCCGTCCACTTGAAAGTTCAGCACATCGCCCACGTTGGCCAGGCTGCTGGCCGGGCTGATCTGCAAGCTGCCGGCGTTGGCGGCGCCGGCCAAAGCCAGCGCCAGCGCCAGAGCGGACACGGTTTTCAGGTTTGCTTTCATGGTGAATCCTTTGGGGTTGAATGGACAGGACAAGACAAGTGGGCCGTGGCAGCACCATTGCCACCGCGGCCATGGCAGCTCAATGCACAAATGCAGGTGAGAACACCGACTGCGGCACCAGCAGCGGGAACGGCAGTTGCCGCGTCGCCATCTGCATTGGCAGGATGGGCAGGGTCAGGCAGGCGTTCACCGCCACCTGGTCCAGTCGCTGGCCACGGCGCAACACATCATTGAAGCTGTGCAGCAGTGCCGCGCCATACTTGGCGTCGTTCTTGGGCATCGCCAGGCCGGTCAAAAAGTCAGCCAGGCCAGCGGGGGCATTGAGCGGCCCGTCGGCATGGATCATCGTGAAGTTGGTGCCGGTCTCGCTCAAATGGCAGCCGCCGCAGGTGTTGACCGACACGTTGAAACGCTTGGTCATGTTGTTGGCCGGTGCGCCGTCCCACGGTGGGTTGGCCGGCAATGCCCCGGGGCCGTAGCGGTTGGCCGAGCCGATGAAATCCACCGCGCCAAACTGGCGTGGTACAGCCAGTGACGGTGGGTTACTGCTCCCAACGGTGTTGATCCAGCTGTTGAGCAACGCCGTGTTGTTGTGCGTGGCGTCGGGCGTGTTCTTCACCGTCTCGTGGCGCAGCAAACCCAGTGCCGGTGAGGGCTGTAGCGTGAATTCACGCAACTCCCAGGGCAGGCCCAGCTTCAACTCATTGGTGCGCACCTGGCCAATCGCACTGCCATTCAGTTTGGCCGGGTTGGCATTGACGGGTGTCACGTCATCGGTGAGGGTTTGCAGCACCGCGTTGTAGGGCGCACTGCCGGGTGTCAAAGCGTCCAGCGCAATCCACAGGTTGGCCAGGTTCTTCAAGCCCAGGCAGGTGGATTCAGGCACCTTGTATTCCAGGATCACCGTCATCTGCTGGGCCGCCGGCACGCACGATGCACCTTGTTTTTCGACCAGGCCAAACACAAAACGCAGCTCAGCACCACCCGACGGGCCATAGAACCCGGCCTGTGCCAAATCCAGCCGGTTGACGATGGCCAGCAGGCGGAACGGCAGTTTGTTGAGATCCAGCGTGGCCGGCACAGCCGGGTTCCAAGCCACGCCCTGCAGGCTGCTGATCACACCCTGCAAGGCCAGGCGTGACGGCACCGGAAACGACACCGTGATGCCGTCACTGTGCTTGACCGTGCCAGCCGCAGCGCCATTGCGCCACTGGTTAAGCCAGTCATTGATGAACACCTGCGGCGCTACTCCATTGCCCATGTTGCTCATCAGCGTCTTGAATGACCACACCCCATTCGGGTTGCCAAACGGCGCAATGGCACCCGCCGGTGTGCAGGGCGAAAACGTGCGGCCCGGGTCTTGCACCACACCGGTGTCGGTGATCATCAAGGTCTTCTTGGGGTCGGTGCTGGGCGGCAGCGCAATGGGCAAAAACGGGAATGGGCTGGCCACCACCGTCACGCTGCCCAGGTTGGGCAAGAAGAAGCTCAACTGGCGCGGCTCAGCCACTTTTGGAAAGGGATTGGCCACATCAAAATCCACCGCACCCACCAGCTCACGGCCATTGAACAGCGGCGCCTGGTTGAGCTTTTTGCTGCGCGCACGCTCCAGAAAATTCTTGATGTCACCCTCAAAGCGGCTGCGGTCAAAGTTGATCACCGCAGTCAAGATGCCGTCGCCCGCTTTGGCATCACCAAACAGGCCCAGGTCATTGAGCACCACCACACCGGATTCGGTGTGTATCACCATGCGCTCAGGCACTTTGCCCGGCCCACCGTTGGCGTCAGGTGCAAACGCGCCGTTGAAATCCATGCGCACCATGGCATTGCGGCCATCGGCCAGGGGCTGGCTGAACTGCAGCAACTCCACTGACGCGGCCACCGGCGGGTTTTGCACAAAGTCAGTCTTGAGTGGCAAGCCGCTGGGGCCTGGCACCTTGCCAAAGCGGCTGCGCAGCAGGGCCAGATCCCGTGCGTTGACTTTGCCGTCGCCGTCCAGGTCACCCACCGGGCCGGGCTTGCCGTAGTGCTGGCGCAGCAGGCTCAGGTCAATCGCGTTGACCTTGCCGTCTTTGTTGATGTCGCCGTCGCAGGCGTCCCCAACGCCGTCGTTGTCGCTGTCTTTCTGGTCGCGGTTGGGCACCGTCACGCAGTTGTCCAGCAGGTCAGGAATGGCGTCGCCGTCGGTGTCTTTCAAGTTGTCTTGGGCGTTGGACGGCAATGGCGCCAACAAGACCAGCAACAGCACGCTGAGGGTGCGTATGCACCAGCCAGGTTTGAACATGGTGTGTCCTTTCTGCCCGCTATTGCAGGGCAAACAATCGGTGGTTGAACCGGGTTGCAAACACCACTGGTGGGTAGGCGCAACCGCTGGTAGCAACAATGCGGGCATCGCGCTAAAACTGCCTGACAAAACTCCACCGGGCAGAGGACACGCACCGGGCCAAAACCACACCAACTGTGGACAAAAAGACCTGCTCCGGGCGGGCCTGTGACGCAGTACCAAAGCCGCTGTGACAAGCGTCCAATGGGCGCGCAGCAGCGGCAAACCCGACGCTGCAAATGAGCGTGCTTTGAAGGGCGCACCCAGCGTTTTTTGCCAGCCCGTTGCCGCCCTGGTCGTGTCCCGTGATTGACAAGCCCAAACTTGGCCTGGCCGTTGAATGGCGCAGTCCATTGACCTTTGCAGGAGCCAGCCATGACCGCCACAGCCCACGCCTCGGCACAAACACCCTACTTGCGCCTGCGCCAGGTCTGCTTGGTGGCCCCCGCACTGGCGCCTGCGGTGGCGGCGGTGCAAACCATCTTTGGCCTGCCGGTGTGTTACCGCGATCCCAACGTGGCCAAGTTCGGTTTGGAGAATGCGCTGTTTGCGCTGGGCAACAGCTTTTTGGAAATTGTGGCGCCCACCCAAACCGGCACTGCCGCCGGTCGCTTTTTAGACCGCAGCCAAGGTGTGGGCGGCTACATGCTGATCTTTGATTGCGACAACCCGGCCGCGCGCCGCCAGCGCGCTGAAGGCTTGGGTGTGCGGTTGGCTTTTGCGCTGGACTACCCCGATTACCGCGGCATCCAGCTGCACCCGCGCGACAGCCGCGCCGCCATCCTGGAGTTTGACCACACCGACGGCGGCCAAGCGCTGGACGGCCCCTACCACCCCGCTGGCGCGACCTGGCAAACCGGCCGCCGGCCTGCACTGGTGCAAGGCCTGGCGCTGGCCGAGGTGGCCACGCCTGACCCCGTCGATCTGGCGCGGCATTGGTCAGCCTTGATGGACTGGCCAGCCACCGCCGATGCCAGCAAACCGGGCAGCCAGCGTTTTGATTTCGACTTTGGCGCGGTGCGTATCGTGCCCGCCGCGCCGGACACGGCCGAGCACATCAGCGCGCTGCACCTGCAGGTCAGTGACCCAGCGGCTGTGCTGGCTGCGGCTGCGCAACACGGCTGTGTGCTGCAGGGCCAGCGCTTCATGTTGGCGGGCGTGTGGGTGCAGGCCGTGGCGCTGCAAGCAACAGCAGGCGTTTGAACCCAAGCGCACCACGGTGGTGGAGTGGGCCTGGGGCATCGGGTGACCAGCTGCCGCAAGTAGAAGGAGCCGCTGGCCGCTTGTGGCCAGCGGCGGGTGACATGGAGGCAGCCGGTTACCCGGCGGCACAGGCCTCGCGCCTCAGCCCTAACGCCGGCTTGCAGCGACGCTCCAGAGTCAGCATCGAGCCCAAAACCACCCGACCACCGACCAGCGCACTTTTGACTCACCGCCCAGTGAACACCGGCGCCCGCCGCGCTGTCATGGCCGCTACACCCTCTTTGAAATCCTCGCTCAAAAACTCGCGGTTCTGGGCCAGGCTTTCACGCGCCACGGCGGCGCGAATGTCGTCCACCAAACCACGGCGCAGCGATGCGCGGGTGGATTGCACCGCCAGTGGTGCTGAGCCTGCAATCTCGGTGGCCAGTTGGATGGCCTCGGCCCGCACCTGGTCTTGTGGCACCAGCACGTCGGCCAGGCCGATGGCCAATGCCTGCTCACCGGTGATGCGGCGGCCGGTGTAAAACAACAGGGCCGCCTGCTGCAGGCCAATCAAGCGGGGCAGCGTGACCGACAAGCCAAAACCCGGATGGAAGCCCAGCCGGTTGAAGTTGGCAGAGAACCGCGCCTCGGGGCAAGTGATGCGAAAGTCAGCCACCAGCGCCAGCCCCAGCCCGCCGCCAATGGCCGGGCCGTGCACTGCTGCCACCACCGGCTTGGCGCTGGCAAAAATACGCAGCGCTTCGTCGTACAGCGGGTTGACACGGCGTGGGCTGTCCGCACCGGTCGGGTCACCCCGGGTGCCAAAGTTGGCACCGGCGCAAAACGCACTGCCTTGGGCACACAACACGATGCTGCGCAGGTCGGGGTCTGCGTCAATTGCCTCAAAGGCAATGGCCAGATCGCGGATCAGGGGTTGGTCAAAGAAGTTGTGCGGTGGCCGGCAAATCTCGACGATGGCCACATGCTGTTGGCGGGTGACTTGCACGTCGGATGTTGGGGTGGTGGTCATGGCTGTCTGTTGAATGTTGTGAGGGCAATACTGGCCGCGTGCTTCAGGTGTTGGGCCGCAAATCCAGGCCGGTGAATTGGCGGCTGGTCATGCTGGACCAAAAGGCCACACTGCGCGATTGAATAGCCGCTTCGCCCAGCTTGCCGGCCCACCAGCCATCCGCACCATAGGCCTCACGCCAGGCCCACAGCCTGCGGGTGGCAAAGTTGAGTTGGTGGTCAAACGTGAAGCCGATGGCGCCATGCACCTGGTGGGCGATGGACGCCGCACGCGTGGCCGCTTCACCGCAGCGGATCTTGGCCACCGCCGCGCTGAACACGGTGGCCGCGCAGTCGGCGCCCCCTGCGCTGGGTGCGTCCGCACAGGCCACGATGGCGGCCACACGGGCGGCCGCCACCTCACCCGCCAGCAACGCCAGTTGCTGCTGAATGGCCTGGTTTTTACCAATGGGTTTGCCAAATTGCACCCGGTCGCTGGCGTATTGCACCGATTGCGCCAACAGCCATTCCATCGCGCCCACCATCATCGCGCTGCTGGCAATGGCGCCCAGGCTGCGCAGTGGGCGCTGCAAGGCGGGCAAGGGGTTGGCGGCCTGCACCAGCGCGGCTGCGTTGTCCAAGCGCACGGTGTCGCAGGGCTCGTTGGCAGGGTTGCGATGGGTGGTGATTTGCACGCTGGCGCTGTGCTGCAAATCAATCAACGCGATGCTGCCGGTGGTGTGTGCTGCGGTGGGCAGTAGCGACACCAGCGCCCAGCGGCAGGCACTGGCCCAGGCCACACGCTGTGCCGTGCCGGACAACTGCAAACCGGCCGCCGTCTGGCTGATGCTGAACTGGCCCGCCGTGTCTTCCTCCATCAGCGCTATCGGACCATCCGGAATCTCCAGCCCGGCCAGGCTCAGCACTTGCGCGGCAATCAGCGTCTCGGCCAGCGGCAATGGCACTTGCCAATGGCCCACACCGCGCAGGATGGGATAAACATCGGCCCAGCTGGCGCCAATGCCACCCGCAGCCTCAGGGGCCAATGCCAAGGTCAGGCCTTGATCCACCACGTGCTGCCACAAGGCCTGGGGGAATTGGCCGGCCTCAAACCGGTCCAGCAGGGCGCGGTTGACCTCACCGGCAAACAGCCGCTCGGTGCTTTGCGCAATCATCGTTTCGCTCATCGCAACCCCAATCCTTTGGCGATGATGCCGCGCAAGATTTCGCGCGTGCCACCCCGCAATGAGAATGACGGCACCGCCCGCGCGGTGTACGACAACACTTGCGCCAGTGATGAGTCGGGGGCGCTGACGCCACCAAACAAATCATGTGCAATGTCAGGCATGGCCTGCTCCACCAGCGCGCCCTGGTCTTTGACCAGTGCGGCAGCCACAGCCGGGTTTTCGCCCCGCGCCAACATGCCCGACACCCCCAGCGACATTTGCCGCAGGCTGGCGTAACTGGCGGTGATGCGGCCTAACGCCACCGCGTGGCGGCTGTCTTGCGGGTCAGCGGCATCCAACATTTCCAGCAGCAACTGGGTGCTGCTGAGGTAACGCTCAGGCCCGCTGCGCTCAAAGGCCAGCTCACCGGCCACCTGCGCCCAGCCGTCACCCTCCACACCGATCAGGTGTTCATGCGGCACCAGCACATCATCAAACGTCACCTCATTGAAATCATGCTCACCCAGTTGGCTGAGGATGGGGCGGATGGTCAGGCCGGGGGTCTTCATGTCCACCAGCAATTGCGACAGCCCGGCCTGGCGCTGCTCACCTTGGGTGCCGGTGCGCACCAGCGCAATCATGTAGTGGGTGCGGTGGGCGCCACTGGTCCACACCTTGCGGCCGTTGATCACCCAGCCGGCATCGGTGCGCACGGCGCGGGTGCGGATGGACGCCAGGTCACTGCCCGAATCCGGCTCGCTCATGCCGATGCAGAAAAACGTTTCACCACGCGCAATGCCGGGCACGATGCGCGGCGCCAGCAGCTCGGGCGACAAACGCATCAGCAGCAGCGCACTTTGGCGCTCAGCCACCCAGTGCGCGCCCACCGGCGCGCCGGCCGACAACAGCTCTTCCAGCACCACATACCGCTCCAGCGGCGAGCGGCCCTGGCCGCCGTAGCGCTGTGGCCAGGTCATGCCGATCCAGCCCTGGGCGCCCAGCTTGGCGCTGAACTCGGGGCTGTTGCCTGACCAGTTGCGCACCCGCAGTGTGGCGGGGTAGTCACGCAGCGTGTCGGCCAAAAAAGCACGCACCTCGGCGCGCAGGGCGTCGCAGCGGGGTGGCAGGGTGCAGGGGTCAATCGTCAGGGCATGCATGGTTGCCTTTGCAAGCACGGCTGTGGCTGCGGCGGGGATGCGCTGCGGCCCAGTGTGGCGGTGCGATTCTGCGCCAGCTTTGTTTGTCAGGCAACAAACAAGCGGCTAGGGTTTACGTCCTTCGCAAAGCGGGCGGGCTGCACGCAACATCGGGTAACCGCTGCTGCCTGGCTCGCTTGTGACACTGCACAAAACCTCCACAAACACGCTTGCAAACACCCCTCCCGCACCCCCTGCCACCGGCCCGCTGGCCGGCATCCGGGTGCTCGATTTGACCTCGGTGGTGCTGGGCCCGCTGGCCACCCAGATCCTGGGCGATTACGGCGCCGATGTGGTCAAGATCGAAAGCCTGGAGGGGGACTTGATGCGCGCCAACGGCGTGTCGCTACACCCGGGCATGAGCTCGATTTTTCTCGCCATCAACCGCAACAAACGCTCGGTGGCGGTGGACCTCAAAACCGACGCCGGCCGCAATGCCGTGCTGCAACTGGTGGCCGGTGCGGATGTGCTGGTCCACAACATGCGCGTGGCGGCCATTGAGCGCTTGGGCTTGGGTTATGCCGCCATCAGCGCCCTCAGGCCCGACATCGTGTATTGCGCGGCCACCGGCTTTGGCCAAAGTGGGCCAGACGCCCACCGCCCGGCCTTTGATGACGTGATCCAGGCCGCCTGCGGCATGGCCGCGTTGATTGGCGTGGGCCGTGAGCAGCCTGACTTTGCGCCCACCCTGCTGGCTGACAAAACTGCCGGCATGGCGGTGGTCAATGCGGTGCTGGCTGCACTGCTGCACAAAGCCCGCACGGGTGTTGGCCAGTATGTGGAGGTGCCGATGCTGGAGACCCTGGTGGCTTTCACGCTGGCCGAGCATCTGGGCGGCCGCACCTTTGATCCGGCCACTGCACCTGCGGGTTATGCCCGGCTGCTGGGTGGTGGCCGCCGGCCCGCGCCCACGCTGGACGGTGCGGTGGCCATCCTGCCCTACAGCGGAGAGCATTGGGTGGGGCTGTTCACCGCCGCCGGCCGGCCCGACCTGATCGCCAAATACAACTTGCATGACCGGGCCGAGCGCAATGCCCGCGTCACCGAGCTGTACGCTGACCTGGCCAGCGTCACCCGCCTGATGGCCACGGCAGATTTGCTGGCGCTGTGTGACCGGCTGGACATGGCCGCTACCCGGCTTTATGCGATTGACGAGCTGCAAAACCACCCGCACCTGCAGGCGGTGGGTTTGTTCCAGCCGCTGCAGCACCCCAGTGAGGGCGCCACCATCACCGTGCGGCCGCCCACCCTGTTTGCCCGCACACCGGCCAGCGTGCGTTGCGGTGCGCCGCAAATTGGCCAACACACGCTGCAGGTGCTGGCCGAGGCCGGCATGCCGGCCATCACGCTGGACCAGTTGCTGGCCAGCGGCGTGATCCGCCAGACCGAC
>JAYVLI010000183.1:0-8471 GCA_043759535.1 Betaproteobacteria bacterium | reverse complement strand
GCCACTGGCCTGGTCTGCCAGCAGCAACACCCCGTGGCTGCGGCTGGCCACTGGCAGCGGTGCGGCCGGCAGCCAGCCGCAGTTCAGCATCGACACCGCCCTGGCCCAGGCGCTGCCGGCATTCACCGATGTGGCCGGCAGCATCACCCTCAACGCACAAAGCGCCAGCGGTGCCAGCCTGGCGCCGGTGCAGACCAGTATCACGCTGCGGCGGGCGCTGGCCGAGGTGCAGACCGTGGGCCCGCTGCATGCGGTGTTGGGCCAGACCAGCGACGTGTTGGTGCATGGCCAGGGCTTTGCGCGTGTCGGCTCGGCATTTGCCAACAACGGCTTGTTGATCGGCGGCGCATCGCCCACCACGCTGCGGGTGAGCGACAACACACTGCGTGTGCGCCTGGCGGACCTGCCAGCCTCACTGGGCGCTGGTGACCATGTGGTGCGCGTCCAAAACCAATTGGGCATCACCACCAGCACCGCGCTGCTGCGCCTGCGCCTGCCGCACCCGCTGCCCGCTGCCGCGCTGGCCACCGGCGGCACGGTGCGCAGCGTGCTGCATGACGGCGTGCGCCAGCAGGTGTATGCGGCCAATACCGGCCTGGGCGCCATCCAGCGCTGTCGAGAAGTGAGCGGCGCCTGGGTGGCCGACAAGCTGGCCCTGCCCGACCTGTTTGACATCGGCCTCAGCCCCGACGGCGCCTGGCTGCTGGCCACCGAGCGCAGCGGCAAGCTGCACCTGATCGACCCGGTGGCATTCACCATCAGCCAAAGCTACACCGCCCCGGGCGCGCTGTACCCCATCCCCAGCAGCGGCCACGGCATGGCCATCACCAATGACAACCGCGCCTGGTTGACTGTGACGGGTGCAGCAGGAACGGCCAACCGCATGGTCAGCTTCAACCTGCAAAGCCGCAGCTTCACGGTGGAGCAACCCGCCGGTGTGGCCACCAGCTTTGACGGCGGCCCGTGGTACGAGGCCTCGCGCAACGGTGAGCGGCTGCTGGTGGTGCAAAGCTCGGTGGGCAACCCCGCCCCCACCATGCTGTATGTGGACATGGCCGACGGCCAATGGCGGCCCACGCCAATCGGTTTGCGCTTTTTCTACTTCTCGCTCAACGGCCTGGGCGACGATGCCCAGCGCATGGTGGTGATGGGCACCGTGTTTGACCGCGACTTTCGCTTCATCGGCCTGCCCGTGTTTGCCGACACCGGCTACACCGACAGCGCTGCCGTGCTGTCACCCGACGGCGAGCGGCTGTACGTCTACGCCCTGCCCACCGACTGGCAAAACAGCGCCAGCACCGCGCTGCCACGCGTCCACATCTTCAACGCCCAGGCGGCGGTAAAGGGCACCATCGGCTTGCCCTTGATCAGCACCGTGCAACTCACCGAATACCCCAGTTGCAGGCTGCAAACCCTCAGCGCTGAATGCCAGCGGCCCATGCTCAACATTGCGGCGGACGGCAAGACGCTGTTCATCGGCGGAGATGTCAAGTTGATGGTGGTGCCGCTGCCCTGATTCCCCAGGCGCCGCACGGCTGGCGCCAGTGCATGCTGCACCCGCCAAGACAAGCGCTTTCAAGCCGCTGGGGTGCCGCCACTACACTGGTCGCACCGCCATCCTGCGCCACACCATGACGAGCAAACCCAAGGCGCCCGCAAAAGCGCAGCCCCCGGCGGCAGCGCTGCCGCCTGCCCCGGTAGCGCCAGGTGTCAAAACCCTGGAGATGGTGGCCCGCGAGGCGGGTGTGTCGCCCAGCACCGTGTCGCGCATCCTCAATGGCACGGCGGTGGTCAGCCAGGCCAAAAAACAGGCGGTGGACAACGCGATTGCCCGCCTGGGCTTTGTGCCCAACCCGATGGCGCGTGGCCTGGCCGGTGGCCGCACCTTCAGCGTGGGCGTGGTGACCCAGGCCATCGACAGCCCGTTTTATGGCGCTGCGCTGCGCGGCATTGAGGACGAGCTGGACCCGGTGGGCTACAGCCCGCTGTTTGTCAGCGGCCACTGGAATGCAGCCACCGAGGCCCGCTGCATTGACGTGCTGCGCTCACGCCGGGTGGACGGCATCATCGTGTTGACCGGCCGGCTGACCGACGCTGCGCTGCAAGAGTGCGCCAGCCAGTTGCCGGTGGTGGTGACCGGACGCACCGTGACCGGGCCGGGGCTGTTTTCGCTCAACTTTGACAACTTTGAGGGCGGCCGGCTGGCCACCCGCCACCTGATTGACCTGGGTCACCGCCGCATTGCCTTTATTGCCGGTGATGCGGACCACCCCGACGCCAACGAGCGCCTGCGTGGCTACCGCGCCGCGCTGGACGGTGCCGGCATCGCATTTGAGCCCGGCCTGGTGGTGCCCGGGCAATACCACGAGGTCAGCGGCATGATGGCGGTCAACCGCCTGCTGGACGGCCAGCAGCATTTCACCGCCATCTTTGCCGCCAACGACCAAATGGCGTTTGGTGCTGCGCTGGGCCTGCAGCGCCATTCACTGCGGGTGCCTGACGACATCTCGCTGGTGGGTTTTGATGACCTGCCCACCTCGGTGTATGCCATTCCACCGCTGAGCACCGTACACCAGCCAGCCTATGAGCTGGGCCGGCTGGCCGCAGCCGCCATGCTGCAATTGCTGGCGGGCCAACAGCCCACGGTGGCCATGCCGGCACCCAACCTGGTGCTGCGGGAATCGAGCCGGCGGCTGCGCGGCTGAGCGCTTGGCCGTGGCCCGCAGCGGCTGCAGCGGCGCGCACCGGCACACCTCAGCACCCACCAGCGCGCACCCGCGCCGCCGCGCGCCCCCGCACTTTCCCTTGATTGACACCCCAAGCCCGTGCCACCTATAGTTTGAAAGCGCTTTCATGGTCAAGCTGATCGGTGCAAAGCACAGCGCGTTGGTGGGCAGGGGCAGGGGCGGAGGCCAAGCATGGTGTGGACAGTGATGGGCAAACAAACCGCGTGGATGGCCGCCGCTTGCAGCCTGCTGGCAGGGCTGCCCGCAGCGGTGATGGCCCAGCAAACACTGACCGTGGCCGCTTACCCGGCGGTGGACGAGATCGTGCGCGCCGCCATCCCGCAATGGAAACGGCTGCACCCCAATGTGGACATCAAGGTGGTCAGCCGCCAGTTCAGTGACCACCACACCGCGATGACCACCGCCTTGTCCACCAGTTTTTACCTGCCCGATGTGATGGCGCTGGAGGTGGGCTATGTGGGCCGCTTTGCCCAGGGCGGTGGGCTGCAGGATTTGAACCAGCCGGCCTACAACATTGCCCAGTTCAAAGACCGCTTTGTGCCCTATGCCTATGCCCAGGCCACAGCACGAGACGGCCGGGTGGTGGCCGCCCCCACCGACATCGGCCCCGGCACCCTGCTGTACCGCGCCGACGTGCTGGCCAAAGCCGGTGTCAGCGAGGCCGAACTGACCAAAAGCTGGGACAGTTATGTGGCCACCGGCGCCCGCATCAAAGCCAGCACCGGCGCCTACCTGATGGCCCATGCGCGCGACATGAAAGACATCGTCATCCGCGCCGGCATTCAACCGGGTGAGGGCTTGTACTTTGGCAAAGACAGCAGCGTGCTGGTCACCTCACCACGCTTTGTGCGGGCGTTTGAACTGGCGCGCCAGGTGCGCCAACAAAAGCTGGATGCCCGCGTCAGTGCCTGGTCCAATGAATGGTCTGAGGGCTTCAAACGCGGCACCATTGCCACCCAAATGACAGGTGCCTGGTTGGCCGGCCATTTGAACAACTGGCTGGCCCCCGGCACAACAGGCCAATGGCGCGCAGCGCCGTTGCCCGAGGGTGTGTTTGCAGCGTACGGCGGCACTTTTTTTGCCATTGCCCGTGGCGCGCCTGAGGCCCACAAACCACTGGCCTGGCAATTCATCCAGATGATGACGCTGGACCGCACGGTGCAATTGGGCGCGTTCAAACAGCAAGACGCGTTTCCCGCACTGCTGGACGCTTTCGACGATCCCTTCTTTGAGCAACCGATTGTCTTTCTCGGTGGCCAGACGGCGCGTGTGGGCTGGCGCAATGCAGCGCGCCGTATCAGTGCAGTCTCAGTCCACAAACAAGACGCGTTTGCGGATGAAGTGATCAACACCGAGTTGGACAAGGTGCTGGACCGTGGCAAAGACATTGGCACCGCATTGGCCGACGCGCAGCGCTTGTTGCTGCAACGTGCGCACCGCTGAGCAAATACGGCCAAGTACACGGCTAAGCACACAGCCAAGCACACACGGCTCAAAACAACAAAGCGCACAAGATGATGTTGCCCAAACTCCCCACGGTCCTGCGCCTGTCACCCACCGTGGCGCCGTATGTGTTCTTGAGCCCGTTTGTCATTTTGTTTGCGGTGTTTGGGGTGTTCCCACTGGCGTTTTCGTTGTACCTGGCGTTTCAAAGCTGGGAGCCCACCAGCGGTCTGGCCGCGATGAAATTTGTGGGCCTGGACAACTACCTGTTTGCATTGCAAGACGCCTGGTTCTGGAAGTCACTCAAAAACACCGCCTGGTTGGCATTGGCCTCGGGTGTGCCGCAGCACCTGGTGGCCATCCCGCTGGCGGTGTTCATCCACACCGCATTCAAACGCAGCCGCAATGCGGTGGTGGGGGCGTATTTCATGCCCTACATCACCTCCACCGTGGCCATCTCCATTCTGTTCTCGTCGCTGTTCTCCACAGACTTTGGCTTGATCAATGTCTTCTTGCAAGCCATGGGCGCTGTCCCGGGGCTGGGATGGTTGTTTCCAACCGAGGCGGTGGACTGGCTGAATGACCCCGACCGTATCAAACCCGCCATTGCGATGATTGTGTTCTGGCGTTATGTGGGCTTCAACGTGGTGCTGTACCTGGCGGCCTTGCAAACCATTCCCGGTGACATTTACGAGGCCGCCACCATGGATGGCGCCGGCCCACTGCAGCAGTTTTTCTTCATCACCCTGCCCAGCCTCAAACCCATGATCTTCTTTGGTGTCACGCTCAGCGTGATTGGTGGCCTGCAGTTGTTTGAGGAGCCGTTCATCCTGACGGGCGGGCGCGGCGGCTCTGACCAATCGGGCATGACCACCGCCATCTACCTCTACCGCATGGCGTTTGACTTCAATGACTTTGGCGCTGCCAGTGCCATGTCGTGGTTGTTGTTCATTTTGGTGGCCGTGTTGACTTGGCTGACCAACAAAGCCTTCAAACCCAATGGGAGCGGCGCATGAGCAGCACTGGCGGCAATGCATCGCCCATGGCCCCCTGGGCCGCCTACCTGGTGGTGGGCATTGGCGGGCTGATCATGCTGGCGCCGTTCTATTTCATGTTTGTATTTGCCACCCATTCACGCACCGAGATCTTCAGCCTGCCACCGCCCTTGTTTTTTGGGGATGATTTTTTCAACAACCTGAAGATCCTGACCGACCGCATGCCGTTTTGGCGCAACCTGGGCTGGAGCGTGTATGTGGCGGTGTTGTCCACCGTGCTCACACTGCTGTTTTGCGCCATGGGCGGTTATGCGTTTGCATTGTTTGACTTCAAATACAAAAACGCGTTGTTTGCTTTGGTGATGGGCACCATGTTGCTGCCCTCATTCATGAACATGATTCCCACCTTCATGATCATGGATGTGTTGGGCTGGATTGACCAACCCCGGGCGCTTTACATCCCCGGCGCAGCCAGTGCGTTTGGCATTTTCTTGATGCGCCAGTTTGTGGCGTCATCCATTCCCAAAGATTTGGTCGAGGCCGCCCGCATGGACGGCTGCAGCGAGCTGGGCATTTTTTGGCGCATTGTGTTGCCCTTGCTCAAACCCGCACTGGGCACGCTGGGCTTGATCACTTTCATTGCTAGCTGGAACAACTTTATTGGGCCGCTGATTGTGATGCGCTCCCCCGACATGTACACCCTGCCATTGGCACTGCGCAGTTTGCAAAGCCCGGTCAATACCGAATGGGGTGCATTGATGACAGGCTCAGCCATTGCCACCTTGCCGCTGGTGGTGTTGTTCATCCTGGCGTCAAAACAATTGATCTCGGGGCTCACTGCGGGTGCAGTCAAGTGATTGTGATTTCCCTCTTTTTGTCTTGAGCACGCCATGACCGCACCCACCCCTGCTGACCCCGCCGCGCAATTCCCCCCGCACTTTGTGTGGGGTGTGGCCACGGCCGCCTTTCAAATTGAGGGCGCTGCCAACACGGACGGCAAAGGCCCGTCCATTTGGGACAGCTTTTGCCGCCTGCCCGGCAAGATTGCCGATGCCAGCACCGGTGATGTGGCCTGTGATCACTACCAACGCTGGGCCAGTGACCTGGATTTGATCCAAAGCCTGGGGGTGGACGCGTACCGCTTTTCTGTCTCGTGGCCACGGGTGCGGCCGGCGGGTGCGGGCGCGTGGAACCAGCAGGGTCTGGACTTTTATGACCGCCTGGTGGACGGCCTGCTGCAACGCGGTGTGGCGCCTTACCTCACCCTCAACCACTGGGATTTGCCTGACGCGCTGCAAGCCCAAGGTGGCTGGGCCCATCGCGACACGGTGTACCGCTTTGTGGAATACGCCCAAGCCATGGCAGTGCGGCTGGGTGACCGGGTGGCCTCCATCACCACCCACAACGAGCCTTGGGTGATGGCTCAACTGGGCCACGAGACCGGCATCTTTGCGCCAGGTGTGCAAAGCCGGGCGGTGGCAGCGCAGGTGTCGCACCACTTGCTGTTGAGCCACGGCCTGGCCTTGCAGGCGCTGCGGGCACAGGGTTGCAACAGTGATCTGGGCATCGTGCTCAACCTGTCGCCCATGCACCCCGCCACTGCATCGGCTGCTGACGCTGCCAAAACCCGGCTGGAAGACGGCAAGCTGGTGCGCTGGTACATGGACGCGTTGTTCCAGGGCGGCTATCCGCAAGATGTGCTGAACGACCTGGGCGCAGACGCGCCGCGGGTTGACGCCGGTGATGCGGCCGCGATTGCGCAGCCCCTGGATTTTTTGGGCATCAACTACTACACCCGCGCCGTGGTGAGTGCGGCAGCGCCGTGGGATGTGCACAGCAGCGGCCGCGAGATCACCGACATGGGCTGGGAGGTTTACCCCGAAGGCCTGACCGAGTTGCTGCTGCGTGTCCACCACGACTACCCCGTGCCGCCACTGTTTGTCACCGAGAACGGCGGTGCCTTCAAAGATGTGCTGGTGGGCAGCCGTGTTGACGACCACCAGCGCACCGACTACATCGCCCGCCACATTGCCGCCGTGGCCGACGCCATGCGCCAGGGTGTGCGCATGGGCGGCTACATGGTGTGGAGCTTGATGGACAACTTTGAATGGGCCTCAGGCTACGACAAGCGCTTTGGCATCGTGCATGTGGACTACAGCACCCAGGTGCGCACCTTGAAAGACAGCGCGCTGTGGTACCGCAATTTTTTGCAACACCAAAAGGCAGCACGCGCTTGAGAGTGGGCATGGGCTTTCAGGCCCATCAAAGCCAGCACAGGAGACAAGACGATGGGCCAGGTAGTCCTCAAAGGTATTCAGAAAAGCTACGACAAGGTGCATGTCATCAAAGGCATTGACCTGGAGGTTCGGGACGGTGAATTTCTGGTGTTTGTCGGCCCGTCCGGCTGCGGCAAATCCACCACCTTGCGCATGATTGCCGGACTGGAAAGCATCAGCGGTGGTGAGCTGCTGATTGACGGCCAACGCGCGAATGAGTTGCGCCCTGCCGACCGCGGCGCGGCCATGGTGTTCCAGAGTTATGCGCTCTATCCACACATGACGGTGGCGGAGAACATGGGCTTCTCGCTCAAGATGTCAGGGGTGGGCGCAACGCAGCGTGACCAGCAAGTCAAACGCACCGCAGAGATCTTGCGCATCACCGAGCTGCTGGGCCGTTACCCCAAAGAGCTGTCGGGCGGCCAGCGCCAGCGGGTGGCCATAGGCCGGGCCATTGTGCGCAAGCCCAAGGTGTTTTTGTTTGACGAACCACTGTCCAACCTGGACGCCGCGCTGCGGGTGAACATGCGCATTGAGTTGGGCCGGCTGCACAAAGAGCTGGGCACCACCATGATTTACGTCACCCATGACCAGGTGGAGGCCATGACCATGGGCGACCGCATTGCCGTGTTCAACAAAGGCCATGTGGAGCAATTGGGCGCGCCAATGGCGTTGTACAACAAGCCAGCCAATACCTTTGTGGCCACGTTTTTGGGTGCGCCAAAAATCAACCTGATTGACCGCCCTGCAAGCAGTGATGCGCCAGCGCCGCACCAGGCCTTGTGGGCACTGCTGGCCGGCAATGCGCCCGCTGCGGCAATGAGTGCCGGCTTGCGGCCTGAGCATTTGCATGTGGTGGCTGCTGGCCAAGGCATCCCGGCCAGCGTGGTGCTGGCCGAGCATTTGGGTGATTCGTCCATCCTGCATCTGAAGGTGGACGGTGTGGCCGAGCTGCTCAACGCCAAGGTGGGCACAACCCAGGCCGGCACCACAGCCGGCCAGATGGTGGG
>JAYVLI010000182.1:0-3717 GCA_043759535.1 Betaproteobacteria bacterium | reverse complement strand
CACCTTGTCGATCACTTCGGCGTGGTAGCCGGCCAGCGCGAGGTGAGCGTCGGCGTGGCGGGGCGCCAGGGCGATGGTGGTCTCCAGCGCATGGCGAATTTTCACGCCCAGACCTTGCGTGAGGGCCTTGGCCACACTGATGCACTGGCTGTAGCGGGCCAGCGCGTAGGCCTGCCAATACCAGGCACCGGCGTTGTTCGGCTCGCGCTTCTGCAGCGCTTCGGCGCGGCTTGCAGCCTCCAGCAGCAATTGCTGGCGCGCATGTTCGCGCGGCTCCAGGTAGTTGGCGTAGATGCAGGTGGCCTTGTTGGCCACGTTCACGCCCGCGTCTCCCAAGGCCAGGCCAGCGTGGGTGGCGCGCTGGAACTCGCCGTTGTGAAACAGCGCCCAGGCGGCCAGCACATCGGCCCGCTCGGGCCTGGGTTCGGCGTCGCCCAAGTGCAGCCGACCCCACTGGTGTTGCAGGTGAGCGATGTCGAATCGAGGATTCACGGTCCAGGGAAAAGGGGTCCAGTTGTCCATCGTTGTCTCCTCGTGCTTCAGGCACTGGGGCTGTAGGCCGCGGTGAGATGGATCAGGTGCTGCCGCTGCGAGCTCTCCAGGTAGGGGGCGAGCAGGTTGAGCACATGGTGAGCGCCGCGCATCAAGGCCTGTTGTGCGTTGTCCGGCTCCAGCGCGTGGCGCGGGTCCCGCACGTACTCGAAGCTCAGCCAGTAGGTGAGAACCACCACCATGCTGTCGGCGGTGGGCTCCATCTCGCGCACGTCCATCGCCACCGCGCTGTGGCGGCTGAGGGCCGCGAGCAGGTTGCGGATGGCGCGCGTCTTGTCTTTCAACACGGTCTGGAAATGGGTTTCCAACATGCGGTTCTTCGACAGCAGATCGTTGAGGTCGCGGTAGAGAAACCGGTACTCCCAGATGATCTCGAACAACGAGTGCAGGAAAAACCAGGCGTCTTCGACATTGCGCACGCCATCGCTGGCACCCAGCAACTCACCCAGCGCTTTTTCATAGCGTGCGAACAACGAATTGATCAGCTCGTCTTTGGCTGGGTAGTGGTAGTACAGGTTGCCCGGGCTGATGCCGAGCTCGGCCGAGATCAGTGTGGTCGACACGTTCGGTTCGCCGAAGCGGTTGAACAGCTCCAGCGTCACTTCCAGAATGCGCTCGGCGGTGCGGCGCGGTTTCTTGGGCGGCGATTTGGATGAGGATTTGGCGGCGGCGTCGGGGCCGGCTGGCAGCGGTGTGGTGTCCATGGCGTGGCCTGCAATCTAGCACCTTGCCTGGCCAAGGCCATCGGCCCCGCTCCCTACAATCCGGGGGATGCCCGCAGTCAGCTTTCAACAGGTTGAAAAAACCTACACCGGGGCGCGTGGCACCTTGCGTGCGCTGGCCGGTGTTTCCTTCGATATCCAGCAAGGTGAATTTTTTGGTTTGCTGGGCCCCAATGGCGCCGGCAAGACCACGCTCATCAGCATCCTGGCTGGCTTGACCCGGCCCAGCGGTGGCCGGGTGGTGGTGATGGGCCACGATGTGCAGCGCGCCGCTGCAGCGGCCCGCAAATCACTCGGCGTGGTGCCGCAAGAGCTGGTGTTTGATCCGTTTTTTAGCGTGCGGGAGGCGCTGCGCATCCAGAGTGGTTATTTTGGTGTGCGCAACAACGACGCCTGGATCGACGAGCTGCTGGCCCACCTGGGCCTGGCGGACAAGGCTGACGCCAACATGCGGCAGCTGTCGGGTGGCATGAAGCGCCGGGTGCTGGTGGCCCAAGCCCTTGTCCATCGCCCGCCGGTGATCGTGCTGGACGAGCCGACGGCCGGGGTAGACGTGGAATTGCGCCAGACGCTGTGGGCCTTCATCGCCCGCCTGAACCGCGAAGGCCACACCGTGCTGCTGACCACCCACTACCTGGAAGAAGCCGAAGCCCTGTGCCACCGCATCGGCATGCTGCGCCAGGGCCAACTGGTGGCGCTGGACCGCACAGCCAACCTGCTGTCGGCCAGCGCCAGCACCATGCTGCGCTTCAAGACCGACCAGGTTTTGCCCGCTGCGCTGGCGCTACAGGCGCGCATCACTGGCCGCATCGTGCAACTCAAGGCAAGAGACGCGGCGGACGTGGAGCGCCTGCTGGCCGCGCTGCGCGAGGCGGGCATCAAGATTGAAGACTTGGAGATCGGCCGCGCCGACCTGGAAGATGTGTTTCTGGAAATCATGCAGACCGGTGCGCCGGCTGCGGCCGCAGCGCAGGCTGCCGAGGTGGCCGCATGACGGCCATGCCGGTGCTGGCCGGCGCCAACACGCTGTTCAAAAAAGAGATCCTGCGGTTCTGGAAAGTGGCCTTTCAAACCGTGGCTGCGCCGGTGCTCACGGCGGTGATGTACTTGCTGATCTTTGGCCATGTGCTGGAGGGCCGGGTGGAGGTGTTCAAGGGCGTGGGCTACACCAGTTTCCTGGTGCCCGGGCTGGTGATGATGAGCGTGCTGCAAAACGCGTTTGCCAACAGCTCCAGCAGCCTGATCCAGAGCAAGATCACCGGCAACCTGGTGTTTTTGTTGCTGTCGCCGCTGTCGCACTGGGCCTGGTTTGTGGCCTATGTGGGGGCCAGCGTGGTGCGCGGGCTGGCGGTGGGCACGGGCGTGTTTTTGGTCACTGTGTGGTTTGCCGCACCGGCATTTGCGCAGCCGCTGTGGGCCCTGGTGTTTGTGGTGCTGGGCGCCGGCATGCTGGGCGCGATGGGCCTGATTGCCGGGCTGTGGGCTGAAAAGTTTGACCAATTGGCCGCCTTCCAGAACTTCATCATCATGCCGATGACGTTTCTTTCGGGCGTCTTTTACTCGGTGCATTCACTGCCCGGCGTCTGGCAACGGATGAGCCACCTGAACCCGTTTTTCTACATGATCGATGGCTTCAGGCGCGGCTTTTTTGGCACCAGCGATGTCTCACCCTGGCTCAGCCTGGGCGTGGTGGGTGGCAGCTTCATCGTGGTGTCAGCGGTGGCGCTGTACCTGCTGAAGATCGGCTACAAGTTGCGGGCGTAATGCTGCTGGCATGCCTGAGATAATCCAGCCGATGTCAAACCCCAGCGCCGATGATGTGCGCGGCTTTATTGCCGCCGGGCTGGCTTGTGACCATCTTGAAGTGGATGGTGACGGCCAGCATTTTTTTGCCACTATCGTCTCGCCAGAGTTTGGTGGCTTGAGCCGTGTGGCCCGCCACCAGCGGGTCTACCAGGCGCTGGGTGACCGCATGCGGGCGCAGATCCACGCGCTGTCGATGAAGACCTTGACCCCCGCTGAATGGGCTGCATCCGCCACAACGGCGTCCGCCGCCGCACCCCACACCCACCACTGACACCCCTGCGGCCGCGTGCAGCAGGGGGCAGTAGGCGCCCCGCAGCGCGCACCGCCTTTTTGCTGTCGATTCCTGCCAGTGGGGCTGATTTTTCGAGAGCCCATCCATGGACAAATTGATCATCCGCGGTGGCCGCCGCCTGCAAGGCAACGTGCCCATCGCCGGGGCCAAAAACGCCGCCCTGCCCGAGCTGTGCGCCAGCCTGCTGGTGGCCGACACGCTGGTGCTGCACAACGTGCCACAACTGCAGGACGTGGTCACCATGCTCAAGCTGCTGCGCAGCATGGGCGTGGTGGCTGAGCGGTCCAGCAGCCAGCCCGACATGGTGACGCTGGACGCCCGCCACATCAGCGCGCCTGAGGCGCC
>JAYVLI010000181.1:0-3076 GCA_043759535.1 Betaproteobacteria bacterium | reverse complement strand
CGCTTTTTCAAGGACGTGCTGCTGCCGCTGTCCACCACCTCCATCGCCGCACTGTTTGTGATCCAGTTCATCTACGGCTGGAACCAATACCTGTGGCCGCTGCTGGTGACGACCGACGAGAAGATGTACCCGATCGTCATTGGCATCCAGCGCATGATCTCGGGCGGTGATGCAGCCAATGAGTGGAACCTGGTGATGGCCACTGCGTTGCTGGCCATGCTGCCACCGGCACTGGTGGTGATTTTGATGCAGCGCTGGTTCGTCAAGGGCCTGGTGGATTCTGAAAAATAACAAGGCTGAAGCAAAGCATGGGCGCCATCACGATTCACAACGTCATCAAGCGCTACGGGCGCGGGCCAAAGGCCAACCAGGTCATCCACGGCGTGTCGGCCGACATTGCCGACGGTGAATTCATCGTCATCGTCGGCCCGTCAGGCTGCGGCAAAAGCACACTGTTGCGCATGGTGGCGGGCCTGGAAGAGATCAGCGAGGGCCAGATCAGCATTGGTGGCCGGGTGGTCAACGATGTGGAGCCGGCCGAGCGCGACATCGCGATGGTGTTTCAGAACTACGCGCTGTACCCGCACATGAGCGTCTACGACAACATGGCGTATGGGCTGAAAATTGCCAAGGTGCCCAAGGCCGAGATCGAGGCCCGGGTGCAAAAGGCGGCGGGCATTCTGGAGCTGGGGCCTTTTTTGCAGCGCACACCGCGGCAGTTGTCGGGTGGCCAGCGGCAACGGGTGGCGATGGGCCGGGCCATCGTGCGGCAACCGGCGGCGTTTTTGTTCGATGAGCCGCTGTCCAACCTGGATGCCAAGCTGCGCGCCCAGACCCGGCTGGAGATTCAAAAATTGCACCGTGAGTTGGGTGTCACCTCGCTGTTTGTCACCCATGACCAAGTGGAGGCCATGACGCTGGCCCAGCGCATGATCGTGATGAACGCCGGCCGGGTAGAGCAACTCGGCACGCCCGAGCAGGTGTACGGCACACCGGCCAGCGCATTTGTGGCCAGCTTCATCGGCTCACCGCCGATGAATTTGCTCACCGGTCAAGTGCATGGCCCATGCTTCAACACCGCCACCGCCCGCCTGCCACTGCCGGCTGCTGCACCACGCAGCGGCGCACTGGTGCTGGGCGTGCGGCCAGAGCACACCGAGCTGCGCGCCGATGGCGCCTGGCCCCTGGTGGTGGAGACGCTGGAGATGCTGGGCGCCGAGCGCTTGGTGCATGGACGCTTGGGTGAAAGTGAAGGTGTGGCCATAACCGGCCGGCCGGTTGTGGCCGCAGACAGCGCCTTGTTCACCGTGCGCATCGATGCCACCCTAACGCCACCTGTGGTAGGCCAAACCGTGCGCCTGTCACCTGCCGCCGGCCGCCTGCACTGGTTTGACGTCGCCAGCGGCTTGCGGGTGGCCGCTTGATGGATTGGCCGAGCGCACGCTGGGTGGCGCACCGGGGTGCCGGCAAGCTGGCACCAGAGAACACGCTGGCAGCATTCCGCGTGGGTGCGGCGCACGGCTACCGGGCGTTTGAGTGTGACGTCAAGCTCAGTGCCGATGAAGTGCCGTTTTTGCTGCATGACGCCACGCTGGACCGCACCAGTAACGGCCACGGTAACGCCGGTGATCTGCCTTGGTCCACCCTGTCACAACTGGACGCCGGCGGTTGGCACAGCCGGGCGTATGCCGGTGAACCACTGCCCACGTTGCAAGCCATTGCCGCGTTTGTGCGGGGCAACAGCCTGGCGCTCAACATCGAGATCAAGCCCACGCCTGGTGTGGAGACCCGCACCGGTGAGGTGGTGGCGCAGCATGCAGCGCGGCTGTGGGCGGGTGCAGCGCAGCTGCCGCTGCTCAGCTCGTTTCAGCCGGCGGCATTGGCAGCGGCCCAACGCGCTGCACCGCACCTGCCACGCGCCCTGCTGCTGGACAGTTTGCGGCCGGGCTGGACCGATGAAGCCCGGGCACTGGCCTGCAGCGCCGTGGTCACCCATTTCAAGCTGATGGATGCGGGGCTGCTGGCCCAGTTGCATGCGGCTGGCTGGCTGGCTTTTGTCTACACCGCCAACCAACCGACCGATGCGCAGCGTTTGCTGGCGCTGGGCGTGGACGGGCTGATCACCGACGCGGTGGACCAGTTTGCGCCGGCCTGAGCAAGCGCCCAGGCCTCGGCCTCAGCTGCGGTAATCCGCGTTGATGCTGACGTAGTCGTGTGACAAGTCGCAGGTCCACACCGTGGTGCTGGCGCTGCCGCGGTGCAGCAGCACCCGCACAGTGATTTCAGCCTGCTTCATCACCCGCTGGCCGTCTTGCTCGTGGTAGGCCGGGTGGCGTGCGCCCTGGGTGGCCACATGCACCTCGTCCAGGTACAAATCGATCAGGGTCTGGTCCAGATCGTCAATGCCGGCATAACCCACCGCCGCCAGAATGCGGCCCAGGTTGGGGTCACTGGCAAAAAAAGCGGTCTTGACCAGCGGCGAGTGGGCGATAGCGTAAGCCACACGCTGGCATTCGGCCACCGTGTGGCCACCCTCCACCTGCACGCTGATGAACTTGGTGGCGCCCTCGCCGTCGCGCACGATGGCCTGGGCCAGGTGCTGCGACACAGCGGTCACGCCGGCACGCAGCGCCTGGCCGTCGGCTGAGTCCAGCGCGGTGATGGGCGCATGGCCGGCCTGGCCAGTGGCCATCAGAATGAAGGAATCGTTGGTGGACGTGTCACCGTCAATCGTGATGCGGTTGAAGCTGGCGTCCGCCGCTTCGCTCACCAAGGTCTGCAGCAGGCTGGGCGCGATCACCGCGTCAGTGGCCATGAACCCCAGCATGGTGGCCATGTTGGGCCGGATCATGCCGGCGCCTTTGCTGATGCCGGTGATGGTGACCGTGCGCCCACCAATCTGCACCTGGCGCGACGCGGCCTTGGGCAAGGTGTCTGTGGTCATGATGCCTTGGGCGGCGGCCAGCCAGCCGTCGGCGCGCAAGTCGGCCAGGGCGGCGGGCAGGCCGGCCACCAGGCGATCAACCGGCAGGCTTTCCATGATCACGCCGGTGGAAAACGGCAGTACCTGGGTGGG
>JAYVLI010000180.1:0-7867 GCA_043759535.1 Betaproteobacteria bacterium | reverse complement strand
AGTAGGTCGACCGCTGCGCCTGCTGGCGGCGTCGCACCAGAGCCCCGCATTGCAGGCAGGGTTGCCCCTCGCGTCCATACACACCGGCCTGGGTCTGGTAGGCGCCAGCGCTGCCGTGCACGTCGGTGAAGTCGCGCAGCGTCGAGCCGCCGAGCGCCATCGCGCGCGCCAGCGTGCTGCGCAGCGTCGCCAGCAGGCGCGCGGCACGCGGGCGGCTGATGCGGTCGGCGCGCAGCGCCGGGTGGATGCCGGCCTGGAAGAGGGCCTCGCAGGCGTAGATGTTGCCGGCGCCGACCACCACGTCGCCCGCCAGCAGCACGGCCTTGATCGGTGCCCGGCGCTGCTGCAGGCGGGCGTGGAAGGTCTCGGGCGTGAGCAGCGGGTCGAAGGGCTCGGCGCCGAGGCGCTGCAGCAGCGTGGCGGCTGGCGCCGCGTCGAGCGCCGGCGACCACAGCACGGCACCGAAACGCCGCGGGTCGTTCAGCCGCAGCGTGCCGCGGTCGGTGACGAGGTCGAAGTGGTCGTGCGGGCCGGGCGCGGCTGCGGCGGGCAGCAGGGCGAGCGAGCCCGACATGCCCAGGTGCAGCAGCAGGCCGCCGCCGGCCGTCTGCTGCTTGTCTTGCGGTGGCGCCATCGGCAACCACAGGTATTTGCCGCGCCGCAACAAGGTGCCCAGTTGCTGGCCCTGTAGCGCCTCGGGCGCGCATCCCAGTGGCCAGCGCAAGGGCTTGCCCAGCCTGGCTGACACCACGGTGGCGCCGACCAGGCGGTCGCTCAGGCCGGCGCGAGTGACTTCGACTTCAGGCAGTTCAGGCATCAAAGGGAATTATGGGTGCCACCTAGAATCTACCAAGCTTTCCAGGAGTCTCCATGACCGGCTTTGCAGCCCGCCCACGCAGCCACCAGCTGTTCTCGATTCGGGCTGCCGCCCTGGCGGCAAGCTTGGCCTGGGGTGCGCTGAACGCCCAGACCCCAGGCCCGCAGGCCCCACCGCAACTGGCCGCCAATCCTGCAGCGCCAGCCGCACCGGTTGTGAATTCATCACTCGACGCGCTGCTGTTTTACCAACTGTTGATTGGTGAAATGGAGCTCGACGCTGGCCGCGCCGGCAATGCCTACGGCGTCATGCTGGACGCCGCCAAGCGCAACAACGACGATGCCTTGTTCCAGCGCGCGGTTGAAATCGCCCTGCAAGCCCGTGCCGGTGACCAAGCACTGGACGCCGCAAAAGCCTGGCGCGCTGCCAAGCCCGGCAGTGTGGCGCCGGTGCGCTACCTGACCCAAATCCTGCTGGCCCTGAACAAGCTGGACGAGGTGCAAGAGCCGCTGGCCGCCTGGATCAAGGCCGTGCCGGTGATGGACCAACCTGGCTTGATCGCCGGCTTGCCACGCTTGCTGCAGGGTGTGCAAGACCGCCAGCGCGCACTGGCCCTGGTTGAAAAACTGGTGCTGCCTTATCTGGACGCACCCTCCACCCGCACCGCCAGCCGGGTGGCGCTGGGTCGGGCGCATCTGTTGGCGGGCAACCTGCCGCAAGCACTCGGCCTGGCGCGCGCCGCCCAAACCGATGATGCCGCCGCACCCGGTCCGGTGCTGCTGGCGCTGGAATTGTTGCCCGGCACCCCCGCCGCTGAAGCGCTGGTCAGCAGCTATCTGGCCCGCCCCGACGCTGAACCCGCGCTGCGCATGGGCTATGCAAGGGTGCTCACCCAGTCGCAGCGTTATGCCGATGCCGGCCGCCAACTGGAGCAACTCACCCGCGACAAGCCCGACCTGCCCGAGCCTTGGCTCACCCTGGGCGCGTTGCGGCTGGAGTTGAAGCAGCCCAAAGAGGCTGAAGTAGCGCTGCTGCGCTATGTTGAGCTGCTGTCGGCCCCCCCAGCCGCGCTGGCTGCGGTGGTTGCCACCGGCGCATCGGCTGATGCCGACAAAGTGGCCGCCGACACGGCAGACACCACCGACCGCGATGACGACGATGAGCGCAGCGCCGACGGCGCACCCGCCGCCCGCGATCTGACCCAAGCCTGGTTGTTGCTGGCGCAAGCCGCCGAGCAGCGTGGTGACATGCCCGCCGCCGAGGCCTGGCTGGCCAAGGTGGACAGCCCGCAGCGCGCGCTGGAGGTGCAGGTGCGGCGTGCCTCGATCCTGGCGCGCCAGGGCAAGATCAAAGAGGCCCGCGCCTTGATCCAAGCCGTGCCCGAGCGCACCGGCGATGACGCCCGCGCCAAGCTGGTGGCCGAGGCCCAGATGCTGCGCGACATCAAGCGCTGGCAAGACGCCGCCGATGTGCTGGCCGCTGCCAGTCAGCGTTTTGCCGACGACACCGACCTGATCTATGAGCAGGCCATGGTGGCTGAAAAACTCGACCGTATGCCGCAGATGGAGCAATTGCTGCGCCGCGTGATTGCGCTCAAGCCCGACCATCCACACGCCCACAACGCGCTGGGGTATTCACTGGCCGATCGTGGCCTGCGCCTGCCCGAGGCCCGTGACCTGATCGCCCGCGCGCTGGAGCTGTCACCCGGTGACCCCTTCATCACCGACAGCCTGGGCTGGGTTGAATTCCGCCTGGGCAACCGCAGCGAAGCCGTGCGCCTGCTGCGCCTGGCCTACAGCGCCCGACCCGACACCGAGATTGCCGCCCACCTGGGCGAGGTGCTGTGGGCTGCCGGCCAGCAAGACGAAGCGCGCAGCGTGTGGCAAGACGCTCGCAAGCGCGACGCCGCCAACGACGTACTGCGCGAAACCCTGGCCAGGTTGAAGGTCCGTTTGTGAGTTGGCTGGGCAGGGTGCTGGCAGCGGCAGCGCTGGGGTCCGGTCTGCTGCTGGGCTTGTCGGCCTGCAGCACGGTGGGCCAGCCACTAGCGGCTGATGGCCTGAGCGGCCGCTTGTCGGTGCGTATTGACGGCCAGCCCGAGCGGGCCTTGAGCGCCGGCTTTGAGTTGACTGGCAACGCCGACGCCGGCCTGCTGGCCCTCAGCGGCCCGCTGGGCACCACGCTGGCGCAAGCGCGCTGGGCCCCCGGCCAGGCGGTGCTGGCCAGCGGTGGCGCCGAAAACCGCTTTGCCGATCTCGACAGCCTGGCCAGCGCCGCGCTGGGTGAGGCGGTGCCCATGGCCGCCCTGTTTGACTGGCTGCGTGGTCGCGCCTGGGCCGGCGCAGCATCCACCCCCAGGCCAGACGGCGCACCGGGATTTGTGCAACTCGGCTGGCAGATCGACCTGGCCCGCTGGGCCGATGGTTGGGTGGACGCCACCCGCAGTAGCCCGCCCGTGGTGACGGTGCGGGTGCGGCTGGACCGCTGAAGCACGGTGCCGCCAACACATGAGCCTGTCCGCCATCTACGACGTGCCCGCGCCGGCCAAGCTCAACCTGTTCTTGCATGTGGTGGGCCGGCGGCCTGACGGTTACCACCTGCTGCAGTCGGTGCTTGTTTTGATCGACTGGTGCGACACCCTGCACGTTGAGCGCCGCAGTGATGGCTTGCTGCAGCGCCACGATTTAGGCCCTGCATTGCCCGCCGATGACCTGAGCTTGCGCGCTGCCCGCGCCTTGCAGCAGGCCAGCGGCACCACACTGGGTGCCGACTTGTCCGTGCTCAAACGGGTGCCCTGGGGAGCGGGCCTGGGTGGTGGCAGCTCAGACGCTGCCAGCACGCTGTTGGCACTCAACCGGCTGTGGGGCCTGCACTGGTCCACCCAGCGCCTGCAGCCCATTGCCCTGGCGCTGGGCGCCGATGTGCCGTTTTTCATCGGCGGCCACAACGCGTTTGTCGAAGGCATTGGCGATGTGCTCACGCCACTGCCAGCGCAGGCCCTGCCGCCGCAGTGGTATGCGGTGGTCAAACCCGCTGCGGCTATCGCCACCGCTGCCATTTTTGGCAGTCCGCTCTTGGCCAGAGATTCAGAAGCTGCTATAGTCATGAGCTTTCTTGCACACGCAAATGTGCAAGAAAAGTTGCTGACTGGTCACGGCAAAAATGATTTGCAAGCACCAGCTGAAGCAGCATGCGGTGAGATTGGTACGGTTGCCGCGTGGCTTGAAGCGCGTTTTGGCAACAGCAGAATGTCGGGCTCAGGCAGCGCAGTATTTTCAAGAGTCAGTGCAAGAGTTGGGCAAGATTCAGAGCATTTGAAGGGCACGGCAAGTCGAGATGCAAAGCGGGGCGCAAGCCCCGCTGTGTTGACTGCAGCACAACCAGATTGGGCGGCAGACCTGCCGCCCGACTGGACAGGCCGGATGTGCCGCAGCCTGGACCACCACCCGCTATTGGGTTGGTCCAGCTGAAAGAGGTTGGGGATGCAGCGTCTTTGCATCCTGTGTAGGGGAGTCGCCAAGTTGGTCAAGGCATCGGATTTTGATTCCGACATGCGAGGGTTCGAGTCCTTCCTCCCCTGCCAAAAATGGTCAGCACGGCATACCGCCGGTGCAGTCAATTCACCACCCCAGCAGCCCAAAGCCTGACGGAGAACCCACCGTGCTGTTCAACACCGTGCTGTTCACCGGCAACGCCAACCCGGCCCTGGCGCAAGAAATGGCCAAGAGCTTGGGCGTTGAGTTGGGCAAGGCCAGCGTGGGCCGTTTCTCCGACGGTGAAGTCACGGTTGAAGTGCACCAGAACGTGCGCGCCCGTGATGTGTTTGTGGTGCAAAGCACCTGCGCGCCCACCAACGAGAACCTGATGGAATTGCTGATCATGGTCGATGCGTTGAAGCGCGCCAGCGCACGCCGCATCACCGCCGTGATCCCGTACTACGGCTACGCCCGGCAAGACCGCCGGCCACGCTCGATGCGTGTGCCCATCAGCGCCAAGGTGGTGGCCAACCTGTTGGAGACGGTGGGGGTTGAGCGGGTGCTGACCATGGACCTGCATGCTGACCAGATCCAGGGCTTCTTTGACATCCCGGTGGACAACATCTACGCCAGCCCGGTGCTGTTGTCTGACTTGAAGAGCAAGGCCTACCCCGACCTGGTGGTGGTGTCGCCCGACGTGGGCGGTGTGGTGCGCGCCCGGGCGCTGGCCAAGCAGTTGGGCAGTGAACTGGCCATCATCGACAAACGCCGGCCCAAGGCCAATGTGTCTGAAGTGATGCATGTCATCGGCGAGATCGACGGCCGCAACTGCGTGATCATGGACGACATGATCGACACCGCTGGCACGTTGGTCAAAGCTGCCGAGGTGTTGAAAGAGCGCGGCGCCAAACGGGTATTTGCCTACTGCACCCATCCCATCCTGTCGGGCCCAGCGGTTGACCGCATTGCGGGCAGCCAGTTGGATGAGGTGGTGATCACCAACACCATCCCGCTGTCCGACGCTGCAAAAGCCTGCAAGAAGATCCGCCAGCTGTCGGTGGCCTTCTTGTTTGCCGAGACCATCCGCCGCATTTCCGACGGTGAATCGGTCACCTCACTTTTCGCCGAGCAGAACAACAATTTCTGACCGGCATTTTTGGCGCTGCTGAGTTTTTAGCAGCGCCTTCACCCTGGCAGCCTGGTCGCGGGCGCCGCACATGGAGCAACCATGAACTTCACCGCTTTCGAGCGCAATCTGCAGGGGACCGGAGCGAGCCGCCGCCTGCGCATCTCGGGCAAAGTGCCTGGCATCGTTTTTGGCGCCGGCGAACCCAAGATGATCGAGCTGGACCACAACGCGCTGTATTTCGCGCTCAAGAAAGAGGCCTTCCACTCCTCGATCCTGCAAATGGAACTGGCCGGCAGCACCCAGAAGGTGTTGCTGCGTGACTTTCAGATGCACCCGTGGAAGCAGCAAGTGCTGCACATCGATTTCCAGCGCGTGGACGAAACCACCCGCGTGCGCAAAAAGGTGCCGTTGCACTTCTCGGGCGAAGAAAACTCGGTGGCTGTGAAGACCGACAAGTGCTTGGTGGCCCATGTCTCGACCGAAATCGAGATCGAGTGCCTGGCCACGGCGCTGCCTGAGTTCATCGCGGTGGACCTGACCGACCTGATCAAGGGCCAGTCCATCCATGCGTCCGACCTGAAGCTGCCTGAGGGCCTGAAGGTGGTGAAGCACGGCAAAAACAACCCGGTGATCGTGGCCGCCACCGCGCCCAAGATCGAAGAAGAAGCTGCACCGGAAGAAGCCGCCGCACCGGCCAAAAAAGCCGCTGGCAAAAAGGTTGCTGCCAAGACGGCCGCTGCCAAGACGCCTGCTGCCAAGAAGTAAGCCTGTGCTGCCGGCTGGGCGTTTTGCCCGGCCTGCCCGAAGCCCCGCCTTGGCGGGGCTTTTTCGTTGTTGCGCGCCACTCTTTGGTGGCGCTGGCAACCGGGGATGGCCCAGCCCTGCAAGCGCCCCAAAACCACCTCACCCTCGGGCCACCCGTACAGTCACCTGAACTGTCAGCCCACCGATGAACGCTTTTGACCCCGCCGCCCTGGACTGCCTGGCCGCCCTGGCCGATACCGGCAGTTTTGAGCGTGCAGCCCAGCAGTTGGCCATCACCCAATCTGCCGTGTCGCAGCGGCTGCGGGTGCTGGAGACCGGTCTGGGCCGGCTGCTGGTGGTGCGGTCGCGGCCGCTGCGCTTGACCGAGCCCGGCAAAGTGCTGCTGCGCTACGCCCGCCAGATGCAGGCCATGCGCGCCGACATCGCACGTGAGCTGGGCGCCGGCCAGGCGCAGGACGAGCGGCTGCCCATCGCGGTGAATGCCGACAGCCTGGCCACCTGGGTGCTGCCAGCACTGGACCCGGTGGTGCACGCCGGCCAGCGTGATGGTTACGGCATCGAGCTGGTGGTGGATGACCAGGACTTCACCCATCAGGTGCTGCGTGAGGGCGCGGTGTTGGGCTGTGTCAGCACCGTGGCAGAGGCGCTGCGCGGCTGCAGCGTGCAGCCACTGGGTTGCATGCGTTATGTGGCGGTGGCCAGCGTGGCGTTGCTGGCGCAAACCCTGCCGCAAGGCTTGCACCGGGGCAACCTGGCCAGCGTGCCCTGGTTGGTGTTCAACCGCAAAGACGACATGCCCGCCACCTGGCTGGAGCGGGCGTTTACGCTGCGTGGCCCGCGCCTGATCGAGCGCCACGTGCCGTCCAGTGAGGCCCACGTGCAAGCCGCGCTGATGGGCTGGGGCATTGGCGTGATGCCTGAGCAATTGGCCGCGCCCGGCCTGGCCAGCGGTGTGCTGCAGCCTGTGCATGCCAGCGTGTTTGTGGATGTGCTGCTGCACTGGCACCAGTGGCGTTTGTTGCCCAGTGATGCCCCTGGCCACACCGCTGCGGCCGCCGGCACCGACCGCGCCCGCCCGCCGCTGCGTGCCGGTGCGCTGGACCGCATCGGCCACGCGCTGGCGGCCGGCGCACGCAAGGCACTGCGGCCGCCGCAATAATCCGCGCCATGATCCGCCTCGTTGTTGGCCTGGGCAACCCCGGCCCCGAATACGAACACACCCGCCACAACGCCGGTTTTTGGTGGCTGGACGCGGCCGCGCTGCAATTGCAAGCCCAGCTCAGCTTTGACCGCCACCACCACGGCATGTTGGTGCGGGTGATGCGCCCGGACGGGCCGGTCTGGCTGCTGCAGCCGCTGACTTTCATGAACCTGTCGGGCAAGGCGGTGGCGCCGCTGGCGCGCTTTTTCAAGATTGAGCCGCAGCAGATCCTGGTGGTGCATGACGAGCTGGACCTGGCGCCTGGCCAGGTCAAGCTCAAGCAGGGTGGCGGGTCAGCCGGCCACAACGGTCTGAAAGACATCACCGCGCAACTCGGTTCGGCTGATTTTTGGCGCTTGCGCCTGGGCATTGGCCACCCCGGCATCCGCAGCGAGGTGGCCAACTGGGTGTTGCAGCGCCCACCGCTGGACGACAGGCTGGCCGTCAACCAGTGCATCGCCGACTCCGTGCTGGCGCTG
>JAYVLI010000179.1:0-5490 GCA_043759535.1 Betaproteobacteria bacterium | reverse complement strand
CATCGCGGCGATGTAGAGCACGATGCCGATGGTGGCAATCCAGAAGTGAAGTTCGATAGCCCGCGTGGAATACATCTTCTCGCGGCCATACATGCGCGGGATCAGGTGGTACAGCGCGCCCATCGAGATCAGGCCCACCCAGCCCAGTGCCCCCGAGTGCACATGGCCCACGGTCCAGTCGGTGTAGTGGCTGAGGGCGTTGACGGTCTTGATGGACATCATCGGACCCTCGAACGTGCTCATCCCGTAGAACGACAACGAGACGATCAGGAACTTGAGGATCGGGTCGTCACGCAGTTTGTGCCAGGCGCCTGAGAGCGTCATGATGCCGTTGATCATGCCGCCCCAGCTGGGCGCCAGCAGCACCAGCGAGAACACCATGCCCACGCTTTGCACCCAGTCAGGCAGCGCGGTGTAGTGCAGGTGGTGCGGCCCTGCCCACATGTAGGTGAAGATCAGTGCCCAAAAATGTACGATGGACAGGCGGTAGCTGTACACCGGCCGGCCGGCTTGTTTGGGGATGTAGTAGTACATGATCCCCAAGAAACCAGCGGTCAAGAAAAAGCCCACCGCGTTGTGGCCGTACCACCACTGCACCATGGCGTCTTGCACACCGGCATAGGCCGAATAACTCTTGGTCAGACTGACCGGAATGGCCGCGCTGTTGACGATGTGCAGCAGCGCCACCGTCAAAATGAAGGCGCCAAAAAACCAGTTGGCCACATAGATGTGGCGAATCTTGCGGGTGCCCACGGTGCCAAAAAATACGATGGCGTAACTGACCCACACCACTGCAATCAGGATGTCGATGGGCCACTCCAGTTCAGCGTATTCCTTGCCCTGGGTATAGCCCATGGGCAATGAGATGGCGGCCGCAACAATCACCAACTGCCAGCCGATAAAGGTGCACATGGCCAGCTTGGGCATGAACAGCCGGGTCTGGCAGGTGCGCTGCACCACGTGGTAACTGGTGGCCATCAACACACAGCCGCCAAACGCAAAAATCACCGCATTGGTGTGCAGCGGCCGCAAGCGGCCGTAGCTGAGCCAGGGGATGCCTTGGCTCAGTTCGGGCCAGGCCAGCTCAGCCGCGATGACCACCCCCACCAACATGCCGATGATGCCCCACAGCACGGCCGCCAGGGCAAAACAGCGCACCACGGTGTCGCTGTAAACCCCGCTGGTGGTGGGCGCTGCACCGGTGCTGGTGGCAGTACCTGGGCGTGGGGGTGGGTGTGGGTGTGGCATGCCAAGTGTTGCGCTGGTGTTGGCCATCAAGAAGCCTCCTCTTCCGGGGTCTATTGCTGGGGTCTATTGCTGGGGTCTATCGGCGCGAGGCTTGCCCTGGCTTGCAGTTGATTGTTTGGGTAGACCCCGACGCGGGGCTTGATCAACATCAACTGGCGCAAAACTATCGTGCAGCAGGATGCGCTCTCCCTCCCGCTCCACATCGTCAAACTGGCCGCAGTGCAAGGCCCAGCCAAACAGGCCCAGGATCAACAACACCAACACGGCCGACAACGGGATCAACAGGTAGAGAATGTCCATTCGGGCTGGCTGTCAGTTGGGGGGCGGCTTCAGCGCGCCAAGCGCAAGGCATTGAGGATGACCAGCAGTGAACTGCTGGCCATGCCCAGGCCGGCGGCCCAGGGTGGCAGCCAGCCCAGCAGCGCCAGCGGGATGCAAGCGCCGTTGTACAGCGCCGCCCACACCAGGTTTTGCCGGATCACGCGCAGGGTGCGGCGAGCCGTGCGGTGCATCAGCACCAGGTCAGACAAGCGGCTGGAGACCACCACCGCGTCGGCCTGGGCGCGTGCCACCAGGGCGCCTTGCCCCATCGCAAAAGACACATCGGCGCGGGCCAGCACCGGTGCGTCATTGATGCCGTCGCCCACCATGGCCACCCGCAGGCCACTGGCCTGGGCCGCTGCCACCTCGGCCAGTTTGCGCTCAGGCGTGGCGCCGCCAATCACCGCGTCCACACCCAGGCGTTGGCCCATGCGCCTGGCACGGGCTGCGCTGTCACCCGACAACAACACCACCTGCAGGCCCCGCGCCTGCAACGCGCTGACTGTGGCCTGGGCGTCGGGCCGCAGGGTCTCGTCAAACTCAAACCGCGCCAGCAGGTGGCCGTTGCAGCCCAGCCAGGTGGTGGCCAGGGCGTTGTCGGGGGCTGGATCAGCCGCAGCCTGGCCCACCACAAAACTGGCACGGCCCAGGCGCCAGCAGCGGCCTTGTGTGTCCTGGGCCTGCAGGCCTTGGCCGGGCAGTTCAGCCATGGCCTGCAGTGGCGGGTTGGTGGCTTTGTTGGCCTGGCCCGCCGCCGCCAGCGCCCGCGCCAGTGGGTGGCTGGACCAGCCCGCCAGCGCAGCGCCGTGGGCCAGTAGATCAGCCTCGGTAAACCCCAGTTCGGCCGGTGGTGTCAGCCGGTGCGTCTGGCCAGTCCACTGCAGCGTGTCGTCGGTGACGGTGCCGGTTTTGTCCAGGTAGATGCGCTGCACCCGGGTGTAGGCGTCCAGCGCGTCCAGCCGCTGCAGCAGCACACCGCGCCGGGCCAGCGCGCTGGCGGCGCTCAGCAAGGCTGCCGGCGCGGCCAATGACAAGGCACACGGGCAGGTGACGATCAACACCGACACCGCCACCCAGACCGCACGGGCCGGGTCCACCACGCTCCACACCGCCGCAGCGCCCGCCGCCAGCAGCAGCACGGCCCACAAAAACGGCCCGGCCCAGCGTTCAGCGGCGCGGGCCAAGGTGGGCCGCTGGCTCATCGCGTCCTGCATCAGCGCGACGATGGCCCGCAGCCGGGTGTCAGCCCCCACCTGCAGCGTTTGCACCAGCACTGGCGCACCCAGGTTCAGGCTGCCGGCCACCACCGCCGCGCCGCAGGGTTTGTCCACCGCCGCGCTTTCACCGGTCAGCAGTGATTCATCGGCCCGGGTGTGGCCCACCAGCACCACACCGTCAGCCGGAAAGGCCTGGCCCACCGGCACCCGCACACGGTCACCCGGCGCCAGGCGCTGCACGCTGATGGTCTCGGTGCTGCCGTCGTCACACAGCCGCATCGCGGTGTCGGGCAGGCCGGCCAACGCGGTTTCCAGCACGTTGGCCACACGGTGGCGGGCGCGCAGTTCCAACAGCCGGCCGCCCAGCAAAAAGCTGACAAACATCGTCAGCGAATCAAAGTAGACCTCGGCGCCGAACAGGCCATCGGGTGCAAAGGTGGCGCCGCTGCTGGCCACAAAGGTGACAGCGATGCCCAGCGCCACCGGCACGTCCATGCCAATGCGCCGTGCCCGCAGGCAACGCCAGGTGCCGCTAAAAAATGGTCCAGCGGCAAACACCAGCACCGGCAGGGTCAACACCCAACTGCCCCAGTTGAGCAACTGGCGCAAATCCGGCGCCAGCTCCCCCGGGCCGGCCACATAACTGGGGGTGGCCATCATCATCACTTGCATGGCGCAAAACGAGGCCACAAAAAAACGCCAGATGGCGGCCCGGTGGGCCAGCTTGCGGGCCTCGTGCGCAGCCAATGCGGCGTCAGGCACGGCGTCATAGCCTGCTGCGCGGATGGCCGCCACCAGCGCAGCGGCCCGGGTACGCTGCGGGTCCCAGCTGACCCGCGCCCGTTCACCAGCGGCGCTGACGCTGGCCTGCAACACACCGTCCACCTGCTGCAGCGCCTGCTCGACCAGCCCGGCGCAGGCCGCGCAATGCATGCCGCTGATGCGCAGGGAGGAGTCGGCCGTGCGCTCACCCGCCGCGTTGATGCTGTAGCGGGTGAAGCGCCGCTGCTCCACCGGGTCATCCAACACTGCCAAGTCAGTGGCCAGGTCAGCGGCCAGGCCGTCATCCACACCCGCACCCAGGCCGACGGTGGCACTGTCCAGCAAGGGCACGGCAGTGGTGGTGGAAAGCGGCATGGTGAAATGGTGTGAAGCGCCGGCCGCTGCGAGCAGCAAGGCCTGCAAAGCGGCGCAACATCTGCAATCTAGTGGTTTCCAGAGGTTTTTTACATGATTGATGTCAAGACAGTGGCTCTGGCCACGCTGCTGCTGGCTTTGCCACTACCGCAAGCCCAGGCACAGCGCGACGCAGAGCAACCGCAGCGGCTGCCAGCCATCCAGCTAGGCGCCGGCATGCACAACATCCATGCCGAGGTGGCGCAGACCCCTGAGCAGCGCCAAAAAGGCCTGATGTACCGGCGTGACCTGGCCAGCCACGAGGGCATGCTGTTTGTGTTTGACGCCCCCACACCGCAGTGCTTCTGGATGCGCAACACGCCCACCCCACTGACGATTGCGTTTGTGGCGGACGACGGTGCCATCGTCAACCTGGCCGACATGAAGCCGTTTGACGAAGCGTCCCACTGCTCCACCCAGCCGGTGCGCTATGTGCTGGAGATGCACCAGGGCTGGTTTGCCAAGCGTGGCATCAAGGCGGGCTTCAAGCTGACCGGCGCGCCGTTTAAATGATCCCACCGCAGCGCCTGAGGCGCCCTCCCAGGCGGGCGCCTCAGGCGGCCCGGCAAAGCCGGTTCCGCAGCGGCCGCTTGACGCAGACGAAAAAAGGGCCCGACAGCGCAACGCTGGCGGGCCCTTGGTTCGTCTGCGGTGCGTGTTTGGCGCGTGTTTAGCGCGCTCACACCGCTGCAAACTCAGGCGAAGTTGGCCGCCGCAAAGTCCCAGTTGACCAGTGAGGCCAGGTAGGTCTCGACAAACTTGGGCCGGGCGTTGCGGTAGTCGATGTAGTAGGCGTGTTCCCACACGTCGATGGTCAGCAGCGCGGTGTCAGCGCTGGTCAGCGGGGTGGCGGCGTTGCTGGTGTTGACCAGGTCCACCGAGCCGTCGGCCTTCTTGACCAACCAGGTCCAGCCCGACCCAAAGTTGCCCACCGCGCTCTTGGTAAAGGCCTCTTTGAAGGCGGCGTAGCTGCCCCATTTGGCGGTGATGGCTGCGGCCAACGCGCCGGTGGGCTCACCACCGCCGGCCGGCTTCATGCTGTTCCAGAAGAAGGTGTGGTTCCACACCTGGGCGGCGTTGATGAAGATCGGGCCGGCCGATTTTTTGACCACTTCTTCCAGCGCCAGGCTGGCAAACTCGGTGCCGCCGACCAGGTTGTTCAAGTTGGTCACGTAAGCCTGGTGGTGCTTGCCATAGTGGAAGTCAAAGGTCTCGGCCGAGATGTGCGGCGCCAGGGCGTCTTTGGCATACGGCAGGGCGGGCAGGGTGTAGCTCATGGGTGGTGTCCTAACAAAGGCGGCGCGGCGGGCGCGCCAGGGTGGCAGAAACTGTCCGTCAAGAAGGGTGACAAGCGCGGGTTAAAACGCTGTTTCGGGATTGTAGGCAGCGCCTGTACCCGCTGCAGGCCAGGCCCTTGCCGGGCTGCGCTGTCGGACGGCAGGCCGCCGTGTCGCCTGGCGAGCGGCCACCAAACCGCTGCCAAACCGCTACCAAACCGCCACCAAGCCGCCACCAAGCCGCCACCAAG
>JAYVLI010000178.1:0-3158 GCA_043759535.1 Betaproteobacteria bacterium | reverse complement strand
TTGAGCCCACCACCGGTGAAGTGCATCTGCGCCACCACATCAGCCCCACCGGTTTTTACCGTGGGCGCAAGATCTTCAAGACCAAGGCTGACGCCTGAGTGCTTGAAACGGCGCGCTGACCCGGTGCGCCGCTGGCCGGTGCCAGCACCGCACCCGTCAGCTTGCGGTGGCGGCAAAGCCGCCAAGCGTGTTTGTTTGCACCGCACCAAACCCGGCATTGCGCACTGTGCGGCCGGGTTTTTGCGTTGCTGCGGCGCTGGGTTCGGCCGGGGTGGTGGCCGCCCTGCGGGCCAGCCCGCTTGTGTGCCCTTGCCGCATCGCCTACCGTTGTGTCGCGGTGTGTCGGCCCGCCAGGCCGGCGGAGTCAATTGACCTGCTGGCTTGACCCCATGCCCGCCTGACCGGCCCCAGCGCCCCAACAGCTTGCCCATGCCGCATCAGCCAACGTCCGCCTTGCAGCCTCTCCAGCGTGTACGCCTCGCGGTTGATTGCATGGGCGGCGACCATGGCCCCTCAGTCACCTTGCCCGCCTGCCGCAGTTTTTTGCAGGTCCACCCCGATGCCGAACTGCTGCTGGTGGGCACGCCCGAAGCGCTGCAGCCGGCGCAAGGCTGGCCGCGCTGCAGTTTGATCACCGCCACCGAGGTGGTGTTGATGGACGATTCGGTGGAAGTCGCACTGCGCCGCAAGCGCGATTCATCGATGCGGGTGGCCATCGCCCAACTCAAGCCCGGCCAAGGCGCTGATGGTGCGGTGTTGCCGGCTGCTGCCGACGCCTGTGTCTCGGCTGGCAATACCGGGGCTTTGATGGCATTGGCGCGCTACCTGCTCAAAACCTTTGACGGCATTGACCGCCCGGCCATTGCCGCGCTGTTGCCCAATATGCGTGGTGGCTTCACCAAGGTGCTGGACCTGGGCGCCAACGTGGATTGCAGCGCCGAGCACCTGCTGCAGTTTGCGGTGATGGGCAGCGCGCTGGTCAGTGCGCTGGATGGCAACGAGAACCCCAGCGTGGGCCTGCTCAACATCGGTGAAGAAGCCATCAAGGGCAGCGAGACGATCAAGCGCGCCGGTGAGTTGCTGCGCACGGCAGCGGCGGCCGGCCAGCTCAATTTCCACGGTAATGTGGAGGGCAACGACATCTTCAAAGGCACCACCGACCTGGTGGTGTGTGACGGTTTTGTCGGCAACGTGCTGCTCAAAACCTCCGAGGGGCTGGCCGCCATGATGGGCCAGTTCATCAAAGAGGAGTTCAGCCGGTCACCGCTGACCAAGCTGGCCGCCCTGGTGGCACTGCCGGTGCTCAACCGCTTCAAGGCGCGGGTGGATCACCGCCGCTACAGCGGCGGCGCGCTGCTGGGGCTGCGTGGGCTGGTGTTCAAGGCGCACGGATCGTCTGACGCTTACGCCTTCGACCGGGCGCTGGCACGGGCTTATGATGCCGCCCGCAATCGGCTGCTGGACCGGGTGCATGACCGCATCCGCGACACCTTTGCGGTGTTGCCGGACCTGCAACTGGCCCAGCCCGCTGCGGTGCTGGCGCAACCCGGTAGTCCGGGTCAGGCGCCTCCCGCAAAAGCTGCATGACTGCGCCGCATCAACCAGCCGCTTAACAGCGCTGCATGACCCCCTGACCCATGCCCGTGCCGCCCAACTTGCCCAAGACCACCCGCATCGCCGGCACTGGCAGCATGCTGCCCACCCGCCGCGTCAGCAACGCCGACCTGGCGGCTGACCTGGCTGGCCGCAACATCGAGACCTCGGACGACTGGATTGTTGAGCGCACCGGCATCCGGGCGCGTTACTTTGTGGACGCCGGCACCACCACCAGCGACCTGGCCGTGGGCGCCGCCCGCCACGCGATGGAGGCGGCCGGCTGCCAGCCGCAAGACATCGACCTGATCATCCTGGCCACGTCCACGCCCGACATGATCTTTCCGTCCACCGCCTGCATCGTGCAATACAAGCTGGGCGTTGTGGGTTGCCCGGCGTTTGATGTGCAGGCCGTGTGTTCGGGCTTTGTCTACGCGCTGACCGTGGCCGACGCGATGATCCGCACCGGCACCGCACGCCGCGCGCTGGTGATCGGCGCCGAGGTGTTTTCGCGCATCTTGGATTTCAACGACCGTGGCACTTGCGTGCTGTTTGGTGACGGCGCCGGCGCCGTGGTGCTGGAGGCCAGCGACGCACCCGGCCTGCTGGCCACCGACCTGCACGCCGACGGCCGCCATGTTGGCATCCTGTGTGTGCCGGGCACCGTGTCGGGCGGCCAGGTGCTGGGTGACCCGCTGCTCAAGATGGACGGCCAGGCCGTGTTCAAGCTGGCGGTGGGTGTGCTGGAGCAAGCCGCACGCGCCACCCTGGCCAAGGCCGGCCGCAGCGAGGCCGACATCGACTGGCTGATTCCTCACCAGGCCAACATCCGCATCATGAACAGCACTGCGAAGAAGCTCAAGCTGTCAATGGACAAGGTCGTGGTCACCGTGGCGGATCACGGCAACACGTCGGCGGCGTCCATCCCGCTGGCGTTGGACTCTGCGGTGCGCAGCGGCCAGGTTAAACCAGGTCAACTCCTCATGCTAGAAGGCGTTGGCGGTGGTTTCACTTGGGGTGCTGTGCTACTTAATCTGTAGCTAACTATTCAAATCTGACAGGGACTTGCAGTGCTTTTTATCACTAATGTTGTCATGTTCGTCTTTGTTGTCATCTCTTTCCCATGAAACCATTTGCTTTTGTTTTTCCTGGCCAGGGCTCTCAGTCGGTCGGCATGCTCGACGCGTGGGGCGATCACCCGGTCGTTACGGAAACCCTCAAAGAGGCCTCGGATGCGTTGGGTGAAGACCTCGGTGCGCTGATCAAACATGGCCCCAAGGAAGCGCTGGCGCTTACCACCAACACCCAACCCGTGATGCTGGTGGCGGCCATTGCCGCCTACCGCGTCTGGATGTCCGAGACAGGCTTGACCCCGCAAATCGTCGCCGGGCATTCGCTGGGTGAGTATTCGGCCATGGTGGCGGCGGGAATGTTGACATTGACGCAGGCCACACCGCTGGTGCGCTTCCGAGCGCAGGACATGCAGGAGGCCGTGCCCGTGGGTGTGGGGGCGATGGCTGCGGTGCTCGGTATGGATGCTTCCAAAGTCATAGCACACTGTGCAG
>JAYVLI010000177.1:0-6094 GCA_043759535.1 Betaproteobacteria bacterium | reverse complement strand
GGCGGCACCGTGATCCAGCTGACGCTGGACGCACCCGCTGCGCTGCGCCCGGTGCTGGAAAAAGGCCTGGACTTGTCCCGTCTGCAAACCCTGAAGGGTGATGAAGCGATTGACGACAGTGAATGGGCCAGGCTGGTGGGCGCGGCACCCGCACAGGCCCGTGAACTGCTGCAGACCGAGGGCTACTTTGACGCCCACGTGACGGTGCAGCGCCAGGCTGCAGCGGCCGCCGGCAGTGGCACCGCCCCCAACAGCGCCCCGGTGCAGCACATCACCCTGACCGTGTTGCCCGGCCCGCGCACCCAAGTGACCCGCCTGCAGGTGCTGACCACCGGCGCGCTGCAAGACCGTGCCCAGGCCGGTGAGGCCGACGCGGCGGCCCTGCGCGCCGCGCTGCCTGCGGCCGGCGCTTTGCAGCCGGGCCGGCCTTTCAGAAACCCGGAATGGACCGAGACCAAGCAGCAACTGCTGGCCCGGGTGCGCGCTGCGGGTTATGCCACCGTGCGGCTGGCCGACAGCCAGGCCGACATCGACACCGCCGCCCAACAAGCCCAGTTGCGGGTGGAATTGGCCAGCGGCCCGCTGTTTTTGGCCGGTGCGGTGCAAGTGGACGGCCTGAAGCGCCAGGACGAAGCCACCGTGCGCCACCTGGCCGGTTTTGGCGCTGGCACACCGTTGACCGAAGCCCGCTTGCTGGACTGGCAAGAGCGGCTGCAAAAAGCCGGCTTGTTTGAGTCGGCCACCGTCACGTTTGATGCCGACCCGGCCCAGGCCGACGCCGCGCCGCTGCGGGTGCGCCTGACCGAGCAGCCGCTGCAGCACGCCACCGTGGGTGCCGGCATCAGCGCCAACACCGGCCCACGCGCCACGCTGGAGCACACCCACAGGCGCGCGTTTGGCCAGGCTTTGACAGCGCACAACAAACTGGAGTGGGGGCGTGATGCGCAGTCGTGGGCGGGTGAGTTTCAAACCCACCCGGGCGAGGGTTTTTACCGCAACCTGCTGGGGGTGCAAATTGACCGCGTCAAAAGCACCACCGACCTGGTGCTGTCGCAGCGCCTGCGGCTGGGCCGCACGCAGGACACACCACGCATCGAGCGGCTGTATTTTGTGGAGTGGCTGCGGTCCAAGCAAACCGACCTGGGGGCATCCGCAACTGCGTCCACCCCTGCAACCAGCAGCAGCACCGCCGTGCCCAACACCGCCAGCGCGCTCAGCGTCAACTACCACTGGGTCTGGCGTGATCTGGACAGCGTGCTGCTGCCCACCCGGGGCAGCACCTGGTCACTGCAAGCCGGCGTGGGCCAGGCCAGCAGCCAGGGTGGCAGCAGTGGCCCGTTCAGCCGCCTGTACGGCCGCGCCACGGGCTACTTGCCGCTGGGCCAAAGCTGGTACGGCCAGGCCAGGCTGGAGCTGGGCCACATCGTCAAATCTGACCGGGTGACGGTGCCCGATGCGCTGGGCTTTCGCGCCGGGGGCGATGACTCGGTGCGCGGTTATGCCTACCGCAGCCTGGCGCCCACAGCGGCCGATGGCAGCGTGCTGAGCGGCCAGTCGCTGCTGACCGGCAGCGTGGAGCTGGCCCACCCCATCCTGGCCAGCCTGCCGGCCGTGTGGGGCGCTGTGTTTGTGGACGCTGGCCGCGCGGTGGACCGCTGGGCCGACTACCGCCCTGCCTTGGGCTACGGCGCCGGTGTGCGCTGGCGCAGCCCCATCGGCCCACTCAAAGTGGACCTGGCCTGGGGCCAGGAGTTGCGCCGGCTGCGGCTGCATTTTTCAGTCGGGATCGCATTTTGAGCCTGCCTGTGCCACCGCCGGTGCAGCCGCCTGCAGCCACGCCTGACGCTGCGGCTACCGCCAACATCACCGCCAACACTACCGCCACCACTACCGCCAACACTACCGCCAACACTACCGCCACCACCCGTCGCCGCTGGTGGCCTTGGCTGCTGACCGGTTTGGGCGTGCTGGTGCTGCTGCCGCTGGCCATCAGCCTGGGCGGCGCGCTGGCGCTGCTGCACTACCCACCGGCCCTGCCAGCGCTGCTGCGGCAAGTGCCCGGGCTAACGCTGCAAGGCCTGCAAAGCCAGGTGGCCGATGGCCAGTTGCGCGCCCAAAGCCTGACCTGGCAACTGGGTGCCGCGCTGCCTGGCCACACCGGCACCCTGCGCATCACCGGGCTGGCCATTGACGGCGCCAGACTGCAGTGGGCGCCCCACCCCGGCGCGTGGCTGGCGTTGCGCCTGGCCAACGTGACGGCGCAGCAGGTCGATTTTCAAAGCGGCAGCCCGGCCACCACGGCCAGCGCCGCGCCCACCGACCTGCACCTGCCACTGGCCTTGCAGGTGGATGCACTGCGCATCAGCCAATTGCAGGTGGATGCGCTGGCGCCCATCACTGACGTGGCCGCTGGCCTGCAACTGGGTGCTGAGCGGGGTGGGCTGCACCGGGTGGACGGCTTGTCGCTGGTTTGGCAGCAGACCACGCTCACCGGTGCGGCGCAAATCGGCAGCACCGCCCCGCTGCCGCTGCAGGCCAGCCTGCTGGCCCAGCGTGGAGGCGCGCAGCCGTGGTCGGCCAAGCTGCAGTTACAAGGCCCGCTGGCGCGGCTGGCGGCAGCGGCGCAATTGGACGGGCTGCACCTGGGCCACGGCGCGGTGGGTGGGCCGGCTGCAACGTCAACCAGCAAGTCGGCCCCAAACCCAGCCACGGCACCCGCCACCACGTCCCTGTCTGCCAAAGCCACGTTGCTGCCCTTTGCCACCTGGCCGCTGGGTGACCTGACGCTGCGCACCCAGCAGCTGAACCTGGCCGCCCTGCTGCCCGGCCTGCCGCGCACCGCCTTGAACGGCAGCGCCACGCTGCAAACGAGTGGGCTGGACAGCCCGGCCACCGCGCAAATCCAACTGGATAACCTGCTGCCAGGCGCCTGGGACAGCGGCCTGCTGCCACTGCGCAGCATCAGCCTGCAAGCCAGCGGCACACCGCGCCAGACCAACCAACTGACGCTGGACCACTTCACGCTGGCGCTGGCGGGTGCGACACCAGCCAGCGCCGGCCCGGGCGACGCCGGGCAAATCACCGGCACCGGCCAATGGACAGGCGATGCCCTGGCGCTGCACCTGCAAGTCAGCAATCTGCAACCCGCCCGCCTGCACAGCCAGGCCGCCGCCCTGCTGCTGGGCGGCCCGGTGCAACTGCGGGCCACCGGCCTGGGCGCTGCCGCCACGCCGCAACTGTCAGTGGACACCACGCTGCAAGGCCGCCTGCTGGACGGCAGCGGCCTGCCGGTGCAACTGCGGCTGGTGGGCCAGGGCAATGCCAACAGCCTGCAAATCCGCCAGGCCGAGGCCAGCACCGGCCCGGCCAGCGCCAAAGCCAGCCTGGACGCCCAACACACCGCCGCCGGCTGGCAGCTGCGTGGCCAGGCCAAGCTGGCCCAATTTGACCCCCGGCCCTGGTGGCGCGGCACGGCCGATTCGGCCTGGCGCCGCGGCCCCCACCGGCTGGAGGGCGACCTGGACATGGATGTGCTGTGGCGCGGCCAGGCAACCTCCAGCACCGCCTCCGGCAGCAACATCACCCCAGCCACGCCCACCATCGAACGCTGGCTGGCCCAGCTCAGCGGTGATGTCAACACCACCCTGCGCAACAGCCTGCTGGCCGGCGTGCCACTGGCCGCCACCCTGCGCCTGCACAGCCAGGCCAGCAACACCGACCTGACAGCCAGCGCCGACCTGGCCGGCAACCAACTGACCCTGACCGGCCAGCGCGCCGCCAACCCGGCCGCCGACCGCTGGGCACTGCAAGTGCAGGCCCCCACCCTGGCCGCGCTGGCGCCACTGGGCCGGCTGGCTGCCGAACTGGCACCCGCTGTCGCCAACGTTTGGCCCAGCAGTGGCCAGCTCAGCGGTGAGCTGCAAGCCACCGGCCGCTGGCCCACGCTGCGCACCCAGGGCAACTTGCGCAGCAGTGGCCTGGTCAGCCCAGCCGGCGCGCTGCAAGCCACCACCCTGGCCTGGCAAAGCGGCGACAACGCTGACGCCCCGCTGAGCCTGCAACTCAAAGCCCAAGGCCTGAGCAGCCCCAACGGCCAAGGGCTGGACAGCCTACAAGCCGACCTGAGCGGCAGCCTGCGCAACCACAAACTGCTGCTGCAGCTGGACAGCCCCGCCAAACCCCCGCTGTGGACCGAAACCCTGCTGGGCCCCGCCGGCACCGGCACCCGCCTGCGGGCCGAGGGCCAGGGCAGCTGGACGGGCGACACGGCGTCAGCCGCCAGCGCGCCCGCCAACACCCCCAAAAACGCCCCCGCAAACATCCCCATCAACACCGGCGCACTGCTGGGCATCTGGCGTCTGCAAAACCTGCAACTCAGCGGCGGCGCACGCGATGCACAAGGCGGCAGCCGGCCCTGGCTGGCCGCACAAGGCCTCAGTGCGGAGTTGCGCGTCGGCGCTGACCGGCAACTGCAGGCCATCAACCTGGCCCCCGGCCGGGTGCAACTGCTGGGCACCAGCCTGGTGTGGCAGCAGGCAGATTGGATTGCGGGTGGCAGCACCAACCCCGACCGCCTGACCCTACTGGCCACCCTGGAAACACTGGACGGCGCAGCCCTGCTGGCCCGCCTGCAACCGGCCATGGGCTGGGGTGGCCAACTGCAACTGGGCGGGCGGATTGAAGTGCGCAGCGCCGCCAAACTGGATGCCGACATCGTGTTGGAGCGCTTGTCCGGCGACCTGACCCTGACCGACGAGCTGGGGGCCACCCAGGCCCTGGGCGTCACTGACCTGCGCCTGGCCCTGACCGCGTCTGACGGCCAATGGCAATTTGCCCAAGGCCTGGCCGGCCGCAACATCGGCAGCTTGTCAGGCGCCCAAGTGCTGCGCACCGCACCCGGCCAGCGCTGGCCCAGCGCCGCGTCACCGCTGCAAGGTGTGCTGGACGCCCGGGTGGACAACCTGGGCATCTGGGGCACCTGGGTGCCGCCCGGCTGGCGCCTGACCGGCAACCTGCGCACCAGCGCCAGCCTGGGCGGCACCTGGGGCGCACCCGAGATCAAAGGCCAGATGGTGGGCAGCAAGCTGGGGGTGCGCAACCTGCTGCAAGGCATCAACCTGACCGACGGTGACCTGGCCCTGAGCCTGACCGGCGAGACCGCCCAGATCGACCGCTTCAGCTTCAAAGGTGGCGACGGCACGCTGACCCTGACCGGCGGCGCCACCCTGGGCGCTGCACCCAAAACCAGCGTGCGCCTGGTGGCTGACCATTTCCGCCTGCTGGGCCGGCTGGACCGGCGCTTGGTGGCCAGCGGCAGCGCCGACCTGCAACTGGACGCCAAACGCCTGCTGCTAGACGGCGCTTTCACCATCGACGAAGGCCTGATCGACGTGAGCCAGGGCGAAGCTGCGGCGCTGGACAGCGACGTGGTGGTGCGGCGCAGCGTGGCAGCCACGCCGGGGCCGGCAGCAACATCGGCTTCAACATCGCCATCAGCGCCATCGCCGCCAGTAAGTACCCAAGCCCAGCGCAGCGCGGCAGCCGCTGCCAGCACCCCCACCCCGCTGCGCCAGGCCCAGGTAGCCGTCAAGATCAACCTGGGCCAAAAGCTGCGGCTGCGCGGCCTGGGGGTGGACACCGGCCTGCGCGGTGACCTGCAAGTCAGCAGCCCCGACGGTCGGCTGGCGCTGCGCGGCGTGGTGCGCACCGAAGGCGGCACGGTGGCCGCCTACGGCCAAAAGCTCAACATCGAGCGCGGCGCCGTCACCTTCACCGGCGCGCTGGACAACCCGCAGCTGGACGTGCTGGCCACCCGCCCCAACCTGGACCAACGGGTGGGTGTGTTGGTGGTGGGCCCGGCACAAAACCCGCGCATCCGCCTGTATGCCGAGCCCGACCTGGCCGAGTACGACAAACTGTCGTGGCTGGTGCTGGGCCGCGCCCCCGACGGCCTGGGCCGCAGCGACACCGCCCTGCTGCAACGCGCCGCCGTGGCCCTGCTGGCCGGCAACGGCCAGAACCCCGCCGACACGCTGCTGGAGAACATCGGCCTGACCGATTTCTCAGTGCGCCAAAGCGACGGCGACACCCGCGA
>JAYVLI010000176.1:0-23645 GCA_043759535.1 Betaproteobacteria bacterium | reverse complement strand
CGGGCAGGCTGGGGCGCGCCTGTGGGGCGCTGAGAAGCGCAGCCCGCATGGCCGCGCGCGCAGCGCGCATCGTCAACATACTTTGGCGTCACTGTTTGAGCGCAGCGCCCGCAGGGCGCGGAGTGAGCTTGACGCCGGGCCATGCGGGTGAGCATTGCAAGGCAGTCGGCGCAGCCGACCGCTCCACCGAAGCGCACCGGCCTGCCCGCACGCGCCTTTGCCGCAGCCAGCACGTCGCACGCCACACGCAAAGCAGACGGTGAACGTCAGCTCAGCACCCGCAGCCGTCAACCGCCCTTCAAGGTCTCCCGCTCATCGTCGGTGGTGTTGGTGGACAGCACCCGGCCGTCACGGTCAAACACCACTTCAAACACTTTTTTCTGCTGGCCCAGCACAAAGCGCCAGGTCCACATTTCTTCGTCCGGCTTCATGGCAAAGCGCTGGGTCTTGGCGTGTTTGCCCAGCAGTTTGCGCACCTCGCCTTGGGCCATGCCGGGCTGCACGCGGGCAAAGGTGTCGGGGGTCAGCAACTGGCGCAACGAGGCCATTTTGCCGTCAGCGCCAATCACGATTTCGTAGTTGGTGGCGCCTTCAGGCTGGCGCGGGTAGGCAAACACCTTGCTGCCATCGGCTTTCTCGGTGATCTGCACCGGCTCACCAAATTGTTTGCGCACATCGGCCTCGTTGGCCAGGCCTTCTTCCAGCTTTTCAACCCGTTGCGGGTCACAGGCAGACAGCAGGCCGGCGGCCAGCAGCAGGATGGTCAGGGGACGCATGGTGGCGGGCCTCGCAACTACGTGGGGTTGCAGATTCTGCCCGCCGGTCAGGGGCTGCCGGTCCGGCCCAAAGTCTGGTGCAGCGCGGGCTGCAGACCAGTCCACAGCGGTTGGCTGCCGGGTGCGGGGGGTTGCCGCAGGTCGTTCCAGGCCTCGTCCAGCAGCCAATCCAGGCCGGCGCTGCTGCTGTCGATCAGCGGCAGGCCCAACGCGCCTGCCGGTTGGGCGGCCAGCACGGCGGCCAACGGTGCGGCCAGCCCGGCCAGGCCAGCACCGCCCAGGATCAGTGCGTCAGCACCTTGCGCGGCGTTGCGGCAGGCATGGGCCAGCAGGGCCAGGGCTGCGGCGGGATCAGCGGCCAGTTCGGCGCCGCTGGGGGCCACGGCATGCACGGCCACCAGCGCCTGGCCCAGCCCCAAGCTGCGCGCCAGGCGCTGCAGCATGGGCACCCAGGCCACACCGCCGGTGACGATGGCGACGCGGCCGTGGCGGGCGGCCTGGCGCAGTGCGGCCTCGGCCAGGCCGATCACCGGCAGGCCGGTGAGCTCTCGCAATGCCGCCACGCCGGGGTCACCAAAACAGCCCAGCAGCACGGCATCGGCCTGGCCGCCGGCTTGGCTGAACCGCGCCCAGGCGTCCAGCGCGGCATGGGCGGCGATGGCGTAACTGGCCTCGCTGGCGATGTAGCTGGCACCCAGTTGGGCGGTGGCGCTTGCCAGGGTGACGGGTGCGCTGACTGGCCCGCCGGCCGTTCCGCTGGTCTGCCCGCCCGCCAACCTGCCCGCCAGATGGGCCTGCGCATGGCCCAGCAGCTTGGTGGTGACCGAGGGCGAGGTGTTGGGGTTGAGGATCAGCAACCGCATGGCGTGGCGCTTTGTGTGGCGCTGGGCGTGGCGTTCGGCAGCGTCAGGCGCCAGACCGGCGGCGCGGCGGGCTGCTGGGTGGGCTGCCTGGCCGGCTGCTTTGGTGTGGCCCGTCGCCAGCACCGCCCAGCAAAGCCACCAGACCAGGCCCAGGCTCTGGCAGGTTGAAACACAGCGTGGCCTCCAGTGCGTCCAGGTGTTGCAGCATCAGTGTTTGGGCGGCGGCGGCATCACGCAGGCGCAGGGCGGCCAGCAGGCCACGGTGCTCATGGCAGTTGCAGGCCTCCACCCAGCGGGCGGGTTGCTCAGGCCGAGCGGGGGCTGGGGGCCGCAGCGGCGCTGCGCTGCCGTAAGCCATCAGGATCAACGAGGTGCGGGACACCAATTCGCCCAACAAACGCGCCAGCGTGGCGTGGCCGGCCAGCGTGGCCAGTTGCAGGTGGAACTCACCCGACAAGCGCAGCGCCAGGCCACGCTGGCCGTCAGCACGGGCCTGCTCCTCCTGCGCAATTTGCGTGGCCAGGGCCTGCAGGTCCGCGTCACTGGCGCGCTGGATGGCGCGCTGCAGCAGGGTGGGCTCAATCAGCCGGCGCACCTCAAACACCTCACGCGCCTCTTGCACGCTGGGCTGGGCCACGCTGGCGCCGCGGTTGGGTGACAGCGTGACCACCTGCGCTTGCGCCAGCCGGATCAGCACCTGGCGGATGCGGGTGCGCGACACGCCGTAGACCTGGCCCAGCTTGTCCTCCACCAGCTTGGTGCCGGGCAGCAGGCGCTGGTCCAGCACGGCGGCCACCAGGTGGTCGTGGATGTCGGCGTCGCTCAGTGCCGGTGGGCTGGCGCTAGGGGCTGCGTCAGTGTCCGCGTGACTGTCTGCGCTGGTGTTGCTGCCGACGCCAGCGCTGGCCGGCCGCACCGTCATGGCACTGGCCGGCGCCGCCGCAGCCAGGCGGCCGCACCCAGCGCCAGGCCCACCACCAGCAGCGAGATGCCGGTGGTCACTGTGCCCAGCGCGTAAATGGCCGGGGTGGTGACGGTGGTGGTCAGGCCTTGCAGTTCCAGCGGCAGGGTGTTCAGGTCGCCCACGGCTTGGGACGAGCGGGCAATCTCGTCCCAGCTCAGCGTGAAACCAAACATGCCGATGCCCACCACGCTGGGGCCGATCAGCGGCAGCACCACATGCAAAAAGGTCTGCCACGGCGTGGCGCCCTGGTCACGCGCAGCTTCTTCGTACGCCGGGTTGAAGCGGTTGAACACCGCAAACATGATCAGCAGGCCGAATGGCAAAGTCCAGGTCAGGTGGGCGCCCAGACCGGACGTGTAGAGGCCCAAGGCGGTGGTGTAACCCTCCAGCAGGCTGTCGGCGCCCAGCAGCGTGAGCAATGCTTTGAGCGCCACGTCGATCAAGCGGAACTGCAGCGCAATGCCCAGCGAGACGATGATGGACGGCATGATCAGACTGGCCACGGTGACGTAGAAGAGCATGTTGGCGCCGGCCAGTTTTTTGCGAAAGGCCAGCCCCGCGCCCAGCGACAGCAGCACGGTGAGCACCATCACCACCGCGCCCAGCGCCAATGAGCGTTTGAGCGCCGCGCTGATGTCCACCACGCCCAGCCCGGCCCACAGCGATTGGTACCAGTGGGTGGACAGGCCACGCATCGGCAATGTCAGACCGCCCTCTGGCCCCTGAAAGCTGAGCACAAAGATGGTGAGTACCGGGCCGTAGAGAAACAGCACAAACAGGCCGAAAACAGTGGCCAGCGGCCAGAAGCCTTTGGCGCGTCCTTCTCTGGGCATGATCAGAGTTCCTTGCGCAAGTCAACCAGCCGGTTCAGCGCCACGATGATCATCAACACCACGGCCAACAACACCACCGCATTGGCGGCGGCCAGCGGGAATTGCAGGTAGCTGGTCTGCACCTGGATCACCTTGCCCACCGACGCAATCTGCTGCCCGCCCATCACGCCCACGGTCACAAAATCGCCCATCACGATGGTGATGACAAAGATCGAGCCGATCAGGATGCCGGTGCGTGACAGCGGCACGACCACGTTCCACAGCGTCTGCCAGCCACTGGCGCCGCAGTCATCGGCCGCCTCCAGCAGGCTGCGGTCAATGCGCATCATGGAGTTGAAGATGGGCACCAGCATGAACATGGTGTACAGGTGCACAAACGCCAGCACCACCGAGAACTTGGAGAACAGCAACCACTCGACGGGCGCGTCCACCAGCCCCAGGCCCATCAAGCTGTTGTTGACCAGCCCATTGCGCCCCAGCAGCGGCACCCACGAGATCATGCGGATCACGTTGGAGGTCCAGAACGGGATGGTGCAGATGACAAACAGCAGCGTCTGCGTGCCCGGGCTGCGCACATGGAAGGCCAGAAAGTAGGCAATGGCAAAGCCCAGCACCAGCGTCACGGCCCAGGTCAGCAGGCTGAAGCTCAAGGTAGACGCATAGGTCTTGAGCGTCAGGCACGGGTCAGCCAGGTTGCTGCAGCCCGCAAAAATGGTGGCGTAGTTTTGCAGCGTGAAGCCGGGCACCAGTTCGTAATCACTGGTGGGCCAAAAGCTCACGGCTGCCACCAGCAGCAGCGGCAGCACAAAAAACACCAAAAACACCGCGCCAAACGGCCCGGCCTGCAGCCAGGCTGCGGGGCCGGATTTGAGTTCTGTGTTTGAAGTGTTCATCGCGTTTCAAACAGGGCGGGCGACGTGACGAGATTGCGTCGCGAGCGCCCGTAGCTTGTGTCGAGAAGCACAGCCGTACACCCGTACGGCGAGCATCGCAGGCGCGAGATACGGGTGCGCAGCAGCAAGATCGTTACGCCGCCACGAATTCGTTCCACTTTTGGACCATGTAGGTGTTCTCGTCCATCAACGCATTCCAGCAGGCAATGCCGCCCATGCGTTGTTCATACGAGCCACCGTCGCGCACACCGCCGGCCTTTTGCAGCACATCACCGGTGGGGCTCTTGATGTCTTTTTCGGCCGGCTTGCCTTCCATCCAGTAAGCCCACTCGTATGCGTCCATCTTGGATTTGGCCGTCTCCAGCACCGCGCTGTAATAACCCTGGCGGTTGAGGTAAGCACCCGCCCAGCCGTCCAAAAACCAGTTGATGAACTCGTAAGCGCCGTCCAGCTTTTTGCCGCTCAAGGTGGCGGGTAGGCCAAAACCTGCCGCCCAGGCGCGGTAGCCCTCTTTGAGCGGCTGGAAGTTGCAGGCAATGCCCTTGCTGCGCACGGCAGTCACTGCCGGGCTCCACATCGATTGGATCACCACCTCCCCCGAGGCCATCAGGTTGACACTCTCGTTGAAGTCTTTCCACAGGCTGCGGAACTGGCCCGCTTTCTTGGCCTCAATCAGGGTCTTGATCGTCAGATCAATCTCCGCTTTGCTCATGTTGCCCTTGTCAGGGTACTTGTACAGGCCCTTGGCCTCCACCACCATGGCCGCGTCCATGATGCCGATGGACGGGATGTTCAAGATGGCGGCCTTGCCCTTGAACTCGGGGTTCAGCAGCTCGGCCCAGCTGTCAATCGGCCGCTTGATCAGGTCAGGCCGGATGCCCAGCGTGTCGGCGTTGTAAACCGTGGGGATCAGGCTCATGAACTGGGTGGGCGACTTGGCAAACACCTTGCTCTTTTCGCCCTCAAGATAGATCACCTTCTTGGGCGCGGTGCCTTGGTCGCCCACCTTCTTGCCATTGACCTCACCCTTGGTGAACAGGCTGGTGATCTTGTCGGCGTTTTTGATGCGCTTGGTGTCAATGCCCTTCAGATTGCCGGTGGGCACGATCTTCTTGAGCGAGAAAAACTCGGTGTCGATCAAGTCAAAACTGTTGGGTGAGGTGACGGCGCGCTTGGTCACCTCATCGGTGTTGACCGCCACATACTGGATCGTGATGCCGGTGTCGGCCTTGAACTTGTCGGCAATCGTCTTGTCCTGGTTGACCGCTGTGCCCAGGTAGCGCAGCACGATTTTTTCTTGTGCATGCACCGCCGGGAAGCTGCCGGCCGCCAGGATGCCGGCCAGGCCTTGCAGCAGGGTGCGGCGCGGCAGGCCGGTGCTGTCTGCTGCGGTGCTCGCCGTTGTCGGTTGCTGGATCGTGTCGTCTTGCTGGGCCATGGGGTCGCCTCGGGGTGGGGTGGGTTTGGACAAGAAGGACAACAATTGCAGTTCAAGAAGCCGCTGCATTTGCTTGTTTGCCAGCGGCTCAGGCCGCCAGCGGGTGCATGTCGGCCTCGGCCCAGTGGGCGCAGGCGGCATCACCGGGTAACCAGGGCGCCGCGTCAAACTCGGCCTCGGGCAGCATCACGTTGAACTCAGGCACGGCGGGGCTGGCCAGGGTCAGCAGCACATAAGTGCCCTGGTACTCCACACCACGCACGGTGGCGGCCACATTGGTGTTGGCAGCCGGCTGCTGGGTGCGTGACAAACGGGTTTTGTCGGCCCGCACCGCCACCTTGCCTTGTGGCACCGGGATCACGTTGTGGCCACCCATGAAACGCGCCACAAACTCACTGTGCGGGGTGTTGAACACCTGGTGCGGCGTGCCCTGCTGCTCAATGCGGCCCTGGTTCATCACCACCACCTGGTCGGCCAGCGCCATCGCTTCTTCTTGCGAGTGGGTGACATGCACAAACGTCATGCCCAGGCTGGTTTGCCAGCCCTTCAGCTCAGCCCGCATGCGGATGCGCAAAAACGGGTCGAGGGCGGACAAGGGCTCGTCCAGCAGCAGCACCTGCGGCTCGGTGATCAGCGCCCTGGCCAGCGCCACCCGCTGCTGCTGGCCACCCGACAGCTCGGCCGGTTTGCGCTGCGCCAGGGCGCCCAACGACACGCGGTCCAGCAGCTCGGCGGCCTTGGCCTGGCGGTCGGCCTTGGCCACGCCGCGCATCTTCAAGCTGAAGGCCACGTTGTCCAGTGCGGACAAGTGCGGAAACAGCGCATAACTCTGGAACATCATGGCCGTGCCACGCCCGGCTGCGGGCAGGTGGGTGATGTTGCGGGCGCCCAGCAGGATGTCGCCCTCACTGGCGGCCTCATGCCCGGCAATCATGCGCAGGGTGGATGTTTTGCCGCAGCCGGATGGCCCCAGCAAACAGCAGTAACTGCCGGGCGCAATGCGCAGGTCAATCGTGTCCACGGCGGTGGTGCTGCCGTAGCGCTTGCTGAGGTGAACCAGTTCTAGTGGGGCGGTGGCCATGGGCGCTCCGTTGCTTCAGCAACGAACGCAATGGCCGTGCCAGCAACCTTGCCGCCGCGTTGTACGGGCTTGGGGCATTTTTCTCAGGGTTTGTATGCAATCCAACAAAATTTCTGCGTGCAATCGGTGCGGGCCGCACGGTGCTGAGGCGGTGGGCAGGTGCTGCGGCCAGCCGGCAACTTCGGCGAAAATCCCCCCATGACCCCCACCGACATCCCCGTCTACATGGCCAGCCTGGGCCTGGCCGCGCGCACCGCGTCCAGCCAGATGGCTGCTGCGCCCACGGCCGCCAAGAACAACGCCTTGCGTGCCTTGGCCCGACTGCTGCGCAGCCAGGGCGACACATTGGCCCAGGCCAACGCGCTGGACCTGGCGGCCGCCCGCAGCGCTGCGCTGGCCGCGCCGCTGGTGGACCGCCTCAAGCTGAGCCCCGCCATCATCCAGACGGTGGCCGATGGCTGCGAGCAACTGGCCGCCATGCCCGACCCGGTGGGCGAGATCACCCAGGTCAAGCGCCAGCCCAGCGGCATCAGCGTGGGCCAGATGCGGGTGCCGCTGGGCGTGTTTGGCATGATTTACGAGAGCCGGCCCAACGTGACGATTGAGGCCGCGTCACTGGCCATCAAGAGCGGCAACGCCTGCATCTTGCGCGGTGGGTCAGAGGCGCTGCAAAGCAATCTGGCGCTGTGGGCGCTGGTGCAGGCCGCGCTGGTGGAGGCGGGTTTGCCGGCCGATGCCGTGCAACTGGTGCAAACCACCGACCGCGCCGCCGTGGGCCAATTGATCACCATGCCGCAGTTTGTGGACGTGATCATCCCGCGCGGTGGCAAGGGCCTGATTGAGCGCATCAGCGCTGAGGCCCGCGTGCCGGTGATCAAACATCTGGACGGCAACTGCCATGTCTACATCGATGCCGAGGTGGACTTGGCGCAAGCCCTGGCCATCACCGACAACGCCAAGACCCAGAAGTACAGCCCCTGCAATGCGGCTGAATCCCTGCTGGTGCATGCGGCCCAGGCGGCGGCCTTCTTGCCGCGCATCGGCGCCATCTTTGCCGCCAAGGGTGTGGAGATGCGCTGCGACGCTGCCGCCAAGGCGCTGCTGTCCGGCGTGCCCGGCGCAGTGCTGGTGGACGCCACCGAAGCGGATTGGGCAGAGGAATACCTGGCACCCATCATCAGCATCAAGGTGGTGGACAGCCTGGATGCGGCTATTTGCCACATCAACCGCTACAGCTCACACCACACCGATGCCATCCTGAGCACCAACCACCCGAACGCGATGCGCTTCTTGCGCGAGGTGGATTCCGCCAGCGTGATGGTGAATGCCAGCACCCGGTTTGCCGATGGGTTTGAGTACGGCCTGGGCGCCGAGATCGGCATTTCCACCGACAAATTCCACGCCCGCGGGCCGGTGGGGTTGGAGGGGCTGACCTCACTCAAATGGATTGTGCTGGGCCAGGGTGAGGTGAGGGAGTGACGACGGACAACAGGACTGCGCTGGTCCTGTTCTCCGGCGGCCAAGACTCCACCGCCTGCCTGGCTTGGGCACTGCAGCGTTACGCCCGGGTCGAGACCCTCGGTTTTGATTACGGCCAGCGCCACCGGATCGAGCTGGATTGCCGGCTGGTGGTGCGGCGCGCGCTGGCCGCTGCGTTTCCGGCTTGGGCCGTCCGGCTGGGTGACGACCATGTGCTGGACTTGAGCCTGCTGGGCCAGATCAGCGACACCGCGCTGACCAGCGAGCGCGCAATAACGTTCAACAGCAGCGGCTTGCCCAACACCTTTGTGCCTGGGCGCAACCTGCTGTTTCTGGGTTTTGCCGCCGCGCTGGCCTACCGGCGTGGCGCCAGCGTGCTGGTGGGCGGCATGTGCGAGACCGACTACTCTGGCTATCCCGATTGCCGCGACAACACCTTGAAAGCCATGCAGGTGGCCTTGTCCCTGGGGCTGGACGCACCGATGGAGGTGGCCACCCCGCTGATGTGGTTGAGCAAAGCGCAGACCTGGGCTTTGAGCCAGCAACTGGGCGGCCAAACGCTGACCGACCTGATCGTTGAACACACCCACACCTGTTACCTGGGTGAGCGAGGTGCGCTGCACGCTTGGGGCCACGGCTGCGGTACCTGCCCGGCTTGCCAGTTGCGTGCGGCCGGCCACCAGGCTTGGCAGGCCGGTGCGCAAGCGGCAGGGCAGAGCGCCTGATGCTGCCGGTCTGGATTGCCGACCTGCCGTGGTTGTGGATTGCCGCGCTGGGCGTGCTGGCCCTGTGGACACTGGGCGCCCACAACCGCATCACCGCGCTGCGGGCGGCCGTGTTGGCGGCCTGGGCCCAGGTGGACAACATCTTGACCGCCCGTGCCCAGGCCTTGGCCAGTCTGCTGGCCGCCGTGGCCCAACCACTGGCCAGTGAGTTTGCCGCGCTGGACGCCGTGGCCAGCGCGCAAACCCAGGTCTTGACCGCAGCCGATGCCCTGCGCCGACGCCCGGTGGCACAAGACACTGTTGCCGACCTGAGCAAGGCCGACGCCGTGCTGGCGGCGGTGCTGGTGCGGCTGCTGGCGCTGCTGGACCAACACCCCGCGTTGCTGGCGGGCGAGGCCGTCAAAACTCCGCTCAAAGCGTTGAAAGACCTGCTGCCGCGCCTGCTGTTTGCGCGCCAGATGTTCAATGAGGCCGGTGCCGCCTACAACCACGCCACCCGACAGTTTCCGACCCGGCTGCTGGCCTCGTTGCTGCGTTTTGGCCAGGCCGGCAAGCTGTAAAAAGGTCAGCCGCGCTCACCCATGATGGACGCGGTGGCCACCAGCTCATCAAACATGGCCAGCGACACCGCGCCCGACACCGAGTACGGGTCCAACACGGCGGTGGCTGAATACTTGAGCAACAAGGCCGGGTTCAGGCGCTGCATGTTCACCTGGCCCATCACCCAGCCGGCAAAACGGCGCTCGCCAATCTCCTGGTAGCTCAACAACACCACGTCGGTGTGGCGGGCATCGGTGGCAATGCGGTTGTAGAGCTGGTTGACGGCGCTGCGGCCACCCTCCAACACCTGCATGAAGATGCCGCTGGCAGGGCAGTGGCACAACAGCCCGGTGATGCCGGTGGACGGGTTGTTCTCCTTGCATTGCCGCAGGATGGCCACCAGCCCCTCCTGGTCCACATTGGCTGCGGCCCGGCTTGCATACATCAGTCGTACCAGCATGTTCATCTCTCCTGATGGTGGCGTTTTGAGGCAGTCAAGCCGCGTGTTTCTTGGGCAGCAGCGACAAAAACTCACGCCGCAGATTGGGGTCTTTCAAGAAGGCGCCGCGCATCATGCTGTTGGTCATGGCGGTGTCGTTGTCCTTCACACCGCGCCAGTGCATGCAGAAGTGGTCAGCCTCCATCACGATGCCCAGCCCGTCGGGCTTCACGCGTTCTTGCAAGGCATCCGCCAGCATCACCACCGCTTCTTCTTGAATCTGCGGCCGGCTCATCACCCAATCACAAACCCGGGCGTATTTGCTCAAGCCGATCAGGTTGGAATGCTCGTTGGGCAGGATGCCGATCCAAACCCGGCCCACGATGGGGCACAGGTGGTGCGAGCAAGCGCTGCGCACGGTGATCGGGCCCACGATCATCAGCTCATTCAGGCGCGACGCGTTGGGGAACTCGGTGACCGCCGGCATCGGCACATAACGCCCGCGGAACACCTCCTCGATGTACATCTTGGCCACACGTTTGGCCGTCTCGTGGGTGTTGTGGTCACTCTGGGTGTCGATCACCAGCGACTCCAACACCTTCTGCAAATTGGCTTGCACCTCGGCCTTGAGCTCGGTCAGTTCACCGGCGCGGATGTACTCGGCAATGTTGTCGTTGGCGTGGTAACGGCAATTGGCAGCCACCAGGCGGTAACGGATGCGCTGGCTGGCCGGTAGCTGGGCCAGTTCTGCATCACTGCGGAAGATGCGGGAGGTGTCCGTCATGGTGGAGTGGGCCGGTAGGGGGTATTGATTGTGCGGGCCGCACCAGATCGGCGCAACGCAAGGGATAGACTGATTCAATGCCAATGCATGCGCCAGCCGGGCCGTCCACCAACACATCCACCCCCTCCGCGCCGCTGCACAGGCTGCTGTCCACCACCGCTGATGCCGTGGCGGCAGTGCGCACTGGCAGGTCCTTGACTGACGTGCTGGCCAAAGTGCCGGCGGATTTGCGTGCCGGCACCCAGGCGCTCAGTTTCCAGGTGCTGCGCTGCCTGGGCGGGGCCGAGGCCGTGGTGGCGCTGATGGCGCCCAAACCCCCACCGGCGCCGGTGTTGTCACTGCTGGTCACCGCGCTGGCCTTGTTGTGGCCGGGGGATGCACCACCGCCCTATGCCGACCACACGCTGGTGGACCAGGCCGTGAGCGCGGCCCGCTTGCGCACCCCGGCAGCCGCCAATTTTGTCAACGCCGTGCTGCGGCGGTTTTTGCGGGAGCGCACCGCGCTGGTGGCGCAAGCCCAACGCCACCCGGTGGCGGCCTACAACCACCCGCTGTGGTGGATTGAGCGGCTGCGCCGAGACTGGCCAAGCCAGTGGCAAGCCCTGCTGGCCGCCGCCAATCAGCATCCGCCGATGGTCTTGCGCAGCAATGCGCGGCGCGAGACGGCAGCCGCCTACCAGGCCCGCCTGGCCGCCACCGGCTGTGCGGCGCAACTGCTGCCAGACCCGCTGATCCAGGCCCAAGCCCTGGCGCTGGCTGAGCCGTGTGGGGTGCAGGACTTGCCGGGTTTTGCCGACGGCCTGGTGTCAGTGCAAGACCTGTCGGCCCAGCGTGCAGCACCGTTGCTGTTGGGCGGTGGCAGCAGCGGTGTGCCGGCCTTGCGCCCCGGCGCCCGGGTGCTGGACGCTTGCGCCGCCCCCGGTGGCAAAACCGCCCACCTGCTGGAGCTGGCCGACATCCACCTGCTGGCGCTGGACAGCGACGCCCGCCGCCTGCAGCGGGTGCAGGACACCTTGACCCGCTTGCGGTTACCGGCCGCCGCCGCCGACCTCGACACATCCAACCCACCCAACCCACCCGGCCAGATCACCCTGCAATGCGCCGATGCCCGCGCCGTGGCGCAATGGTGGGACGGCCGCCCGTTTGACGCCATCCTGCTGGACGCCCCCTGCACTGCCTCGGGCATCGTGCGCCGCCACCCCGATGTGCGCTGGCTGCGCCGACCCGATGACGTGGCCACCCTGGCGGCCATGCAGCGCGAGCTGCTGGACGCCCTGTGGCCGCTGCTGGCCCCGGGCGGGCGGCTGCTGTACGCCACCTGCTCCCTCTTCAAAGCCGAAGGCCAGCAACAGATCGACGCTTTTTTGCAACGCCATGCCCACCAGAGCCCCCGGCTGGACCCCGCGTCGCCGGGCCACCTGCTGTGTCTGCCGGACAATCCGGGATCGCCAGCAGGGCCGTGTACGCCGATCACCGGCGACGGTTTCTACTACGCAGTGATCCACAAACCTTGACCCCAACCCACCGATGCGCCGCGTGTTTTTGCACTTGCCGCCGCTGCGCATCCCCCACCCGGGCGGCTTGCGGGCTGGGCTGTGGCTGGCGCGGTGGCTTGCAGGGTTTGTCTGTGCGCTGCTGCTGGCCACCAGCCCCGCGCAGGCCCAGAGCGTTGAGCTCAAATCCCTCAAGCTGGAGCGCCGCGACGCCGAGCTGACGCTGGAGTTCAATGCCCGCCTCACCTTGGGCCCAGCGATTGAAGACGCGCTGCAGCGCGGTGTGCCCATGTACTTTGTGGCCAGCACCGTGGTCTACCGCAACCGCTGGTACTGGCGTGACGAGCGTGTCACCCGCGTCAACCGCAGTTGGCGCCTGGCCTTCCAGCCGCTCACCGGCGGCTGGCGGGTGGGCGTGGTGGGTGGCTTGTCGCAGAGTTATGCCACGCTGGCCGAGGCGCTGGCGCCGCTGTCCCGGGTCAGCGGCTGGCGCTTGCTGGAGGGTGAAAAGCTGGAGCCCGGTGAGCGCTACTACGTTGACTTTGCCCTGCGCCTGGACAACAGCCAATTGCCCCAGCCCATGCAGATCGACCTGGGCGGTGACTGGAAGCTGGGTGTCGAGCGCACCTTGCGCATTGAATGAGCGGCACACACGCGGTCAGTTGCCGGCCGTCACCCATCCCCCTGGGGGATGGGCTGGCGTATCCGCCGGACCAGCGGCCGGGGTGGCCGGGTTGGTGGCACCCATGAGCAAATCCGCCCGCTGGGCCTTGTTGATCTCCTCCGTGGCCGTGCTGGGCGCGTCGTTGGTGCTGGCTTTTGTGCTGGCGCTGTCCACCAGCGGCAGCCTGGCCGAGCGCCACTTTGTCTGGCTGTTCTGGGTCAACGTGGCGGTGGCGGTGGCGCTGCTGCTGGTCATCGGTTTTGCAGCGGTGCGGCTGGTCAACCGGCTGCGCCGCGGCAAGTTTGGCAGCCGCTTGCTGGCCAAGCTGGCCGGCATTTTTGCGTTGGTGGGGCTGGTGCCCGGGCTGCTGATCTACGGCGTGTCCTACCAGTTTGTCACCCATAGCATCGACACCTGGTTTGACGTGCAGGTGGCCGGCGCGCTGGACGCCGGCTTGGCCCTGGGCCGTGGCACGCTGGACGCCGCCACCGCCGACCTGGCCGCCAAGGCCCGCGTCGCCGCAGACCGGCTGGCCGAAACCCGCCAGACCATCGGTCCGCTGGCGCTGGAACGTGAGCGCCTGATGGCCGACGCCCGTGACGCCGTGCTGCTGGGCGCGGCGGGCCAGGTGCTGGCCAGCGCCGGCGGCAGCAACGAGGCCCTGGTGCCCGAGCGCCCGGCCGCCAGCCTGCTGCGCCAGGCCCGCGCCCAGCGCAGCGTGGCCGTCATCGAAGGCCTGGACGACGCCCTGCCCGCCGGCACCCGGCCGCTGGCCCGGCTGCGCGCCATCGCCCCGGTGCCCAACACCGATATCAGCCTGGGCGCCGCCGCCGAAGAGCGCTTTTTGATGCTGGTGCAACCCGTGCCCGCCGCGCTGGTGGCCAATGCGCTGGCGGTGCAGGCCGCCTACCGTGAATACCAGCAACGCGCGCTGGCCCGCGACGGCTTGCGCCGCATGTACCTGGGCACGCTCACGCTGTCACTGGTGCTGGCGGTGTTTGGCGCGCTGCTGCTGGCGGTGATGTTGGGCAACCAAATCGTGCGGCCGCTGCTGCTGGTGGCCGAGGGCGTGCGCCAGGTGGCCGATGGGGACCTCACCGCCAAACCCGTGTTTGCCTCACGCGATGAGTTGGGCGGCCTGACCCGCTCGTTTGCGCAGATGACTGAGCAATTGTCTGATGCCCGCGCCCAGGTGCAGCGCGGTGTGGCGCAGATGGAGGGCGCCCGCACCCGGCTGCAGACCATCCTGGACAGCCTGTCGGCCGGTGTCATCGTGTTTGACAAAACCGGTCTGATCGACACCGTCAACCCCGGCGCTACCCGCATCCTGCGCCAACCCATGTCGGCCTACCGCGGCCGCAAGCTGGACGATGTGCCCGGCCTGGCCGGCTTCTCAGCGGCGGTGTGGCAGCGCAGTGAGCTGCACCGCACCAGCCCCGAAGACGGCGAACGTGACCACTGGCAAGACGCGTTTGAGCTGCCGCTGGGCCAGGGCGACACCCTCAACCTGCTGCTGCGTGGCGCCACCCTGCCGGGGGATGCCCGTCTGCTGGTGTTTGACGACATCACCGAGGTGGTGTCGGGCCAGCGCAGCGTGGCCTGGGCCGAGGTGGCACGCCGCTTGGCGCATGAAATCAAGAACCCGCTCACGCCCATCCAGCTGTCCGCCGAGCGGCTGGAGCACAAGCTGGCCGCCAAGCTGATTGACCCGGACCGCGCCATGCTCACCCGGTCGGTGGCCACCATCGTGGCCCAGGTGCAGGCCATGAAGCAGTTGGTGGACGAGTTCCGCGATTACGCCCGCCTGCCCGCCGCCCGGCTGGTGCCGCTGGACCTGAACGCCCTGGTGCTGGAGGTGCTGGGCCTGTACGCCCAGGCGCAAGAGCTGGGCCAGCTGCAAGCCCAACTGGCCACCGCGCTGCCACCGATTGAGGGCGACGCCACCCAACTGCGCCAGGTCATCCACAACCTGGTGCAAAACGCGCTGGACGCGGTGGCCGACCGGCCCGATGGCCTGGTGCAAGTCATCACCGAAGCCGCCCGCGACGACAGCGGCGCGCTGCGCGCCCTGCGCCTGAAGGTCAGCGACAATGGCACCGGTTTTGGTGACAAGGTGCTCAAAAGAGCTTTCGAGCCCTATGTCACCACCAAGGCCAAAGGCACTGGCCTGGGCCTGGCGGTGGTCAAGAAAATTGCCGACGAACACGGCGCCCGGGTGCGCATCGTCAACCGCCGGGCACCGGTGCTGGCCGCAGCGGACGACATGTTGGACAACAACGGCCTGACCCGGCCCGGCGCCCTGGCGGATGCATCCACAACAGCCGCCGCACCTGACGGCCCGGTGCTGGGTGCCCAGGTTTCGATATCATTTTCTTGCCTTGCCGCCGCCGCCAAGCCCCAGCTGACCGACACGCCGGCCCTTGGCAGGACCTCCGATCTGATCCCCGATCCCACCCCCGACCCCAACCGCGCCACGGCCACCGCCGCAGCGTCGGGACAGTGAGCACCCATGGCCTTGATTCTTGTAGTTGATGACGAGTTGGGCATTCGGGGCCTGCTGTCCGAAATCCTGTCCGACGAGGGCCACACCATCGAGCTGGCCGAAAACGCCGCCCAGGCCCGCACCGCCCGCGAACGCCTCAAGCCCGACCTGGTGTTGCTCGACATCTGGATGCCCGATGTGGATGGCATCAGCCTGCTCAAAGAGTGGGGCGCTGCCGGCCAACTCAGCATGCCCGTCATCATGATGAGCGGCCACGGCACCATCGACACGGCGGTCGAAGCCACCAAGTTCGGCGCCACCGCCTTTCTTGAAAAACCCATCACCCTGCAAAAACTGCTGCGCGCGGTGGAGCAGGCGCTGGTGCGGCCATCCGCCCGCTTGGCTGCCACCCTGCCAGGCTTGACGGCGCCCGGCGTGGCCGGCCAACGCCTGGATGCTTTTCAGCCCGGCGGGGATGGCGCTGGCCTGGGCGTCCATGGTGGCCATAGCGGCGCCGCAGCCCAAGCGCCCGTGCCGCTAGGCCCAAAAGCCGAACAGAGCTTTGATCTGGACCGCCCGCTGCGCGAAGCCCGTGACGCCTTCGAGAAAAGCTACTTCGAGTTTCATCTGGCCAAAGAAAACGGGTCCATGACCCGCGTCGCTGAAAAAACCGGCCTGGAGCGCACCCACCTCTACCGCAAGCTCAAGCAACTGGGTGTGGATCTGGCGCGCAGCAAGCGGGGTGGGCTGTGACGGGTTTGGTTTTGCGTGCGGCCAGAACAGCGTTGCCGCCAGCTATAATCCTGCGCTCTTGGCCTGGTAGCTCAGTTGGTAGAGCAGCGGATTGAAAATCCGCGTGTCGGTGGTTCGATTCCGCCCCAGGCCACCAAATTTTCTTTGTAGAACAACAGCTTAGCCCGACTGCCCCCAGTTGGGCTTTTCTACAAATGGGCCGGTTCTTCTACAAAAATCCGGTTTTCGGCCTTGTCTGACCGTCGGTTGCTCGGTCGATTGCAGGCCACTCCCCCCAGTTTTTTTGCCTTGATGGCGCGGCCTGCTTTGCCGTTTTCAGTGGCCACTACCGCGTTCATGCTGCGGTGTGCTGGCACCTGGCGCTGCCGCTGGCTGGCGTGATGGACGGCCAGCGCGGGGCGCTGGGCTCCCGTCGCTGCGCGTCCTCTCCAAGGGCTCCGCCCCTGGACCCGGCTTGACCCGGCGCCGGTGGTCACCGCAGTGGTTTGACCCGCTGGCCGATGCGCTCCCGCACATAGTGCTCAGTCATGTCCCGGTTCTTGTGGCCCAGCAGCTTTTGCGAGTGGCCCAGGTCGCCGGTGTCGCTGGCGGTCTTGGCGCGGATGTCGCGGAACTGGAAGGCCACGCCTGCCGCTTTGCGCGCCTTGTCAAAGCGCCCGCGCATGGCCAGCATGCTCAGCGGCCGGCCGTTGTCGTCCTGGATCAGGTAGGCGCTTTGGCGGTCCCGTTTGCGGGTCTTGATGCGGTCGATCACGGTGGCCAGCTCACCGATGATTTCAATGGCCCGTTTGGCCCCGGTCTTGTTCTGCGCCACGAACAAGGCGCCGTCGCGGATGTCTGCAATCAAGACCTTCAGCACGTCGGCCGGGCGCTGGCCGGTCAGCAAGGCAATGTCCATCGCGTCTTGCAAAGTCGGGTCAGCTTGTGCCCACACGGCCAGAAATTCGGCGTCGGTGACGTAGCGATCCCGGCCGGCTTCGGTGAAGCCCTTGACGCCCTGGCACGGGTTGGGCGCTTCGGTGTATCCCCATTCACGGGCCTTGTTGAACAGGTGGCTCAGCAGCGCTTTTTCCCGGTTGGCGCGGGCTTTGGCGGTCTGCCCGCGCTTGTCCAGATAGCCGCGCACGTGGTGCGGCTTGATCGACTCGATCAGCATGCGGCCGAAGACGGCGCGCAGCCGGTCCAGCTCGATCAGGTTATCCCGCTGGGTGCGTGCTGCCTTGGTCGGCATCACTTCCCGTTCGTAACGTTGGGCGATCACCTCAAAGGTGCGCACTGCCGGGTCTGGTTCGGTGCCTTCAATGCGCGCCCATTCCAGCAGTGCCCGCGCCCGGTTCTTGCCAAGCCCTGTCCACTTGCGCGGCGCCGTGCTGGTCACGTGGTAATAGCGCTCGCCCTTCATGTGAAGGCCTGGCGGCATGCCGTGGTTGATGGTGCGACAGCGGCCCATGTCAGCGCCGGTCCAGTGCGGAAAAGTTGGGTTGCTCACCGGCGGCGGCACGGTTGATCGTGTCGGCCTGGCCGGTGCCGCACCCGTCGCCGCAGCCCATGCGGTCGTTGAAGTGGCCCCGGGCAACGCGGGGCTGCTTGCTGCGGGTCAGCACAAAGCGCCATCGGTTGCGCGCCAACCACCGCACCTGGCAGTGCGCCGCCTTGAAGCCGGTCAGGTCGGCCAGTTCATCGCGGGTCAGGAACAGCTCAGACATGGCCGGTCCCCTTGTTGAGCCGGCTGCTGAACCGTCGCCGCAGGCAAAGCTGACGTGCAAAGCGCTGCATGTCTGGCGTGCGCCAGACTGCCGCGCAGTAGGCGGCAAGCCTCCGCCGGTTGTGTGCTGGGCTGAAGTGCCGTACCAGCCGGAATCCACCTTCGGTGGTGAGGCGGTTTGGGTGCTTGAGGTGCCGAATCTTGTGCATGTGGCGGCCTCAAACCTTGATGTGCTTTGCCATGCGCTTCAGGTCGGCTTTGCCAGCCTTCGGCGCCTTTGTCTTTGGCATACCCCGGTTGCCCACCACCCGCTCGATGGTGCAGTAGCTGACCCCGTGCAGCAGTGCGATCTTTCTGACTGACATCCTTTGTGCGAAGCGCCTCAGTTTCACGTCTTCGATTTGCGCCGCAGTCAAGATCGGTGGGCGGCCAAGACGAACGCCGTTGTCCTTGGCAATCTGAAGGCCGGCCATGCAGCGTTCACGGATGATGGCCCGCTCAAACTCCGCGAATGCACCCAGCATCTGCACCATCATCCGGCCGGCCGGTGTCGTGGTTTCAATCGGCTCGGTGAGGCTGCGGAAGGTCGCCCCCGCCTCTTGAACCACCCGAAGTACCCGCATCAAGTCCAACAGGCTGCGGGCCAGGCGGTCCACCTTGTAGGCCATCAGCACGTCGCCTGGCTTCAGCGCCAACAACACGCGCTCAAGCACCGGCCGATCAGCGGTGCCACCTGCTGACTCCTGATTGATTTGCTTGACCCCGGCCACCTTCAATGCCTTGATTTGAAGTGCCGGGTCTTGGTCCCCGGTGGAGACTCGGGCGTAGCCGATCAGCATGAAATTCCCTGGGTTGCGCAGCCGGTTGCACCGGCTGTTGTTTGGTTGATCCCCATAGAAAACCGGGTGGTTGAACTTGGCTTTTCTATGGAAATCCGGGTGTGCTGCGCGGTTGGCGCCTCGCAACGGCTGGCCAGGTCCACCAGCCACCTGGCCAGCGCGGGCGGTGTGTGCTCCCGCTCTGCCTTGGTCACTTCTGGCCTCCATCCCTGCATGCCCTTGGTCAGCCGACCCCGACCTACGCGGGCGCTCTTGTCCATCGCAATGACGTGCGACGCGGCGCCCAACACCATCGGCATGGTGGGCACGTCGGCCGGTGCGCAGCCGACGATGTAAAGCAGGGTCAGCTTTTCGGCCCGGTGCCCCCACCAGTGCTGGGAAATGCCAAGCGTCCAGCCGCCGTGATGGTCACGCCCCTGGCCAGGTTGCGGCATGCCGCAGGTGGGCCACAAGGTCGAACAGCGGGGGTGCTCCAGCGCGCCACCGAAGCGGCGCACTTGGTCAACAGCCAGCAGCGCCAAGGCGCGTTCATCGGGCCTGGGTCGGGCCAGGTGGCGTAACCGCCCCCAGGCCCGGCATGGCGGGTGCGCCACCAGCGGCGTACCGCCTGGCCAGGTTCGGGCGTCGCGTTCGATGTCCCACACGTCCACACCATTCAGCGTTTTGTAGTGGCTGTCAGCACGGGCGAAAAGCACAGCGACTGTCATGGCTTCCCCGCTGCGCGTGCGGTCCCGGCCGCGCTGGCTTCGCAGGTGCATCGCCCGTCACCCGAGCACATCCGCAGGCTTCTGCCTTGCGCCCACACCGGGCCTGTGCTGGTGTCCACCTTGAACAGCTCCGCACCGTCGTCACGCAGCGCCGTCACCTGGCCGCACAGCACGTAAGCGCCGTCCGGGTGGTAGCGGCGCACCTGCACCCACGGCCGGCCCGTGTTGGCGCCTCCTGGGGGCGCCTGCCGGCCTGCGGTGAGGCAGTCGCGGTGCGTCAGTGGCCTGGGCTCTGGCCGGCTGGTGCCGGTTGGGGTGCTCAGCATGTGGCGCTTTCGGCGGTTGTGGTGGCTGGTCGGGGCCTTGTTGCCACCGTCACCGGTCGGGCTGGTGTCGTCTTGGGGCTGGCGCTGCGGGTGCCCGTCTGGCCGGTGTCCTGCGCCGGCGCCGATGCGTCGCAAGTGCTTGATTTTGTTGACTGCGCGCAGTTATTGAATCGAGTCCAAGGAGGGCAAACAGCCCCGTCGGTGGGCGTCAATTTGCGCGGCTGGATGCACCATGTTTCGGTGCGGGTGGTCAACTCCACCGGCTGCGACAGGTCGGCCGCGCTGGCGCACAGTCCACGGACGGCGCGGGCCAGCTCATCGGCATAGCGGGTGCTGGGCCGCTCGATGTAGCGCACGTCAAAGCCGATGCAGTGGTCTTCGCACGCCCCCAGGTAGGCGGCGTGGTCGTTGGCTTTGCAGGCCTGGTGCGCCTCGGTCAGGCCGGCACTGCCCAAGCCCTCGCCGTCGTGGCGGTACAGCTCACGCATGGGGGTGATGGGCGGCAGGCCGAAGAACTGGAATTGCCGTATGCCCCAGCGCCGTGCCCAGGCCACGATGCGCCGGGCGGTGTCCGGGCCGCTGCCGGCACTCTCGGTGTCGGTGCCCACCCCTTCACCGTCAATGCTTTTCGAGACGTACTTCGCCACATAGGCCAGCGCGCTGCCTTTGGCGGGGTCGATACGCTCGACCTTGAACCGGTGTTCAGCGGCGCCGGGCTCGTCCGGGCTGTCGGCCAGTGCCTGGGCGCGCAAGGTGCGCAAGACGGCTTCTGACTGGTCTGGCGCCACAAACATCAGCACATGCCAATGGGGGCATGCATCGTGGTGGGGCTCAACAGTGCGCATTCCGTAGGTGCTCAGCCCGTCGTGCTGCATGTTGCGCAGGGCCTTGCGCCAGACACTGTGCAGATAAGTTTGAACCTGGCGCGGGCTGCTGCCGTCGTGGCTGTCGTTGGGCTGGCCGGTGTGGTGCCGGGCGTGCATTCGGCTGGGTGCTGTGATGGTCAGAAACAGGGCGTCGTGCCCTTTGCTGCGCGCCCGCGCCTCAATACCCTTGATGCGAACCATCATCGCCATGCGGCGGTTTGCGGGGTTGGCCTGGCTGGCAGCGATCACCTCATCCAAGGGCAGCACCTCGCCGGTGCCGACGTTCAGCACCTCCAACGACGCCAACAGCGCGTTCAGGCGGCGGCGGTCGGCCTCATGCCGGCGCAGGCCCTTTGCCGACACGTAGGGCGATGCATGGCGGTGGACGGCGCCGCGCAGGATGGCGTGGTGCTCAACCGTGCGCAGCCGCTTGCGCAGCGCCCGGCGCCACCATGCGGCATCGCCTAAGCGGTTCAAGCGCTGGGTGAAGCCGTCTTTGGGTGGCAGGTCAACATGGTGCCGCGCCGCCATGCCGCGCAGGTACTTCAGCGCCACAGCTTCGGGGGTGTACTGGGCTTTCCACAGCCCGGCCATGCGCTGCACCTGGCCGGCGATCCGCTCGGCTGCTGCCTCGATGTCGCTGTCTGTCAGGTTGAACGATGCCGCCAGTTCGGCCAGGTCGGCGGCGATCACTGCGCGGCCTCGGCCAGGTCAGCAGACGCCAGCAGCGCCGCCGCCAGCGCCCGCATTTCTGCCGGTGTGGGGTCCAGGTGCAACCCAACCGGCCCGCTGTTGAAGCTCAGCCCGCAGCGGCCTGCCGTGTAAGCGTTGCCGGGCTGCTCAGGCCCCCACACCGTAAAGGTGTCGTGCTTGCTGTGGTGGTCATAGGCGGGGCTGATGCACACCGCTTGCTGCATGCGGGCGCTCATGATCCGGCGCCCTGTTGCTGGCCGTCGGCGTCGCCGGTGGTGGCCGGCTCCACTTGGCGCAGCTCCAACGGCTCGCCAGCGACGCGGCAGACGTGCCGGGCTTGTGCGATGTCTTGCGGGTAGCCCAAGCGCATGGCGCGCTGCGGCTGGTTGGTGTAGGTGACGCGCCGCCGACGTGTGTCGATGGCCAGCACAAAGGCCCTGTGGTGCCGTGAAAACAGCACGTGCGGCATGGGCGGTAGGGTCTGGGTGTTGGGCATGGGCAAAGCTCCGCTCAGCGCGGCACGTGGCCGCGTTGTATGGGGTCTGTCTGTGGGTGGAGTGGCGGGCCGGAGGGCTACCCGCGCCGCGTCAACTCAGGCCGATAGCCTGAAGAAGCGATCCAGTTGGCGGCTTCGTCTTCTGCGCCTTCTGGCGGTCTTTGGCTCTGGCGTCGCCGGCACTCGCAAGGTGAATGTCTGCCTGCACCTTGTGCAGCAAATCAGCATTCGTTGCGGGCGGCTTTTTGCCGACAAGCACGTCAGGTGCCGGCTTGCCACCGATGTCGCGGCCGAACAGCTTTGCAAACATCGTCCCGTTGTCCGACAGCAACCGCACGATATGCACGTGCCTGCGTTGTGTCGCTTCGGTGTGGCCTCCGAAGAAGCCGTCTTCTGCCGGTCCTCGCGCCAGCTCGGCTGCCTTCTCTTCGTTGGCTTCGATCATGTCCAACAGCTCGCCCATTTCGCGCTCGTCCTCGATGGCGATTCGCATGTGGTGGAAGCGGGCAAGTTGGGGTTTGGATGACTGCTGCGGATATTGGCTTTCCACGGCTTCACCAATGACACCGGCCGGGAACACCTGCCCACTTCCCCTGGCTTTTGCGCCTGGCTTAGGTGTGTCTTGGAACTCATATCCCCGATCCTCGAAGAATGCCCGGAGGGCGTTCAAAAACTGTTCATCGGGGATGTAGTTGCCTGACTCGAAGCGCTTGATTTTGTGGTCAGGCAGGCCCGATTCCTTCGCTGCTTTGGCTTGGCTAAAGCCCAAATAGTTGCGGGCAGCCCGGGCGTCGTCCGGGGTCAGAGGAAGGGCCGAGAAGTCGAACATGTGACACCTGGGTAAAAGTTGACGGAATGCGACGCATGCTATCGGCCGTTTTCTTTTTCGTCAAATATTTTTCACGTGTCTAATTTTGCTCTGACATCTATCTTGGACTCGTTAAAAATTTCAGTTTGTAGGCTTGCTCGTACAACTCTGAGAAGTGCTCTATGAGCTTCTTTCCCTTGAAGAACCGAAGGCTGTCTGCGGCGTCAAACGATCCCGTCAGCTCCACAAGTCGAAGTTCTGCATCGCTCGCCATCCAGTCTGCAAGGCTTGAAATTGCGCCAACGGTGGGCGCGCCTTTTCTCGCACTTGCCAACCCATGAATCAGCGTTCCCAGCGACTCGCGCTCGTGCTGCTTCAGTGCTAGAAGCACCAGTGCCAGCCTAAACACCTCGGATAGGCCTGGCTCCCCTATGCCCGTAAGCAGCGCTGCACTTGCTGCCTCCAAGTCTTCGTTCTGGTCGCTTTCGCTGCCAAGAAGCAACCATCCCGGCTGCAGTGAGAGGGTGGCGCAAAGAATTCTGAGCTCGCGGGCGCCTGGCTTGAACTTGCCCGACTCGTACCCAATAAGGACAGTTCTGCCGATGCCCTTTCCGTCCGGGTCGCGTTCCTTGGTGCGCTGGTGAAGCTGGCTTTGCGACAGCCCGCGTTGCTCACGCACCGCTCGAATGCGGTCGCCTATGCCATCTTCAGGGTTCTTGCTTGATGGTGTCGAGTTGTTGACAGGTGCCGGCATCGGCCGATTCTATGGACTTGGCGTCGTCTACAAATCCGCTTCCCGCTGTCGTTCGTCCCTGTGGTCTGTCGCGAACCACAACGGCTTTCGGCCTTCAGCCTTTACTGAGGGCAGGCCCCCAGCCCCCCCCCGGGCGCTTGAGGTTTCAGCCGTCGCCCAGCAACTGCCTGCGGGTCTTTGGGTCGCGGTGCTGGTGAAAGCACGACAGCACCGACACCGCGTCGCCGTCCACCACGTAAAACAG
>JAYVLI010000175.1:0-30927 GCA_043759535.1 Betaproteobacteria bacterium | reverse complement strand
TCCGGCAGCACGCGTTTGATGTGGGCAATCATGCGGCGCACGCTTTCGGCATGGCCGTGGGCGATGTCGATGGTGATGTAGTCGGCGCCGATGCCGGTGGCCGCAAGCTGGTCAATCACTTCCACATCGGCCGGCTTGACGCCGGAACTGATGGACACAAACAGGCCCAGGTCGCGCATGCGGCGGGCGTAGGCCACGGTGTCCAGATCGAACCGGTGCATCACGTAGAAATGGCCACTCCGGGCCAACTGCTCGGTGATGTGTTCGTCCACCACCGTCTTCATGTTGGCCGGCACCACCGGCAGCTTGAAGCGGCGTGGGCCGAACTCGATGCTGGTGTCGCAATCGGCGCGGCTGTTGACCCGGCACTGGCGGGGCAGCAGCAGGATGTTGTCGTAGTCAAAGATGTCCATGGTGGGCTCGGGTGTCGGGTGGGTGGGTCAGGCGGGCCGTGTTGTCGGCGGGCCTGTCAGCGTACAGGGCAACTGTCAGCCACCACCGCCAGCAGGCGGCCATCGGGCGCTTCAATCCAGGCGCGGGCCTGCAGCCGGGTGGGTTCGGCGCTGGCGGGCCAGCGCAGGGCGCGCAGGTGGGTCATGGTGGTCATGGCCTTGCCGGACTTCAAGGCGTCCAGCGGCAGTGGGCCGGCCATGCTGCGCACCAGGGCGCGGGGGATGGGCGTGCCGTCGCTGCCGGCGGGCACCCGCTCCACCAGGGCCAGCCAGGCGGTGGCGCCGGTGGGCAGGCTGTTGCGGCTGGCTACAGCCAGGCTGAGCTGCACGCCAAAGTAGCCTTGCCAGGCCGGGCCCGATTCCACCCGCAAGCGCAGTCCGGGCAGCGGTTTACTTGCAGTCTGCCAGCGGGCAGGCTTTGGGCTGGTGGCAGGCGCCAGGCCCAGGCGCTGCGCCCGCTCCGCCGCCTCGGGCAGAGCACCAGCGGCCAGCGGCGCGTCGCGGCCGCCAGGGCTGATCCAGTCAAAGCGCCAGGTGTTGGTCGTGGGTGCGCGGATTGCTGGGCCGGCGGGTGCGCCCCAGCAATCCGCGCAATCGGCGCTAAAAAACGCCTCGGCCACGGCGGCTTGCGGTGGTGGGCAGGCCGGGGTGGCGCTGCGGGTTGCCGCAGGTGTGGCAGCGGTGGCCGGCGACATGGCGGACGTCAGCCCCAACAGCAGCCCCGCCACCAACCCGGCTTCTAGAATCAATGGATGCATGAACAGTATTCTCGGCCGGCCGCACCGGATGCGCCAACCCTGCCCGGCACCGGGTCTCTGTTGCACGGGCTCAACCCCGAGCAACTGGCCGCTGTCACGCTGCCGGCCCAGCCGGGTTTGATTTTGGCCGGTGCCGGCTCAGGCAAAACCCGGGTGCTGACCACCCGCATCGCCTGGCTGATGGCCACTGGCCAGGTGTCACCCGGTGGGCTGATGGCGGTCACCTTCACCAACAAGGCGGCCAAGGAGATGCTGACACGGCTGTCGGCCATGTTGCCGGTGGCGGTGCGCGGCATGTGGATTGGCACCTTCCACGGCCTGTGCAACCGTTTTTTGCGGGCGCACTGGAAGTTGGCCGGGCTGCCGCAATCGTTCCAGATTCTGGACACCGCTGATTCGTTATCGGCCGTCAAACGCATCATCAAGGCGATGCAGTTGGACGAAGAACGCTTTGTGCCCAAGCAGGTGAGCTGGTTTATTGCCGCCCGCAAAGACAACGGTGAGCGGCCAAAAGACGTGCAGGCGCAAGACCCGCAAATGCGCAAAATGGTCGAGATTTACCAGGCCTATGAAGACCAGTGCCAGCGTGAAGGCGTGGTGGATTTTGCCGAGCTGATGCTGCGCACGTATGAGCTGTTGCGTGACAACACCGCGCTGCGTGAGCACTACCAACACCGCTTTGCGCACATCCTGGTGGATGAGTTTCAGGACACCAATCGCCTGCAATATGCCTGGCTCAAGATGTTTGCCCCGCCCGAGAACGCGGCAGGCCGGCCTGACGGCCGTCCGGGGCAGAGCGTGTTTGCGGTGGGCGACGACGACCAGAGCATCTACGCCTTCCGCGGTGCGCAGGTGGGCAACATGGCCGACTTTGAGCGCGAATACCGGGTGGCGCATGTCGTCAAGCTGGAGCGCAACTACCGCAGCTTTGGCAACATCCTGGACAGCGCCAACGCGCTGATCAGCCACAACACCCGGCGCCTGGGCAAAAATTTAAGCACCGAAGCCGGCCCCGGTGAACCGGTGCGCGTCAGCGAGGCCACCAGTGACTACGCCGAGGCGCAGTGGCTGCTGGAAGAAGCGCAACACCTGCACCGCAGCGGCACCGCGCGCAGCGAGATTGCCATCCTCTACCGCAGCAATGCGCAAAGCCGGGTAATGGAGAGTGCGCTGTTCAATGCCGGTGTGCCTTACCGCGTTTACGGCGGCTTGCGGTTTTTTGAGCGGGCCGAGGTCAAGCATGCGCTGGCGTATTTGCGGCTTCTTGAAAACCCAAACGACGACACCTCCATCTTGCGGGTGGTCAATTTCCCGACCCGTGGCATTGGCGCCCGCACCATCGAGCAACTGCAAGACGCTGCCCGCAGCAGCGGCCGCAGCCTGTACCAAAGCGTGGCCGCAGTGGCGGGCAAGGGCGGTGGCAACCTGGCAGGTTTTGCCGCGCTGATTGACAACTTGCGTGAGGCCACCCGGGGTCTGACGCTGCGCGAAATCATCGAGCAGATGCTGGACAAATCCGGTCTGTTGGACTTCTACCGCACCGACAAAGAAGGCGCGGACCGCATCGAGAACTTGCAGGAGCTGATCAACGCGGCCGAAGCGTTTGTGACGCAAGAAGGCTTTGGCAAAGATGCGGTGGCGCTGCCGGTGGATGAACACGGGCCGGGTGTGCTGGCCGCTGGCAGACCGGCCAGTGCGGGTGCGGTGGCCACACCGGCCGCGCTGGCGGCGGTGGACCTGGCGCCCGATGCCGAGACCGGTGAAATCGTCTCGCCGCTGGCGGCGTTTTTGACCCACGCCGCGCTGGAGGCCGGTGACAACCAGGCCCAAGCGGGGCAGGACGCAATCCAGCTCATGACGGTGCATTCCGCCAAAGGCCTGGAATTTGACTGCGTGTTCATCACCGGGCTGGAGGAATCCCTCTTCCCGCATGAAAACGCGATGAGCGACGCCGACGGGCTGGAAGAAGAGCGCCGCTTGATGTATGTGGCCATCACCCGGGCGCGGCGGCGCTTGTATTTGAGTTTCAGCCAAACCCGCTTGCTGCACGGCCAGACGCGCTACAACGTCAAGAGCCGCTTTCTGGACGAGCTGCCCGAGGGCACGCTGAAGTGGCTGACCCCCCGCAACCAGGGCTTTGGCTCAGGCTATGCGCGCGAGTACCAGCAGGCCTGGCAAAAAGGCAGCGGCTTGGGGTCGGTGGTGGGGGCGGGCAGGGTGGCGGCGCGGCCCGGCTTTGTGTCAACGCCCGCGCCGCCGGCGATGGTGCCCAAAACCCCACCATCCCACGGCTTGCGGGTGGGCCAGTCGGTGTTCCACACCAAGTTTGGCGAGGGCGTGGTGCTGACGCTGGAAGGCAACGGCACTGACGCCCGGGCGCAGGTCAACTTTGGCCGCCACGGCGCCAAGTGGCTGGCGCTGGCGATTGCCAAGCTCACGCCGGTGGATTGAGGCGCTTGTGCTGCGCTTGTGCTGCGCTTGTGCCGCGCTTGCCCCGCGCCTGCACGGCGTTGGTGGTTTGACCCGCCTGCTTGACCAGCCCCGCTCAGGGGCTGTTGAGCGCTCGGCAGCGGGCAATGTCGCAGGCGGTGGGCAGGCTGGCGCGGTATTCGGGCAGGGCGCGGTGGCTGCTGCCGTCGCGGGTGCTGCACAGCTCGCCCCGGCCGTTGTCGTAGTAGGACATCACGTCCACACAGCGGCGGGAATGGGCCATCAGGCCGTAAAAGTGGCCAATCTCGTGGCTGAGTGTCATCTGCAGCGTGTCCAGCGTCACGGCCCTGCCGCGCCGGTTGGCCAACAACTGAAACACGGCCGGCCCCAGTGTCAAGGTGCGCTGGCCCAGGTGGCTTAAACCGGCGTTGCCGCGGCTCTCCACCTCGCTCCACTGCACCCGCACCAGGCTGCGGGCGTCTTGCGCGCCGGCGGCTGCCTCGCCCAACACCTTGCCGGGTACACCGCAGGCCGACCAGGCCTGCAGCGCCCGCTGCAATGCCTGCTGTACGCTGGCCTCGTCCAGCCCGGCTGGGGCGCCGCCGGGGCGGTAAACCAGGTGCAGGCTGGTGCTGGCGGCTGGGCGGTCCTGGCCGTCGGGCCAGGTCAGCAGCTCACCGGGGCGGCATTGGTTGATTTCGTCCTGGCGTGTGTTGGCGCTGGCGGCCAGGGCCACGCAGCCTGCCAGCAGCACGGTGGTGTGGCACAGGCGGGTCGAGGGCAGGGTGGGGTGGCGCATGGCGGCGTGGGCTGTGGCTGGATATCGGCACGCCGTTGCGCTGCCTGAGGTGGCAAGTGCGCTATCACGCTGCGCCGCAGCACCCGCCTACACTGCGCCGCGCGCTGGCTGTTGCCACGCCCTTGCCCCCTGCCCCGTGCTGATCGACCGACCTGCGGCCTTGCCGCCTGACACCCATGCTGAGCTGGCTCTTCAAATTACGTGGCGCCAAGGCGCCGGTGCCCGCTGCGGCGGTTGCGACCAAAGCAGTGGCAACCCAGGCCGTCGCACCCACCAAGGCCGAGCAACGCCAGGCCGTGCAGGCCCGTGCCGAAACCCGCGCCCGCCAGGCCGACACCGCCGAGGCGCAGTGGGCCCCGCAGTTGCAAGCCGCCCTGGGCGACGACAGCGCGCTGCTGCGCATCAGCCAGGACGCGCCCGCGCTGGCCACCAAGCTGGCAGCGGTGCAGGCGCTGCAGGGCGAGGCTGCGCTGCGCGAGGCCGAGCGCAGCTTCCGCAGCCATGACCGGCGGGTCCACCGCATCGCCCGCCAGCGCTTGGATGCGCTGGTGGCCCAGCGGGAGGCGCGTGTGGCCGCCGATGCGCTGATCACCACCGTCAGCACCCTGCTGGCCACACCCGACGTGCCGCTCAACCACTTGGTCAAGCTGGACCAGGCTTGGTCAGCCATTGGCAGCGGGCTGCTCGACGCTGCGCGCAGCAGCCAATTTGCCACGCTGCGCCAACAACTGGACAGTGCGATGACCCAGCGCGACACCCAACAACAACAGGTGCAGCGCTGGCGTGCCGACGTGGCACCGGCACTGGCCGCCTGGCCAGCGGCAATCGCCCAGGTGGTGGCACAAGGCCAGGCGGGTGACGCCGCTGCGGCTGCCCAGCCGCTGCAGGGCTTGTTGGCGCAAGCGCCGCTGGACAGCGCGCTGGCAGCCCACCGTGCCGCGCTGGACGCTGCGGTGCAAGCAGCGGCGCAGGTGGACGACAGGCTGGCCTGGCTGGCCCAGGCTGACGTGGACGCGGAGGCCACCACGCAAGCGCAAGCCACAGCCCAGGCCGCGGCCAGAGCAACGGCCCAGACCGCTACCGCCAGCGTTGACACGACCGATGCCACCGTTGAGCCAAGCCCTGTCGAGGCCAATACAGCCACCGCCGCCGATGCTGGCGCCGACCAAGCACCGGCCCCGGCATCCGCTGCCCCCATCGTGGCGCCGCCGTCACCCCGGGCCCAATGGCAAGCCCTGCCGGCATTGGCCGATGCCAGCCTGGCGCGCCAACTTGACCAACGCTTTGCGCTGTGGTTGCAGGCCCGCACACCGGCCGTGCTGGCAGCACCAGCCCAGGCACCGCTGGCCGCACCGCGCGCCGCCGACCGCGCCGCGAGACGCCCCGCCGCCACGCCCGCCAGCCCGGCCCAGCGCCAGGCCGTCCAAGACCTGCTGCAACAGGCCGAAGCCGCCGCTGCCGACGGCCAGTTGGTCAGCCTGCAAACCCAGCTGCAAGCCATCGACGACGCGCTGGCCGGCGCCGCCGGCCTCACTCTGCCGGACAGCCTGCAGCAACGCCGCCAGGCTCTGCAAGCCGAGCGCACCCGCCTCAAAAGCTGGCAGCAGTGGGGTGGTGGCCGGGCGCGGGAGGATGTGGTGGACGAGGCCGAATCCCTGGCCCGTCTGACCCTGGCCGCCGCACAAGGCACTGAGGCGGGTGACCGTGACGCGCCCAAGCTCAGCATCAAAACCCACGGCGACACCATCCAGGCCCTGCGCCAGCGCTGGAAAGACCTGGATCGCCAAGGCGCCGCCGCAGCCCAGCCGCTGTGGTTGCGCTTTGATGCAGCGCTGGTGACGGCCTACCAGCCGGTGGCCGCCCACCTGGCCCAGCTCAAGGCGGCGCGGCAAGACAACCTGGCTGCCCGCCAGGCGCTGCTGGACACGCTGGATGCCACCCCGCTGCCCGGTGACCCAGCCCCGGCGCCAGCCGCCACCGCAGATGGCAACGCGCCGGATACCCCCACACCCGATACCACGGCAGCCGACACCGACGCCTCACCCTGGCGCCGAACCGTGCGCGCGCTGGACCAGTTCCACACCGCCTGGCGCCAGCTGGGCCCGCTGGAACACACGGTGCCGCACGCCGCCCGCAGTGCGCTGCAGCAGCGCCAACAGGCCAGCGTGGACAGGTTGGCGCAGCCGCTGCAACACGCCCGCCAAAGCGCCGAGGCCGGCCGCGAACGGCTGATCCAGCAAGCCCAGGCCCTGGCCGAGGACAGCCGACGCCAGCCACCGCCGCGTGACATCAGCCCACGCCTGCGTGAGCTGCAAGCCCAGTGGCAGCAGCAAGCCCGCGCGCTGCCGCTGGCCCGGCCGGCTGAGGTGGCGCTGTGGGACCGCTTCAAGGCCGCCGGTGATGCGGTGATCGCCCAGCGTGATGCCGCTTTCAGCGCCCGTGACGCTGAATTTGCCGCCCAGCGCAGTGCCGGTGAAGCGCTGCTGCAGCGTCTGGCTGGCCTGGCTGCGCTGCATGACCCGGCTGCCGCGCTGCACGGCGCGCTGCATGACGCCCCGCATGAGGCGCTGCATGCCGCACTGGCCGACACCGCCCCGCCATCCCTGGCCGAGCAACGCCGCAGCCTGGCCGAGATCGACGGCGCGTGGCGCCAACTGGGCGACTGGCCGCGTGGCGCCGCCGCTGCCATCGAAGGCCGCTATGCCGAGACCCGCGCGGCCGCGCTGCGCCGCCTGGCTGACGGCCAGCAGCAGCATTGGGCCCGCGCGGTGGATGCACTCGGCAGCCGCTTGCTGCAGTGTGAACAGCGCGAGGATGGCGCCCACAACAGCCCACCCGCCGACACCCCGTGGCCCGCCTTGCCGCCCCTGCCCGAGGCCTGGACTGGCGCCCTGGCGGCCCGTCATGCGCTTGGCTTGCCGCTGGCTGCCGTGCCGGCTGGCAATGCCTTTGATGACCTGCTGCTGCAGATCGAGGTTGCACTGGATTTGCCATCGGCCCCGGAGTGGCAGGCCGCCCGGCACCAGCGCAAGCTGCTGGCGCTGAAATCCGCGCTGGAAGCCCGGCCCGGCACTGCCCGCCCCGCCAGCGCGGCCAGCAAGCCGCAAGGCCCCCTGCAGGACGTGGCCACCGCCTTGCGCCACAGCCCCACCAGCCCAGCCCAGCGCGCCCGCCTGCACAGCCTGTTGGCAGCCCTGCGCCAGGCGCCGCCGGCGGCGCTGGGGCTCTAAAACACCCTGGCGCGGTCAGCCCAGAAACGCTGCCAGCGCTGCGGCCAGCGCTTCCGGCTGGTCGTGGTGCAGCATGTGGCCGGCGTTGTCCAGCAGCACCTGCTGCACGTCCGGCACATGGGCCAGCCTGGCCTGGAACTCGGCCAGGGTGTAGCGGCCCTGCCAGTGGCTGTCGACCCGGCTGTCGCGGCCCTGCACCCACAGCAGCGGTGCCTGGATGGCCGACCACAGCGCCAACACCTCGGTGGCCCGGTTGGGCACCGGGTTGATGCGTTTGTGGGCGGCGTCGGCCAGCAGGTGCCAGCGGCCGTCTTGCGCCGGTGCGGCCCAGTGGCCGGCCAGCCAGAAGGCCTTGTCGGGCGCCAGCCGCGGGTTGGTGTGGCACAGGCGGTCGGCCACCTGCGCCTGGCTGCCATAAGCGCGCAGGTGTTGCGGCGCTTTCAGTTCATCCAGCCAGGTGGCCAGGCGCGCCGGCACGTCGGTCGGTGGCAGGTCGGGCAGGCCAAAGCCCTCCAGGTTGACCAGCCGGCGCACACGTTCTGGCCGCACACCGGCATAGGTCATCACCACATTGCCGCCCATGCTGTGGCCCAGCAAGTCCACCGGTGTATCGGGTGACAAGGCGTCCAGCAGTGCGTCCAGATCACCCAGGTAATCAGGGAACCAGTAGCTGTCGGTGGCCGGTGTGCTGGTGCGGCCAAAACCGCGCCAATCGGGCGCCACGATGCAGCGGCTGCGCAGTGGGCCGTCGGGCTGCGCGGCCAGTGCGTCCACCACAAACTGGAATGACGCGCCCACGTCCATGAAGCCGTGCATCAGCAGCAACAGCGGCTGGCCGGGGCTGGGTGTGCCCCACTGCGTGAGGTGGTATCGCAGACCACGCACCGGCAGGTGGCGGCTGTGGCTGGGGCGGCGGACGGTGTAGGCGCTTTGGTGGGGGATCGGGTGGTGTTCAGTCATCAAGCCACTGTAGAGGCCGGCGCAGGGCCGGGCTGTCGGTGCTGCGACAAAATCCGCCCCATGACCCCCTTCCAACTGCGCCCCGCCGCCCCCGCCGATGCCCCCGCCATCGTGGGCCTGATCACCGAGCTGGCCGAGTTTGAACACCTGGCCCACCTGGTGCGCGCCACGCCCGAGGCGCTGGCCTTGCACCTGTTTGGCGAGCGGCCGGTGGCCGAGGCGGTGGTGGTGGAGCTTGGGACGGCGGCGGACAGCAGGCTGGTGGCGTTTGCGCTGTTTTTCACCAACTTCTCCACCTTCCTCGCCCAGCCTGGGCTGTACCTGGAAGATTTGTATGTGCAGCCGGCTTGCCGGGGCGCCGGCATTGGCAAGGCCTTGCTGCAACACCTGGGCGCGCTTGCCGTGGCGCGTGGCTGTGGCCGGTTTGAGTGGAGCGTGCTGGACTGGAACGAGAGCGCCATCCGCTTCTACCAGGGCATGGGCGCCACGGTGATGCCCGATTGGCGCATTTGCCGCATTGCCGGCCCGGCGCTGCAGGTGTATGCCGCCCCTGGCGCTGCGCCCGAAGCTGCGACTTAGGCCGTACCTGCGGCCGCACCCGGCAGCGTCAGACTGCCAGCGCCATCAGCGCCGCTGGGCTGATGCGCAGGCTACCGGCCGCTGCGTGCAGCACCGAGTGCACTGCAAAACCAGGCTTGCCGGTGTCACGCCGCTCGGGCTGGGCCAGGCTGGCACCGGTGGGGGATGTCATCACCGCCACCACCGGTGTCATCACCGTGGGGCCGCGTTTGACCACCAGCCCGGTTTCACCCGAGACCAGGCGCACCATGCAACCTGGTGGGTAAACACCAAATTCTTTGACCAGCGCGGCCGTCATCGGGTGGCCGGGGTCTTGCATGAACATCATGCGGCCGGCTTTGTCGGCAGCCACGGCGTCGCGGCTGCAGCGTGGGCTGAGCTTGGCGGTGTACACGTCGGCGCGGTGGACCAGCGTGGCGATGTCGCCCGGGTCTTTCAGGCCCAGCGGGTAGCCCCGGCCGTCCGGTGTTTCATGGTGCTTGTCTACCGCCGCCAGCCAGTCTTGGTCGGTCACGCCAGAGATCTCCAGCATGCGGCGGCTGATCTCGGGGTGGGCCAGGATGGCGACGCGCTGCTCGGCATGCGGCGGGGTGGTCTGCACCGCCAACTGGCCTTGCAGCTCCAGCATGGAGATGTTCATCGTCAGCGCCACCTTGAACACCAGCAGCGCGTCATCCGCCGCCCAGCCCAGCCGCTGCGCCACCAAAAAACCGGTGATGGCGGCATGCATCGAGTGGTCAATGCCGTACTGCGCCAGCGTGTTGCCCTGCTGGCGCAACACCTGGAAGATGGCCAGGTCTTTGTCGCGCTCGATCAACGCCACCACCGGTGGTGCGGCCTCATTCAGCGCGTCCACAAAGCCCTCTTTGGCCGAGTCCCTCAGGGTCTGGCCCAGGGTGTCCAGGCAGGCGGTCCACAGGCCGGGCAGTTGCGCAGGCGTGGCCAGCTTGGCGCCGTCGGCCGGGCTGCGCAGCTCGGCCAGGTCCACCAGCGCACCGCGCTCAAACAAGGCCTGGCGGAAGGCCATCGACGCAATCATCTGGCCTCGCGCCAGCAGCAAGGTGCCGTCGTTGTCGCGGATGTTGAAAGGCAAGGGCGCACCGATGCTGATGCGCTGTTGGACAAGCGACAAGGGCGTGTACTGCATGCTGTTCTCCGGTGTGGCTGGCGCTGTGTAGGCTGTTGGCGCAGCGCCATGCGGGCTGCTGCAATCGTTATCGGGCCAGGTGAACCGGACTTGAGGGGATTTCTTGACACGGTTGACCACCCAGTGCCCCGCGTGGGCCTTGCCCGCCGTGCTTTAAGCTGGTTGACATGCCATCGCAGCCCCCACTTGTGTCGCCCCATGCGGCCACGCGCCAGACCGCACCCGACCAACACGCCGCCCTGCACCAGGGTCTGGTCTGGCAGGTGCCCGCGCAGTTCAACATCGCCCAAGCCTGCTGTGGCCGCTGGGCCAGCAGCACACCCCACCAGGTGGCCATCCGCTGGCAACACGAAGACGGCCGCCGCGCCAACTTGACCTACCGCCAACTGCAGCGCCAGGCCAACCGCCTGGCCCATGCGCTGCGCCGGCTGGGGGTGCAGCGCGGTGACCGGGTGGCCATCGTCATGCCGCAGCGGCTGGAGACGGCCATCGCCCATATCGCTGCCTACCAGCTGGGCGCAGTGGCCATGCCACTGGCCATGTTGTTTGGCCCGGACGCACTGGCCTACCGGCTGCAAGACAGCGGCGCGCAACTGGCCATCGTGGACGAAAGCGCCATCCACAACCTGCTGGCCGCGCGCGCCGATTGCCCAGGCCTGCGTACCGTGCTGGCGGTCGGCGGCGCGGCCGGCCAGGGTGATCTGGACTGGCCTGCCGCGCTGGCCGGCCAGCCCGCCACTTTTGATGCGGTCAGCACCCTGGCGGACGAGGCGGCGGTGCTGATCTACACCAGCGGCACCACCGGCCCGGCCAAGGGTGCGTTACTCCCGCACCGGGCCTTGATCGGCAACCTGAGTGGTTTTGTCTGCAGCCAGAACTGGTTTCCGCACACCACACCACACCCGGCCACCGGTGTGGCACCACCTGCTGTGTTCTGGAGCCCGGCGGACTGGGCCTGGACCGGTGGCCTGATGGACGCGCTGCTGCCCACGCTGTACTTTGGCCGCACCATCGTGGCCTGGCAGGGGCGCTTCTCGCCCGAGACCGCTTTTGCCCTGCTGCAGCGCCACCGGGTGACACACACCTTTTTGTTCCCCACCGCGCTCAAGGCCATGATGAAAGCCGTGCCGCAGCCGCGCCAGCACTACCGGCTGCACCTGCAAGCGGTGATGAGCGCCGGTGAGGCGGTGGGCGACGCGGTGTTCACCTGGTGCCGTGACGCGCTGGGTGTCGGCGTGAACGAGATGTTTGGCCAGACCGAGATCAACTACATCGTCGGCAACTGCGGCCGCTCAGTTGACGCGCTGGGCCAGGTGCAGCCCGGCTGGCCGGCCCGCCCCGGCAGCATGGGCCGCGCCTACCCCGGCCACCGTGTGGCGGTGATCGACGACGCAGGCCAGCCTTGCCCGGCCGGCACCCCGGGTGATGTGGCGCTGCACCGGCTGGATGTGCATGGTCAGCCCGACCCGGTGTTCTTTTTGGGCTACTGGCGTAACCCGGCGGCCACCCAGGCCAAGTTCACCGGTGAAGCCACCAGCAGTTGGTGCCGCACCGGCGACACGGCAGTGATGGATGCCGACGGTTATCTCTGGTACCACGGCCGCAGCGACGATGTGTTCAAAGCCGCCGGTTACCGCATCGGCCCCAGCGAGGTGGAAAACTGCCTGGTCAAACACCCGGCCGTGGCCAATGCAGCGGTGGTGCCCAAGCCGGACGCGGCACGTGGCGCGCTGGTCAAGGCTTATGTGGTGCTGGCGCCCGGTGTGGTGGGTGATGCCGCACTGGTGGCCGCGCTGCAGCAGCATGTGCGTGGCCGGCTGGCGCCGTATGAATACCCCAAAGAGATTGAATTCATTGACGCCCTGCCGATGACCACCACCGGCAAGGTGCAGCGCCGCCTGCTGCGCCTGCAGGAAGAAGACCGGGCGCGTGTGCTGGCGGCTGTTGCCGCTGCACAGACGAGCGACTGAACCCAACACCCCAAACACCAACCCGCCATGCTCCAAGCCCTGATCACTGCCCCCGCGCTGCGCACCTTGCTGGCCAGCGGCACGCCCCAGCTGCTGTGCGATTGCACATTCGATTTGGCCGACCCGGCGGCCGGCGCTCGGCTGCATGCACAACGCCACCTGCCGGGCGCCATCCACATCGATCTGGACGGCGACATGGCCGCACCCAAACAGGCCAGCGCCGGCCGGGGACGTCACCCACTGCCCGACCCGGAAGCCTTTGCCAGCCGCCTGCGCCAGCTTGGGTTTGCCGACAACCTGCCCGTGGTGGCCTACGACAGCGCCGGCGGCATGTACGCCGCCCGCTTGTGGTGGATGCTGCGCTGGCTGGGCCACGGCGCGGTGCAGGTGCTGGACGGTGGCCTGGACGCCTGGGTGGCGGCGGGTGGGGTGGTGGCGGCTGGTGCGCCGGCTGCTGCGCTTGCTGGTGCGCTTGCCGTAGCGCAGTCAGCCACAGCGGCTGGGCCATTCACGCGCCGGCCCACGCTGGTGACGCAAGTGGACTTTGCCGGCCTGCTGGCCAAGCTGGGCCGGCCACCCCGCCTGATCGTGGATGCCCGCGCACCCGACCGGTTCCGCGGTGAGAACGAAACGCTGGACCCAGTGGGTGGCCACATCCCCGGTGCGGCCAACCGTTTTTTTCGCCACAACCTGGGGCCTGACGGCTGCTTCAAACCGGCGGGGCAACTGCGCGCCGAGTGGTTGGCCCTGCTGGCCGGCCGCGCCCCGGCCGATGTGGTGGCGCAGTGTGGTTCGGGTGTCACCGCCTGCCACAACCTGCTGGCGCTGGACGCCGCCGGCCTGCCGGGCGCAGCGCTGTACCCCGGCTCGTGGAGCGAGTGGTGTGCGCAGCCCCAGGCGCCCATCGCCACCGGCGCCTGATTTCAGGATTTGCCGGTGGCCACCGGCGCTTGTGCAGCCAACCAACGTCCGCGCAGTCCCCGCTGCGCCAGTGCGGCGCACACCGCCTGCGGCACACTGCCCGCCTGTCAGCCACCAACACGCATCGGCATCCCATGTCCCTCCACACCATCCCCACCACCACCCTGGGCCACAGCAGCCTGCAGGTCAGCCGCATCTGCCTGGGCACCATGACGTTTGGTGAGCAGGTGGACCAGGCAGCAGCCCACGCCCTGCTGGACCACGCCGTGGCGCGGGGCATCAACTTCATCGACACGGCTGAGATGTACGCGGTGCCAGCGCGGCGCGAGACCTACGGCGCGACTGAGGCCATCATCGGCCACTGGCTGGCGGCCCGGCCCGGCATGCGCCAGCGCACCGTGCTGGCCACCAAAGTGGCCGGGCCGGCGCGTGGCATGGACTGGGTGCGCAACGGCAGTGACAACCTGCTGCCGGCCGAGATCGTCCAGGCCTGCAACGACAGCCTCAAGCGCCTGCAGACGGATGTGATCGACCTCTACCAAATCCACTGGCCCAACCGCAACGTGCCGGCGTTTGGTGCGGTGTATCTCGACCCGTCCAAAGACCGCGCCTTCACCCCCATCCAGGCCCAGCTGGAGGCGCTGGCCGCGCTGGTGCAGGCCGGCAAGGTGCGCTACATCGGCTTGTCCAACGAGACGCCCTGGGGCGTGGGTGAGTTTTTGCGCCAGGCCGAGCTGCATGGCCTGCCCAAAGTGGTGTCGGTGCAAAACCCTTATGCGCTGGTCAACCGGGTGGCCGACAACGGGCTGGATGAAACTCTGCTGCGCACCGGTGTCTCGTTGCTGGCCTACAGCCCGCTGGCCTTTGGTGCGTTGACTGGCAAATACGACGGGCCAGGGTTCGACGCGACCCAGCCCACCCTGGGCCGGCTGGCGCGGTTCGAATCCATGCGCAAACAGCGCTGGGCCAGGCCTGAAACCCTGGTGGCCGCAGGCCTCTACAACGCGCTGGCGCGGGCCCACGGCCTGACACCCACACAACTGGCGCTGGCGTTTTGCTACACCAACTGGCGGGTGGCCAGCACCATCATCGGTGTCACCAACCAGGCCCAGCTGGACGACAACATTGCCGCTTGGGGTACCAGCTTGTCGCCTGAGCTGCTGGCCGCCATCGACCAGATCCGCTGGCAGCACCGTGACCCGGCGCAGTGAGTGATTGACGGATGGCCAAGAAAGACAAACACGTCAGCGAAACCCCGGCCACCCAGTTGCTGCGTGCCGCCGGCGTCGAGTTCAAGCCGCATGTTTATGACTATGTGGACCACGGTGGCACGGCGGAATCAGCGCGCCAACTGGGCTGGCCTGAACACGCGGTGGTCAAAACGCTGGTGATGCAAAACGAGCGCGCCGAGCCGCTGATCGTGCTGATGCATGGCGACAAACAGGTCAGCACCAAGAACCTGGCGCGTGCCATCGGTGCCAAAAGTGTGGAGCCCTGCAAACCCGAGGTGGCGCAGCGCCACAGCGGTTATCTGGTGGGCGGTACCTCGCCGTTTGGCACCCGCAAGCCCATGCCGGTGTACGTAGAGCGCACAGTGCTGGGCTTGCCTACGCTGTTGATCAACGGTGGCCGGCGCGGGTATTTGATTGAGCTGGCACCAAACGTGCTAGTTGCACTGTTATCGGCCCAGCCGGTGAATTGCAGCCTTTGACCAGTGCTGCGGCGGTACTGTCTTTGAAGCGCCGGACTCGGCCGGGGCAGAAGTGGGCTGTGCTGTGCGCAGAGCAGTGATTTAGCGCAGCGTTGTGCTGGCAAAACCCACCGTCTTGATCGCGTCAGGTTGCAGCGCGGTTTGTGCTTGTGGCCAAGCTGCTGGTGTGTTGCTGTTTTGGTTGCCTGCACTGTCCCGCGCCATTGTGGCCGCCTGGGTCAAGGTTTTGGTACTGGTCACCTCGGCAACCGCAGTGAGGTTGGACATGGGGCGTTGCGCGCCCGACCACCACGTGGCTGACACCACCACCGCAAGTGTGGCCAGGTTGGTGACCAGCGGAATCAGGTGCTGGCGCTTTGTCGGAAAATTTTCCATGTCGAGCAGTATCGGCTTGTTACGTGGCGGTCTCAAGGCAGGCCAGGCCCGCAGGCGGGGGGTTTGATCCCTCATTCGCGGGGGGTGTTTTGGCGTGAATCTGCTGAAATGTGAAAGATGCACGCTGGCCTGTCGCCCTGCACTTGTGGTCTGCGTGCGCTGCATCAGGCGCGCGTCTCAGCCAGCCGGCAACCCATCACCAAACATGGCTGCCAAGTGGGCCTCACCCCGCTCCAGCACAAAGTAGCGCAGCGCCTCGGCCGCAGGTGACAACAGCTTGCCGGCGGTATTGACCACATGCCAGCGCCGCATCAGCGGCAGGCCCTCCACCGGTGGTGCGGCAATCAAGCCATTGCGCCATTCCAACCCGATGGTGTGCAGCGAGATCAGGCTCACCCCCATGCCGGCCATCACCGCTTGTTTGATGGCCTCGGTGCTGTTCATCTCCATCACAAACACCGGCTGCAGGCGGTAGGTGTCCAGGTATTCGTGCAGCGCGGCGCGGGTGCCGGACCCAGGCTCACGCACGATGAAGGGCTCACGCGCCAGCGCGGTGGCCGGTACGCTCTCAGCGCCGGCAAACGCGTGGCCGGGCGCGGTGACCAGCACATGCGGGTGCATGGCAAACGGCTCGGCCCGGTTGGCAAAGTCCTTGGGCGGGCGGCCCATGATGGCGAGATCCACCTCGTTGGCGCCCATCAGCGTCACCAGTTGCTCCCGGCTGCCCAAGCGCAGCCGCACCTCAATGGCGGGGTGCTGGGTGTGGAACTGGGCCAGCAACTGCGGCAAGAAGTATTTGGCCGAACTGACCATGCCGATGGTCAACACCCCCGACTCCACCCGCTTGAAGCGCGCCATCGCATCGTCGGCCTCTTTCAAAGTGGCCAGCAGCTTGCGGGCATAGACCAAAAAGTATTCACCGCTGGTGCTCAACACCAGCCTGCGGCCGGCGCGGTCAAACAGCGGCAAGCCCACCTGGTTTTCAAGCTCTTTGACCTGCATGGACACCGCTGGCGGCGTGAGGTGCAGTGCCTCGGCAGCACGCTGCACGCTGCCCAGCCGGGCGACCTGGGCAAACACCTGCAACTGGCGGAAGGTGACGTTCATGGCGTGTAGGCCCTCCATCCATTGACATCAGTAAAAGCTTAACTCAACCAGAACAATTTCTGACTTTCACTTATTCGACTTCGTTTCTACAGTGAGTGTGTGTTGTCAGCCCACCTACCGAGGAGACCCCTGTGAACCAACCGCTGGATACCGCCACCTTGAACCTGTCGGACGACGAGCAAATCACCGACAAGAAGAAGCGCTACAGCGCCGGTGTGCTCAAGTACAAGCAGATGGGCTACTGGCAGCCGGACTATGTGCCCAAGGACACCGATCTGATTGCGATGTTCCGCATCACGCCGCAAGAGGGGGTTGACCATGAAGAAGCCGCCGCAGCCGTGGCCGGTGAATCATCCACCGCCACCTGGACGGTGGTGTGGACCGATCGCTTGACCGCCTGCGACCTGTACCGCGCCAAGGCCTACCGGGTTGATGCGGTGCCCAACACCGGCGCCGGCACCCGCACCGAAGCCCAGTTTTTTGCCTACATCGCCTATGACATCGACTTGTTCGAAGGCGGCTCGATTGCCAATTTGACGGCGTCCATCATCGGCAATGTGTTTGGCTTCAAGGCGGTCAAAGCGCTGCGGCTGGAAGACATGCGCATCCCGGTGGCCTACCTCAAGACCTTCCAGGGCCCGGCCACCGGCGTGATCGTCGAGCGCGAACGGCTGGACAAGTTTGGCCGCCCGCTGCTGGGTGCCACCACCAAGCCCAAGCTGGGCCTGAGCGGCCGCAACTACGGCCGGGTGGTGTACGAGGGCCTGAAAGGTGGGCTGGACTTCATGAAAGATGACGAGAACATCAACTCGCAGCCCTTCATGCACTGGCGTGACCGGTTTTTGTACTGCATGGAGGCGGTGAACAAGGCCAGTGCGGCCAGTGGCGAGGTCAAGGGCCACTACCTGAACGTGACCGCCGGCACGATGGAAGAGATGTATGCCCGCGCCGAATTTGCCAAAAGTTTAGGCAGCGTGATCATCATGATCGACCTGGTGATCGGCTACACCGCGATCCAGAGCATGGCGCTGTGGGCGCGCAAAAACGACATGATCCTGCACCTGCACCGGGCCGGCAACAGCACCTATTCACGCCAGAAGAACCACGGCATGAACTTCCGCGTCATCTGCAAATGGATGCGCATGGCCGGGGTGGACCACATCCATGCCGGCACGGTGGTGGGCAAGCTCGAAGGCGACCCGCAGATGATCCGCGGCTTTTACGACACCTTGCTGGACACCCACACCCCGATGCAGCTGGAAAAAGGCCTGTTCTTTGAACAAGACTGGGCCTCACTGAACAAAGTGATGCCGGTGGCGTCCGGTGGCATCCACGCCGGCCAGATGCACCAGTTGCTCACCTACCTGGGTGACGACGTGGTGTTGCAGTTTGGCGGCGGCACCATCGGGCACCCGATGGGCATCCAGGCCGGTGCAACGGCCAACCGGGTGGCGCTGGAGACGATGGTGCTGGCGCGCAACGAGGGCCGTGACATCTGGAACGAGGGGCCACAAATCCTGAAGGAAGCTGCCCGCTGGTGCGCACCGCTGAAGGCGGCCATCGACACCTGGGGCGACATCAGCTTCAACTACGAATCGACAGACACCGCTGACTTTGTGCCCACAGCCACCGCATCGGCCTGACCCCAGGAGACACCACCATGATGACCAACCACGGCAACCGCGTCACGCAGGGCCAGTTCTCGTACCTGCCCGACCTGACGGACGCGCAGATCACCAAGCAGATTGAGTACGCGCTGCAGCACACCTACGCTGTCGGCATCGAATACACCGACGACCCGCACCCACGCAACACCTACTGGGAGATGTATGGCAACCCGATGTTCGACCTGACCGACCCGGCCGGCATCCTGATGGAGATCAATGCCTGCCGCAAAGCCTTCCCCAACCACTATGTGCGGGTGACGGCGTTTGACTCCACCCAGGGGGTGGAATCGGTGCGCATGAGTTTCATCGTCAACCGGCCAGCCAGCGAACCTGGCTTTGGTTTGGTGCGGCAAGAAATTGGCGGCCGGCAGGTGCAATACACCATCCACAGCTACGCCACCGACCGGGGCGAAGCAGAACGGTATGGCGGCTGAAGGGGCAAATGATGGCGTCCGTATCGACTGAGACAACCGGTGCGCCGGTGCGGGCGCTGTCCGTGGGTGAGGTGCTGGCGCAAAGCCAGGTGGAAGCGGTGATGGACGAGCTGGACCGCGACCTGATTGGTCTGGCGCCCATCAAGGCCCGCATCCGCGACATTGCCGCGCTGCTGGTGATTGCCAAGCTGCGTGAGCAGTTGGGCATGGCCGCCAGCAAACCATCACTGCACATGTGTTTCTCGGGCAACCCCGGCACCGGTAAAACCACCGTGGCGCTGCGCATGGCGCAAATCCTGCACCGGCTGGGTTATGTGCGCAAAGGCCATGTGGTGAGTGTCACGCGGGATGATTTGGTCGGCCAGTACATCGGCCACACCGCGCCAAAGACCAAAGAGATGCTGAAAAAAGCGATGGGCGGTGTGCTGTTCATCGATGAGGCGTATTACCTCTACCGGCCTGAAAACGAGCGTGATTACGGCCAGGAAGCGATTGAGATCTTGTTGCAGGTGATGGAGAACCAGCGCGACGATTTGGTGGTGATCCTGGCCGGCTACAAAGACCGGATGGACACGTTTTTTCAAAGCAACCCGGGCATGAGCAGCCGCATAGCGCACCACCTTGACTTTCCTGACTACAGCGCGGTTGAGTTGCTGCAGATTGCCGACACCATGCTGGCCAACGGTGATTACCAATTTGGCCCCGGCGCCCGCGCCGCGTTTGATGACTACCTGCAGCGCCGCATCATGCAACCGCACTTTGCCAATGCCCGCAGTGTGCGCAACGCACTGGACCGCATGCGCTTGCGCCAGGCCAGCCGCTTGTTTGCCGACCGTGACCGGCCGCTGACCAGAGAAGACCTGTGCATGATTGCCGAGAGCGACATCCGCGCGAGCCGGGTGTTTTTGGCCGTTTCACCACAACGACAAACTTGAAGAGAGTGTCACCATGCATCTCGGCCGCACCACACTGTCTAAATTCCTGATCCAACAATTGGCCGATGGCAATGACCAAGGCAAACTGGCTGCATTGCTGGTGGATGTGGCGGCTGCTGTCAAAGCCATTTCGGCCATGACAGCCAAGGGTGCGCTGGGTGGCTTTTTGGGCGCCATTGACAACACCAATGTGCAAGGTGAGCAGCAAAAAAAGCTGGACGTGTTGGCCAATGACGCCATGGTCACGGCGTGTGAATGGGGTGGCCTGGTGGCTGGCCTGGCCAGTGAAGAGTTGGAGGAACCGTATGTGATTCCTGAGGGGTATGCACGCGGGCCCTACCTGCTGGTGTTTGACCCGCTGGACGGCTCATCCAACACCGATGTCAATGTCTCGGTGGGCACCATCTTCTCGGTGTTGCGGCATGGGCAAAGCACCGCTCCCACCACGGCAGATTACCTGCAATCCGGCAACAGCCAGGTGGCAGCGGGCTACGCCATTTACGGCCCGGCCACCATGCTGGTGTTGACAGTGGGCAAAGGCACCCACGGCTTTACGCTGGACCGCGAGATCGGCAACTTCATCTTGACCCACCCCAACCTGGCCATTCCCGAGGACACCAGCGAGTTTGCAATCAACACCAGCAATGCCCGCTTCTGGGAGCCACCAGTCCACCGTTACGTGACTGAATGCCAAGCCGGCAAAGCGGGTGAGCGGGGTCGCGATTTCAACATGCGCTGGATTGCCAGCATGGTGGCTGAGGTGCACCGCATCTTGATGCGCGGTGGTGTGTTCATGTACCCGCGTGACACCAAAGACGCCAGCAAGCCCGGCCGCTTGCGCCTGATGTACGAGGCCAACCCGATCAGCATGTTGATTGAACAAGCGGGTGGCGCCGCCAGCACCGGCCGGCGCCGATTGATGGATTTGGCGCCTGAGCAATTGCACCAGCGTGTACCGGTGATTTTGGGCAGCAAAAACGAGGTGCTGCGCATTGAGCGTTATCACATTGAGCATGAAGCCGGGCATGACAAGCCGTTTGTCTCACCCCTGTTCAATGAGCGCTCGCTGTTCCGCGCGCAGTAAGCCACCGCAGGCACCGCCTAACCAGGAATCAGCATGTCCATCCGACATCCCATCATTGCCGTCACCGGCTCATCTGGTGCTGGCACCACCACGGTGATGAAGAGTTTTGCCCATATCTTTCGGCGCGAAAAAATTGGCGCGCAGGTGATTGAGGGTGATTCATTCCACCGTTTCAACCGCATCGAGATGCGCGAAAAAGTGCGCGCAGCCGATCATGGTGAAGGCCCGCAAATCAGCCACTTTGGCCCCGAGAGCAACTTGTTGGCCGACCTGGCCACCACGTTTGGCACTTACAGCAACACCGGCAGCGGCCTGGTGCGGCGTTATGTGCATGACGCCGCCGAGGCCAAAGAACTGGGCAGTGAGCCCGGCACCTTCACCCCCTGGCAGGCCATGGGCAACAGCGACTTGCTGTTTTACGAAGGCCTGCACGGCGGTTATGTGGGGCCGGACGCCGACGTGGCAAAACATGTGGATTTGCTGGTGGGTGTGGTGCCCATCATCAACCTGGAATGGATACAAAAACTGCACCGGGATCAAAACCTGCGTGGCTACAGCCAGGCAGCGGTGGTGGAGACCATCCTGCGCCGCATGCCCGATTACGTGAACCACCTGTGCCCGCAGTTCAGCCGCACCCATGTCAACTTTCAGCGCGTGCCCACGGTGGACACCAGCAATCCGTTTATTGCGGCCGACATCCCCAGTGCCGACGAGAGCATGGTGGTGATTCGCTTTGCCAATCCCAAAGGCATTGACTTCCCCTACCTGCTGTCGATGCTGGAAGGCTCGTGGATGAGCCGGCCCAACAACATCGTGATCCCGGGCGGCAAGATGGGCTTGGCGATGCAATTGATCTTCACGCCGATGATTCTTCGGCTGATGGACATGAAACGAAGAGCTGGGTGATTAACACCCCCCCCGAAGCGCCTTCCGGCGCTCCCCTGAATTTTCAAAAAGACGGGGCGACGCCAGCGGCCCGGCAAAGCCGGTTCCGCAGCGTCTGCTTGAGGGGTCGCTAGCTACGCTTGCTCTGCTTTTGGAGACACCATGGATTTGAACAAGGTTTTGCCCAGCCGCCGCATGGCCGACTGCATCCGCATGCTGGCGGTGGACGCAGTGGAGCAGGCCAAGAGTGGCCACCCTGGAGCGCCACTGGGCATGGCCGAGATGGCGACACAACTGTGGGCACGGCATTTAAAGCACAACCCGGCCAATCCGGGCTGGGCCAACCGGGATCGGTTTGTGTTGTCCAACGGCCATGCGTCCATGTTGCTGTACGCGGTGCTGCACTTGACGGGGTATGACCTGCCGATGGCCGAGTTGCAGCGCTTTCGACAGTTGGGCAGCAAGACACCCGGCCACCCCGAGGTGGGCCACACCCCCGGGGTAGAGACCACCACCGGCCCGCTGGGCCAGGGCCTGGCCAATGCGGTGGGCATGGCCTTGGCTGAGCGGCTGCTGGCGGCGCAGTTCAACCAGCCCGGCCACACCATCGTGGACCACCACACCTGGGTCTTCGTGGGGGATGGTTGTTTGATGGAGGGCATCAGCCAGGAGGCCATCTCGCTGGCCGGCACGCTGGGCTTGGGCAAGCTCATTGCGCTGTATGACGACAACGGCATCAGCATCGACGGTGCGGTAGGGGAATGGTTTGCTGACGACACACCGGCCCGCTTTCGCGCCTGCCGCTGGAACGTGATCGGCCCGATGGACGGCCATGACCTGGCCGCGCTGGATGCGGCGATGGCGCAGGCCACAGGGGATGCCGGCAACACCCAGCCCACGCTGATCGTCTGCCGCACCACCATCGGCAAAGGCGCCATCGGCCATGAGGGCACCGCCGAGGTGCATGGTGCGCCGCTGGGCGCTGCCGGCATCGCCGCGCTGCGCCAGCAACTGGGCTGGACAGCAGCGCCGTTTGAGGTGCCGGACGACCTGCGTGCCGCCTGGGACCAGACCGAACAAGGCGCCGCCCGCCAACGTTGCTGGGACGCCCAGTTTGCAAGTTATGCAAAAGACCACCCGGCGCTGGCGTTGGAATTGACCCGCCGCATGGCCGGCATCCTGCCTGCTGATTGGCCGCAGCGCAGTGATGCGGCATTGCTGGCCTTGGCCGCTGCTGCCACCAAGCCGGTGGCCACCCGCCGGGCATCGCAACTGGCGCTGGACGCCCTGGCGCCACTGCTGCCCGAGATCGTGGGCGGCTCGGCCGACCTGACTGGCAGCAACCTGACGGATTTTGCCGGCCACCACAAAGCCGGCCCCAACCGCGCCGGCAATTACCTGAGCTACGGCGTGCGTGAATTTGGCATGGCCGCCGTGATGAACGGCCTGGCCCTGCACGGCGGTGTGTTGCCGTTTGGTGGCACCTTCTTGACCTTCAGCGATTACAGCCGCAACGCCATCCGCATGGCCGCCTTGATGCGCCAGCGGGTGGTGCATGTATTCACCCATGATTCCATCGGTCTGGGCGAGGACGGCCCCACCCACCAACCGGTGGAGCAAGTGGCCTCACTGCGGCTGATCCCTGGGCTGGATGTGTGGCGACCGGCCGATGCGCTGGAAACCGCCGTGGCCTGGGTGCAGGCCCTGCAGCGCCAAGGTGCCAACAGCGGGCCCAGCGCGCTGGTGTTGTCGCGCCAGGCGCTGCCCATTGCCGCCAACGCAGCCCAGCGGGCTGACATCGCGCGGGGCGGCTATGTGCTCAAAGACGCACCCACTGGCCGCGGCCCGCTGGCGGTGATCATCGCCACCGGGTCGGAGGTGGGCCTGGCACTCACCGCCCAGGCCAGGCTGCTGGCCGAAGAGGGCATCCCCACCCGCGTCGTGTCCATGCCTTGCACCAGCGTGTTTGATGCGCAGGGCGATGGCTGGCGCGACCTGGTGCTGCCACCGCCGCTGCCGGTGGTGGCGGTGGAGGCCGGCCACCCCGATGGCTGGCGCCGCTACACCGGCCGTGCCGGCGCGGTCATCGGCATCAACCGCTTTGGTGAGTCCGCTCCCGGTGGCCAATTGCTGCAGCACTTTGGCTTTACCGCGGATGCGGTGGTGGCCGCAGTGCGCCAACGTGTTGCCGTGGCCGCCCGCACGGCCTGAGCCTGCCCGCATACCGCCGCCACCCCACCATGCTGCGCACCATTTTGTTTGACCTGGACGGCACCTTGATGGAGACCGCGCCCGACATTGCCGACGCCATCAACGACACGCTGCAGCGCCTGGGCCACGCCCCGGCCGATGAAGATCTGGTGCGTGGCTGGATTGGTGACGGCGCCCGCGCCCTGCTGGACAAAGCGCTGCTGCATGCTGGCGTTGCACTCAATGCTGCACCCGGCACAGCCCGCAACGCAGCAGCCGCCGCCTGGCCAGGCTTTGCCGCCGACTACGCCCGCCGCTGCGGCGGCCGCAGCTGGGTGCATGCCGGTGTGCGCCCCATGCTGCAGCGGTTGCGCCAGCAGGGCCTGCAACTGGTGTTGTTGACCAACAAAGAGGCGCAATTTGCGCAGCGCCTGCTGCAGTTGCATGGTTTGGACAACAGCTTTGACCTGATCGTTGCCGGCGACACCCTGCCCATCAAAAAGCCCAACCCGGGGGTGGTGCATCACGCGCTGCTCAGCCTGGACTGCAGCGCCGATGCAGCGCTGCTGGTGGGGGACTCCACCACCGACGTGCGCACCGCACGCGCTGCCGGCGTCCCCGTCTGGCTGGTGCGCCACGGTTACCCACAAGGCAGCTTGAGCGGGGCAGACGCACCGGACGGCTTCATCGCGCATTTCGACCAGTTCCAGCCACGTTAGCGGCCCACCGCCACCGCAGCCCGGTCCACTGCAACGGCATGGCCTGCGCCGGCTGGCCCCGCAGGCACAGCGCAAAATCCACCGCACAACGCTTGAAAGCCGCCCAACATGCCCCGCCAATCTGCCGTCATTGCCCCCAGCATCCTGTCCGCCAACTTTGCCCGTCTGGGGGACGACGTGGCCCGTGTTGTCGCCGCCGGTGCCGACTGGATCCACTTTGACGTGATGGACAACCATTACGTGCCCAACCTCACCTTCGGGCCGATGATTTGTGAGGCCCTCAAGCCCTATGCCGGCACGGCCATGATGGACGTGCATTTGATGGTGGAGCCGGTGGACGCCCTGGTGCCGCTGTTTGCCAAGGCCGGCGCCGGGCTGATCAGCTTTCACCCCGAGGCCAGCAGACACGTTGACCGCACGCTGGCGCTGATCCGCGAGCAAGGTTGCCAGACCGGCCTGGTGTTCAACCCCGCCACCCCGCTGGATTGGTTGGACCATGTGCTGGACAAGCTCGATTTGGTGATGTTGATGAGCGTGAACCCCGGCTTTGGTGGCCAAAGCTTCATCCCCAGCACCCTGCCCAAGCTGCACCAGGTGCGCGCCCGGCTGGACGCCTACGCCGCGTTGACCGGCCGCCACATCCGGCTGGAGGTGGACGGCGGTGTCAAGCCCGACAACATCGCCAGCATTGCCGCTGCGGGCGCTGACACCTTTGTGGCCGGCTCCGCCGTGTTTGGCAGCAGTGACTGGGCCGGCACCATCGCCGCGCTGAAGGCGGGCGCGGCCGGCGCTTGATCAGCGCGCGCCCAGCATCAAACACGCTGCGACCATGCTGCGCGCGCTGATCTGGGACGTTGACGGCACCCTGGCCGACACCGAGGAGCAAGGTCACCGCCCCGCCTTCAACCAGGCGTTTGCTGAAGCCCGCCTGCCCTGGTGTTGGGACGCAGCGCTGTACGCCCAACTGCTGGCCACCACCGGCGGCAAAGAACGCATCCTGGCCTGGTGGCAGCAGGTGGACCCGGCGGCGGCCGCCGCTGCGGACACCACCGCCCGCATCGCCAGCCTGCACGCCCGCAAGACCGCCATTTACATGGCCAGCGTGCATGCCGGCGCACTGGCCTTGCGGCCCGGCGTGGCGCGGCTGCTGCAGCAAGCGCGTGCGCAAGGTCTGTTGCTGGCCGTTGCCACCACCACCACGGCTGACAACGTGACGGCCTTGCTGCAGGCCACGCTGGGCGCTGGCAGCCCGGCCTGGTTTGCCTGCATCGGCGCGGGGGATGTGGTGCCGCACAAAAAGCCCGCACCCGACATCTACCACTGGGTGCTGCAGCGCCTGGGCTTGCCGGCGGTGGACTGCGTGGCAATTGAGGACTCCGGCCCGGGTGCTGCTGCAGCGGTAGCGGCTGGCCTTCCCACACTGGTGACCCGCAGCCGCTACAGCCAGGGCGATGCGATGCCGGCAGGGCTGTTGGCCGATCTGGACCAATTGGGTGAAGCGGATGCGCCTGCGCAAGGGCAGGCTGGCGGCAGCACCTGGCAGGGCGTGGTCGGCCTGGCCCAGTTGCAGCGCTGGGCCGGCCACCTTCCGGCTCCCTGAAGCCCAGGTTGCGCAAATCAGAATTGCGCGCAAGCGGCCAGGCCGGCAAGCTGCACGCGATGCTTGGCCATCCTGCCGGCACGCTGACCCGCTGACTCGTCAAAGCACACCCATGACCCCCACCAGTTACGCCGACATCCGCGACGCGGTGCGCGCCTTGTGCGCTGAATTCCCCGACGAATACCACCGCAAGGTAGACGCCGCCCGCGCCTACCCCGAGGCGTTTGTGGACGCGCTGACCAAAGCCGGCTGGATGGCAGCACTCATCCCCACTGAATATGGCGGCTCTGGCCTGGGCCTGGCCGAAGCGTCGGTGATCATGGAAGAGATCAACCGCGCCGGTGGCAACTCTGGCGCCTGCCACGGCCAGATGTACAACATGGGCACCCTGCTGCGCCACGGCAGCACCGCGCAAAAAGAGCGCTACCTGCCGCAGATTGCCAGCGGTGCGCTGCGCCTGCAAAGCATGGGCGTGACCGAGCCCAGCACCGGCACCGACACCACCAAGATCAAGACCACCGCCGTCAAAAAAGACGGGCGCTACCTGGTGAACGGCCAGAAGGTGTGGATCTCGCGCATCCAGCATTCAGATTTGATGATCCTGCTGGCCCGCACCACGCCGCTGGCGGATGTGAAGAAAAAGAGCGAGGGCATGTCCATCTTCATCGTGGATTTGCGGCAGGCAATTGGCCACGGTTTGGCGGTGCGGCCCATCCCCAACATGGTCAACCACGAGACCAACGAGCTGTTCTTCGAGAACCTCGAAATCCCCGAAGAGAACCTGATTGGGCAAGAGGGCCAGGGCTTCAAATACATCCTGGACGGGCTGAATGCCGAGCGCACCCTGATTGCCGCTGAATGCATTGGCGACGGCCGCTGGTTCATTGACCGCGTCACTGCCTATGTGAAAGACCGCATTGTGTTTGGCCGGCCGATTGGCCAGAACCAGGGGGTGCAGTTCCCCATCGCCGAGGCCCATATTGAGGTGGAGGCCGCTGACCTGATGCGTTGGGAGGCCTGCCGGCTGTTTGATGCGCACCAGCCCTGCGGCGCCCAGGCCAACATGGCCAAGTACCTGGCGGCCAAGGCCAGCTGGGAGGCAGCCAATGCCTGCATCCAGTTCCACGGTGGCTTTGGTTTTGCGTGCGAATACGACGTGGAACGCAAATTCCGCGAGACCCGGCTGTACCAGGTGGCGCCGATATCGACCAACCTGATCTTGAGTTATGTGGCCGAGCATGTGCTTGGCCTGCCCAGGAGCTTTTGAGCATGGCCGGCCCGCTGCCACTTTTACCGCTGGACGGCATCACCGTCGTTGCGCTGGAACACGCGATTGCCGCGCCGTTTTGCACCCGCCAACTGGCTGACCAGGGCGCCCGTGTCATCAAGGTCGAGCGGCCAGGCACCGGCGACTTTGCGCGCGGTTATGACGGCCGGGTGAATGGCCTCAGCTCGCACTTTGTCTGGACCAACCGCAGTAAAGAGAGCCTGGCGTTGGACCTGAAAGCACCGCAGGCCGACGCGGTGCTGACCCGCTTGCTGGCCAGTGCCGATGTGCTGGTGCAAAACCTGGCGCCAGGTGCTGCAGCGCGGCTGGGCTTGTCGTATGCGGCGCTGGCGCCCAGCCACCCGGGCCTGATCGTCTGCGACATCTCGGGTTACGGCAATGATCCACAAATGCCTGGACCCTACCGCGACAAAAAAGCCTACGACCTGCTGATCCAGAGTGAATCGGGTTTTGTGTCCATCACCGGCACACCGGACGAGCCGTCCAAGGCCGGCTGCTCCATTGCCGACATTGCTGCCGGCATGTATGCCTACACCAACATCCTGACCGCACTCATCCAGCGGGGTCGCACCGGGCGCGGCCGGCACATCGACGTGTCCATGCTGGAGGCGATGGCCGAGTGGATGACCTTTCCGCTGTATTACGCCTATGACGGCGCCGCGCCCCCACCCCGTGCCGGTGCCGCCCACGCCACCATCTACCCCTATGGCCCGTTTGCCACCGGCGGTGGCAAAACCGTGATGCTGGGCCTGCAGAACGAGCGTGAATGGCAGATCTTCTGCCGTGATGTGCTGCTGCAGCCCACACTGGCCACCGATGCCCGGTTTGACACCAACGCCCGCCGCACCGCCGCGCGTGAGCCGCTGCGCAGCCTGATCGAGCAGGTGTTTGCGCCGCTCAGCGCCGAGCAGGTGGTGGCCAGGCTGGACGCCGCCGGCATTGCCAACGCCCGCGTCAACAGCCTGGCCGATGTCTGGGCCCACCCGCAACTGGCCGCCCGCCAGCGCTGGACCACGGTAGACACCGCCGCCGGCACTGTGCCCGCACTGCTGCCACCCGGTTGCACCACAGCCCGCATGGACGCCGTGCCCAGCGTGGGCCAGCACAACACCAGCATCCTGACCGGGTTGGGCTTTGATGCCGAGCAGATCGCGGCGCTGCAGCGCGACGGCGCGATTTGAAGACCCCACCCGAGACGCCATGACCACCACCAACACACCCGCTGACCCCACCCGCGCCCTGGCGCAATTTGCCGCCACGCTGCAGTGGTCTGACGTGCCTGCCGCAGTGCAGCGCCGCACCGAAGACCTGTTCCTCGACTGGCTGGCCTCTGCCCTGGCCGGCAAGGGCGCCCGCCCGGTGGAAAGCATCGCCCGCTTCATGCAGGCCATGGGGCCGGTGGGCACTGACGGTGGTCCGTCTGAAATCCTGATCCACCGCAGCCGCAGCAGCCCGCTGGTGGCCGCTGTGGTCAATGCCGCCGCGTCGCACTTTGCCGAGCAGGACGATGTGCACAACGGCTCGGTGTTCCACCCGGCGGCGGTGGTCTTCCCGGCCGCGCTGGCGGTGGCCCAGGCCCTGGGCCGCAGCGGCGCGGAGCTGCTGCAGGCCAGTGTGGCCGGCTACGAGGTGGGCATCCGGGTGGGTGAGTTTTTGGGCCGCTCGCATTACAAAATCTTCCACACCACCGGCACCGCCGGCACGGTGGCTGCGGCGGCAGCGGTGGGCCGGCTGCTGCGCCTGACCCCCGAGCAAATGGCGCATGCCTTTGGCTCAGCCGGCACCCAGGCCGCCGGGCTGTGGGAGTTTTTGCGCACCGCTGCCGACAGCAAACAACTGCACACCGCCCATGCTGCCGGCGCCGGGCTGACAGCGGCCTATCTGGCGGCTGACGGGTTCACAGGAGCCACGCAGATTTTTGACGGCAAACAAGGCATGGCCGCCGGCATGTCCACCGATGCCGACCCGGCCAAATTGGGCGCCGGGCTGGGCATCCGCTGGGCGCTGGCCGAGACCTCGTTCAAGTTCCATGCCTCCTGCCGCCACACCCACCCGGCGGCCGACGCGCTGCAGCAGTTGATGCGCCAGCACGACCTGGCGGCCAGCGCGGTGGCGCGTGTCACCGCGCAAGTGCACCAGGGCGCCATCGACGTGCTGGGCCCGGTGGTGGACCCAAAAACCGTGCACCAGGCCAAGTTCTCGATGGGCACGGTGCTGGGCTTGATTGCGGTGCAAGGCCGCGCCGGCCTGACCGAGTTTGATGCCGACTACCGGTCAGATGCGGTGGTGGCCTTCCGCGACAAGGTGGACATGGCGCTGGACGCCGAGGTGGACAGCGCCTACCCGGCACGTTGGATCGGCAAGGTACAGGTGCTGACCACCGATGGCCGGCAGCTTGAGTGCCGGGTGGACGAGCCCAAAGGTGACCCCGGCAACACCCTGAGCCGGCCCGAGCTGGAGGCCAAGGCGCAACAACTGGCGGCCTACCGCAACGGCGCCAGCCCTGCCGAGATGCGGAATGTCATTGCCCAGGTGTGGGCCTTGGCAGCGGCGGCCACCGTTCCGCAGTTTTTGCCGCGCAGCCAGCGCGCCTGAAGGCCTGATGTCGGGCTGCACAGCCGGTGCAGTCCTGCGTTCAACGCAGCAAACCCTCACCCGCACACAGGGCGCGTGTCGCCTGCGTCACCTCTTCAAACCGCTGCACCGCCAGCGCCAACTGGGCAGCGGCCAGCGTGCCGGCCTCGCGGCTGAGCAGCGAGGCGGCATCGGCCAGCGCCGGCAGGCCCAGGTTCAGCGCCGCACCTTTCACGGTGTGGGCACTGCGGCGTAGCGCTTCGGGGTCAGCGTCACGCATGGCCACACGCATGCGCCTGGCCGCGTCTTCCGCCTGGGTGAAAAAGCCGCCGTACAACGACGGGGCTTTGTCACTGCCCATCAAGTCGCACACGCTGTGGACGGTGTCGCGGTCCAGCAGGCCACGGCTGTGTTCACCGGTATCGGTGTTGGTGTGGATGCCGGCCTCGGTGGCCAGCGGCAATGGTGCGGTTGGCATGCCTGCGGCATCGCCAAAGCGGCGCACCAGCAAGGCCCGCAGTGCGTCCAGGCTGAGCGGCTTGGTGGCCACCTCCGCCACCCCCGCGTCCAAGCAGCGGGCACGGGTGTCGTCAAACACATCGGCGGTGATGGCCACCACACACACCTGGCCTGCCGGCCCGGGCAGCTGGCGGATGGCCTGGGTGGCCATCACACCGTCCATCACCGGCATGTGGACATCCATCAACACCAAATCAAACGGGGCAGCCTGCGCCGGCGCGTTGTTGGTGTCGGTGCCACCAAGCCCAGCCTGCATGGCCCGCACGGCCTCCAGGCCGTTGTCCACCAGCTTGACCTGGTGGCCCAAGCGTGCCAGCAGGGCTGCCAGGTAGAGGCGGTTGACCGGGTGGTCTTCGGCCACCAGCACTTGCAGCGGCCGGGCGGTTTGCGCCGACAGGCCTGTGACGAGGCCCGAGGACAGGCCTGCCGACAAACCACCAGCGGCGGGCACGGCGCGGCTGGGCAAAGGCGCTTCAGTGACCGGGTGCAGCGGACAGTGGAAGCTGAACACGCTGCCCGCCTCCAGCATGCTGCGCACCTGGATCTCACCGCCCATCAGCCGCGCCAGGTTGCGCGAGATGGCCAGGCCCAGG
>JAYVLI010000174.1:0-4450 GCA_043759535.1 Betaproteobacteria bacterium | reverse complement strand
GCGCGGTCTCCAGACCCGCGGCTGCAGCACAACTCTAGGGGCATCATGGCAAAGGAAAAAGCGAGCAAAGAGGTTCGGGAGCCGGCCATCGAACTGACCGGCGCCGACGCGGAGGCGCGCCGCACGCGCCTCAAGACCCTGATCGTCCTGGGCAAGGAGCGTGGTTACCTGACCTACGCCGAGGTCAACGATCACCTGCCCGATGACATGCTGGACGCCGAGCAGATCGAGAACGTCATCAGCATGATCAACGACATGGGAATCCAGGTCTACGACGTGGCCCCGGACGCGGAAACCTTGCTGCTGGCAGATGCCGCGCCCGCAGGAGCGGATGATGATGACGCCGAAGAAGAGGCGGCCGCTGCCCTGTCGACGGTTGATTCCGAATTCGGCCGCACCACCGACCCGGTGCGCATGTACATGCGCGAGATGGGCTCATTTGAGCTGCTCACCCGCCAGGGCGAAATCGAGATTGCCAAGCGCATTGAAGACGGCCGCCAGGCCACCATGCTGGCCGTCTCGGCGCTGCCGTCCATCATGGCCGAGGTGCTGGCGCTGGGCGACAAGATCGGCACCGGCGAGTTGGCCATCTCTGATGTGGTGGACGGTTTTGTGGTGGCCAACGAGGCCGACGACTACGTGGCCGAAGAAGACGTTGACTCGTTTGACGACAGCGAAGACGACGACGACGGCAACGGCGGCAGCAAGGCCATGACCAGCCGCCTGGCCGAGATGAAAGCCTCGGCGCTGGAGCGTTTTGCCGCCATGCGCGTCAGCTTTGAGAAGCTGCACAAGGCGTTTGAGAAAACCGGCTACGGCTCAGCGCCGTATCTGGCCGCGCAAACCGCACTGTCTGACCAGCTGATGGCGGTGCGCTTCACCGTCAAGACCATCGACAAGCTGTGCTCGCTGCTGCGGGTGCAGGTGGAGCATGTGCGGCGCTGCGAGCGTGAAATCCGCAAGATTGCGGTGGACAAATGCGGCATGCCGCAGCAGCGCTTCATTGAGCAATTCCCGCCCAACACGCTGAACCTGGCCTGGGCCGAGCTGGAAGCCAAAGCCGGCAAGCCCTACAGCGCCGCACTGGGCCGCAACCTGCCGGCCATCCAGGAGTGGCAGACCAAGCTGATCGACCTGCAGGCCAAGGCGGTGATCCCGCTGGACGACCTGAAGGCCATCAACAAGCGCATGAACGAGGGTGAGCGTGCGTCGCTAGACGCCAAGCGCGAAATGATCGAGGCCAACCTGCGGCTGGTGATCTCCATCGCCAAGAAGTACACCAACCGCGGCATGCAGTTTCTGGACTTGATCCAGGAGGGCAATGTGGGCCTGATGAAGGCGGTGGAAAAGTTTGAATACCGCCGTGGTTTCAAGTTCTCGACCTACGCCACCTGGTGGATTCGCCAGGCCATCACCCGCGCCATTGCCGACCAGGCCCGCACCATCCGTGTGCCGGTTCACATGATCGAGTCGATCAACAAGATCAACCGCATCAGCCGCGCCCACCTGCAAGAGTTTGGCTTTGAGCCCGACGCCGCCACCATCGGCCAGAAGCTGGAGATGTCGGAGGAGAAAGTGCGCCAGATCATGAAGATCGCCAAGGAGCCAGTGTCACTTGAAGTGCCGGTGGGCGACGACGGCGACACCACGCTGGGTGACTTCATCGAAGACAAATACAACGTGGCGCCGATGGAGGCCGCGATGCAGTCCGGCCTGCGCGCGGTGGTCAGCGAGCTGCTGGACGGCTTGACTGCACGTGAGGCCAAGGTGCTGCGCATGCGCTTTGGCATCGACATGAGCAGCGACCACACTTTGGAAGAAGTGGGCAAGCAGTTTGACGTGACACGTGAACGCATCCGCCAGATCGAAGCCAAGGCGATGCGCAAGCTCAAGCACCCCAGCCGCGCCGACAAGATCCGGATGTACGCCGAAGCGCTGTAAATTGAGCCGTTGGCCCGCTGTTGGCCCGGCCCCCACAACCCGCTTTGGCGGGTTGTGTCGTTTCTGTGGCCCCTCAGCCTGGTAGACCTTGGCCTGTAGCGCGCTAAAGTGGGCTGGCAACTGTGCCCAAGGCGATACCGATGCCAAACCGTGCCAAACCCGATGCCAACCCCAAGCCGTCCGTCGGCTTTGCCGCCAAGCTGGCGGCAGCACTGATGTGCCTGGTGCTCACCGCCATCGGCGTGGCGCAAATCGTGACCGAGCACGCCTACTCCAGCACCAACAAATACGGCGGCAGTGCCACCACGTTTGACGGCCGGGCGGCGGTATTGCATGGCCTGGGCATGGTGGCATTTGGCTTGGTGCCGCTGGCGTTTTTCTTCAAGCGGGCGGCCACCGTGGGTGTGTGGATGTCTGTCTGGATGGTGCTGGGCCTGTACTTGCTGATCTACGCCCGCTAAGCGGCGCGCAGCCCGCGCTGCATCCCCCCCATGAGCTAGGGCCACCCCCCTCACACGAGGGGCCGGATAGGGGTCCGTAGCGTTGATCCGTCATCCCGCAAGTCCCACACTCAAGCTCTTCAAAGAGGAGTCGTCGCCCCGCCGTTCTGGACTGTGTGCGGGCGGTGAAATTGCGTTGCGGGCCCGCTGACCGATGCGGCGGTGCTGACAGCGCTGGACGCCTGTAACAGGCCTGCCAGACGTCTCCTCAAGCCACATGCAGCCCAGGGTTGGTCCCTAGGCCCGACACATTGTTCGAGGAGTTGAGATGAGCCGCCAATCACGCCCCCGCTTCACTGGCCCCGGCCAACGCACCCGCCCCGCCGCGCGCCCCAGCGCCCTGCTACTGGCCCTGGTGCGCCGGGCCCGGTGGCTGTGGTTGGGCTGGCTGGAGGCCAAGTGGGCGGCAGCATGGTCTGAGTTGCGCCAATGGCGGGCCCGCCGCAGCACCGCGCGGGTAGACCGCCCGGTACTGGAGGCGCTGGAGCCCAAACTGCTGCTCTCGGCTGAGCTGATGCCGCTGGACCAAGCCGCGCTGGTGGTGATGGAGCGCCAGATTGACGTACCCGCAGCGCAAACCGCAGCCACCACCGTGCCCACGGTGCATCCGCTGGCGGTCAATGTGTCTGCGGTGGCACCCACCGTCACCCTCACCGGCCCGGGCACCGGGCAAGTGGTGGCCGACGGCGCTGGCTATATCCTGCAACTCACCGGCACCAGCAGCGCCACCAACGTGTCGCTGGTCAATGCCGACAGCAGCCCGGTGGCGCTCACCGGCATCACCGCCAACAGCGCCGTGGGCGCCTTGAATCTGGGCAATGCCGACCTCACCGGCAACGCCACGTTCTTGTCCAGCGTCGGCAGCCTGACGCTGGGTCAGGTGAACCAGGCCAGCATCAGCGTGGTCGCTGGCACCGAGTTCAGCTTCAAGGCGGGCACCGTCACCGACACCCGGCTGGCCGCACGCACCGCCAACCTCAGCGTCAATGTCACGGCCTGGGCCGGCAGCACAGCTGGCGCCAGCCGCATCGACGCGGCCGGGCTCAAAAGCCTGGTTACCACTGGCAACCTGGGCACTGATGTGTTCCTGTCCGGCCTGGCCAGTGGTTACACCCTGACCACCGTGCAAGTGGGCGGTGCCATCACCGGCGGCTTGTGGAGCGTGCATGGCCGTGCCAGCAGCATCACCGCCGGCAGCACTGCGGCGGCCTGGCGCGTCAACATCAGCAGCACGCTGGTGCAACTGGTCGCCAAGGCCGATGCGTCGGGTGACTTGAGCCTGGCTGGCCTGCAACTGCTGCAGGTGGGTGGCTCTGCCCGGGGCCTGCATTTGTTGGTCGGTGCCGACCTGGGTGACGACGCTGCGCTGGGTGGCAGCGGTGCCAATGCAGACACCTTCAAGGCCGGCACGTTGGCGCGGGTGCGCATCACCGGCGACATGGTGGACAGCAGCTTCTACATCAGCGTGGACCCGGTCAACGGCGTGCTGGGTGATGGGAACGACCTGCAACTGGGTACCCCAGTGCAGCGGCTGCAAGAGTTGATCGTGGGCGGCGCGCTGCTGGGCAGCAGCAGCGTGATTGCACCGCTGTTCCCCACCACCGTGCGGGTGGGTGGGCGTGATCTTGACCCGGCCACACTGCCGCAACTGGCCAAACTGCCACCGGACCGCATTGCCCCGGTGCTGGCCAGTTTTGGTTTGAGCCCAGTCAGTGACACAGGCGCACTGGGCGACAACACCACCACCAGCAACCCGGTCACGCTGGTGGGTCAGACCGAGGCGGGTGCGTTGATCACCCTGCGCGCCGCAGGCAATGCTGCCGTGCTGGGCACAACCACCGCAGCAGCCAACGGCAGCTTCAGCTTTGCCGGCATCACGCTGGCACTGGGCAGCAACAGCTTTACGCTGCGTGTGGCGGACGCCGCCGGCAATGCCACCAACGCCAGCTTGACGGTGGTGCGTGAGGCCGTGGTGGTGGTGGACACCACCGCGCCCGCGCTGGCCGCAG
>JAYVLI010000173.1:0-15656 GCA_043759535.1 Betaproteobacteria bacterium | reverse complement strand
TGCGACCCCAGCCTGCAGCAACAGCGGCAGCACGGTGGGCAACACCGCCAAGGAGACACGCCATGAACCGACTGATAGCCGGCTACTGCCGCTTGCTGGAATGGACCATCGCCATCGTGCTGGCCGTGATGGTGTTGCTGGTGTTTGGCAACGTGCTGCTGCGCTACCTGGCCAACTCCGGCATCACGGTCAGTGAAGAGCTGAGCCGCTGGTTGTTTGTGTGGATGACGTTCCTGGGCGCCATCGTCGCCGTCAAGGAGCACGGCCACCTGGGCACCGACATGCTGGTCTCGCGCCTTGGCCCCACCGGCAAGCGCGTCTGTTTGGTGATCGGCCAGGCGCTGATGCTGTACGCCACCTGGTTGCTGTTTGCCGGCAGCCTGGCGCAAGCCCGCATCAACTGGGATGTGGAGGCGCCCGTCACCGGCCTGTCCGTGGCCATTTTTTACAGCGCCGGCATCGTGTTTGCCGTGTCCACCGGCCTGCTGCTGCTGCGTGAGCTGTGGCGCACCGTCACCGGCCAGTTGCGCGACGACGGGCTGGTGATGGTGCAGGAGAGTGAAGACCTGGCCCAGATCGACGCGTTGAGCCTCGACCGCAGCGGCACCTACAAACGCTAACAGCCCGAGCAACCCACCATGACCGTCTTCATCTTCCTCGGCTCACTGCTGGCCGTGATGGCCCTGGGTGTGCCCATCGCCTACTCGCTGCTCTTGTCCGGTGTGGCCTTGATGTGGCACCTGGACTTGTTTGACGCCCAGATCCTGGCGCAAAACGTGGTCAACGGGGCCGACAGCTTCCCGCTGCTGGCGGTGCCGTTTTTCATGCTGGCTGGCGAAATCATGAACGTCGGCGGCCTGAGCCGCCGCATCGTCAACCTGGCGCTCACGCTGGTGGGCCACAAGCGCGGTGGGCTGGGTTTTGTGGCCATCGTGGCGGCTTGCATGTTGGCTGCACTCTCAGGCTCGGCGGTGGCCGATACGGCCGCGCTGGCGTCTCTGCTGCTGCCGATGATGGTGGCCGCCGGCCACGACAAGGGCAGAGCGGGCGGTTTGATTGCCTCGGCCGGCATCATTGCGCCGGTCATCCCGCCGTCGATCGGCTTTGTGATCTTTGGTGTGGCGGCCAACGTGTCCATCAGCAAGCTGTTTCTGGCCGGCATCGTGCCGGGCCTGTTGATGGGTTTGAGCATTGCGGTGGCCTGGTGGTTTGTGGCCAAGAAAGAGAACGTGACCCCGCCCAAGAAAGCCAGCACCGCTGAGCGGCTGAAGGCCTTGAAAGAATCCACCTGGGCCATGGTGCTGCCGGTCATCGTGATCGTGGGCCTCAAGTTTGGCGTGTTCACGCCCACTGAAGCGGCGGTGGTGGCAGCGGTCTACGCGCTGCTGGTGTCCACCCTGGTCTACCGGGAGCTGCCGCTGCACAAGCTCAAGGATGTGTTTGTCAGCGCCGCCAAAACCACCGCCGTGATCATGTTTTTGGTGGCAGCGGCCATGGTCTCCGCCTGGCTGATCACGGTGGCCGACATCCCCGCCAAGATGATCGAATTGCTCAAACCTTTCATGGGCAACCAGACGGTGTTGATGATCGCCATCATGGTGCTGGTGATGGCGGTGGGCACGGCGATGGACATGACACCCACCATCCTCATCATGACGCCGGTGCTGATGCCGGTGGTCAAAGCCGCCGGCATTGACCCGGTGTATTTTGGTGTGCTGTTCATCATCAACAACGCCATCGGCCTGATCACGCCGCCGGTGGGCACGGTGCTCAACGTGGTGGCCGGTGTGGGCAAGATGAAGATGGATGTGGTGACCAAAGGCGTGCTGCCCTTCATGCTGGCGCAAGTCATCGTGATGTTCTTGATGGTGTTGTTCCCGGCCATCGTGATGGTGCCGGCGCGCTGGTTTGCCAATTGATTCCAATTCCAATTTCACGCTCAACCCCAACTCAACAGCGACACAACATGAAACGCACCGTCCTCAAAACCCTCATTGCCAGCGTGGCCCTGGTGGCCTGCGGCCTGGTGGCTGCCCAAGAGCGCAGTTTTAAATTTGCACTGCAAAACCCAAAAGGCCATCCGCTGGAAGTGGGCGCGGTCAAGTTTGCCGAGCTGGTGGCCGCCAAGAGCGGCGGCAAGCTCAAGGTCAATGTATTTGTCGGTGGCACGCTGGGTGGTGATGCGGCCAATGTCAGCGCGCTGCAGGGCGGCACCATCGAGATGGTGATGCTCAACTCGGGCATCCTGGCCTCGCAGGTCAAAGACTTTGAGGTGTTTGACTTTCCCTTCGTCTTTGCCAATGCCAAAGAGGCCGATGCGGTGGTGGACGGCCCCTTCGGCCAAAAGCTGCATGTCAAGCTGGCTGAAAAAGGCATCGTGGGCCTGGCCTTTACCGAACTGGGCTTTCGCAACCTGACCAACAGCAAGCGGGCGGTCCACACGGTGGACGACATTGCCGGCCTCAAGCTGCGTGTCATCCCCAACGCCATCAACATCGACTGGGTCAAAGCCCTGGGCGCCAACCCCACGCCGCTGGCCTTCCCCGAGCTGTATGCCGCGCTGGAGCAAAAAGCGATTGACGGTCAAGAAAACCCGCTGTCGGTGATCCTGGCCAACAAGTTTTTTGAAGTGCAAAAACACCTGGTATTGACCAACCACCAGTACAACCCGCAGTCCATCATCTTCAGCAAGAAGGTGTGGGACACGCTGACACCAGCCGACCACAAAGTGCTGCAAGACGCGGCGGCAGAGGCTGCCAAGTTCCAGCGCCAGGTCTCACGTGATGCCGCCACCAGCACGCTGGACGCGCTGAAAAAAGCCGGCATGCAAGTGACCGAGCTGCCCGCCGCCGAGCAAGCCAAGCTGCGCGAAAAGTTGAAGCCGGTGATCGACAAACACGGCGCGGCCATTGCCGCCACTGTGGCCGACCTGAATACCGAACTGGCCAAACTGCGCAAATGACTGCGCAAATGAGCGCACAGGCCTGCAGCCGCTGCAGGCCCGGCAGCAGCAGCGAACCCAACCCCTGATTGGAGCGACTCTCATGAACATCCTGATGTTGCACGGCATCAACCACAACATGTTTGGCAAGCGTGACCCCAAGCAGTACGGCACCACCACGCTGGCCCAGATTGATGCCAAGCTGGCTGCGCTGGGCGCCGAGCTGGGCGCTGCAGTCATCAGCTTCCAGACCAACAGCGAGGGTGCGATGTGCGAGCGCATCCACCAGGCCTACGGCGACGGTGTGGACGCGGTGCTGATCAACGCCGGCGCCTGGACGCATTACAGCTACGGCATCCGCGACGCACTGGCCATCCTCACCTGCCCGGTGGTGGAGCTGCACATGTCCAACATCCACGCGCGTGAGGCCTTCCGCCATGTCTCGGTATTTGCCGAGATCGTGAAAGGCCAGATCTGCGGCTTTGGGGTGGACAGCTACCTGCTGGCGCTGCGGGCTGCGGTGTCGGCGGTGCAAGACGGCAAGACCGCCTGAGTGCCAGAGCGCAACAGCGCAACAGCGCAACAGCCCATGATCAACGGCAACACCTCCCTCATCGCCCACATCGGCTGGCCCACCCACGCCTTCAAGGCGCCGATGATCTACAACCCCTGGTTTGCCCATGCCGGTGTGGACGCGGTGGTGGTGCCCATGGGCTGCCAGCCTGCGCATTACCCCGCGTTCTTGAAGGCGCTGTTCACCCTGGAGAACATCTGCGGCGCGCTGATCACCATGCCGCACAAGGTGAGCACGGTGGGCTTGCTGGATGAAGCATCGGCCACGGTGCAGATTGCCGGCGCCTGCAACGCCGTGCGGCGCGGTGCCGACGGCAAGTTGCAAGGCGACATGTTTGATGGTGAAGGCTTTGTGCGTGGCCTGCGCCGCAAGGGCTGCGCCCTGACCGGCGCCCGCGCGCTGGTGGTGGGTGCGGGTGGTGTGGGCTCAGCCATTGCCGCGTCGTTGGCAGCGGCGGGTGTGGCCGGGCTGGGCTTGTTTGATGCCCGCGCAGCGGCGGCTGACGGCCTGGCCCAACGCATCAAAACCCACCACCCGGCAATCGATGTGCGCACCGGCAGCAACGATGCGGCCGGGTTTGACATCGTCGTCAACGGCACACCGATGGGCATGAATGACGGGGATGCCTTGCCGGTGGATGTGTCCCGCATCGCGCCCGAGGCCTTTGTGGGCGAGGTGGTGATGACGACCGAAATGACCGCGTTTTTGAAAGCCGTGCAAGCGCGTGGCTGCCGCTTTCAGGTGGGTATAGACATGCTGTTTGAGCAGATCCCGGCTTATCTTGAATTTTTTGGCCTGCCCAGCACCACGCCCGAACAACTGCGCGCGCTGGCCACGCTGCAGTACTGAATCGGTTGTTTGGTTTCAGCCGATCAGCGCACCAGCCACAGCCAATGCACGGCGCGCAGCCGCGCTTTTCAAACGCAAGCGGTTGGGCAGCGGCACCGACCGGCGCAGCACGTCCTCCCCCAACCACGCGGCGGATGCGCGCGCTGGGCCACCAGCGGCAACGGCATTTGTTGGTCGTCGTTGTTGAAGACTTCAAAGCTGTAGTCACCCCGGTAACCCAGTGCGGCCATGCGGGTGACCAGACCGGCCACCTGGCTGCCGTGGACCCCCTCGCCGGGGAAGACGCAAAAGTACCGCGCGGTGGCAATGCGCTCTTCTACCGAGCGGATCTCTTGCCACATGAAATCAGCCAGTTGCACCAAAAACACTTTGCACACATCCAGCAGGTCCAGGTCGTCCAGTGAGGTCTGGCTGACAAAGGCATGGACGCTGTCCAGCCCCAGGCCCAAGTTGGGCGTGTCGGCGCGGCAGATCACGTCCCAGGCGGTTGTGAACTCGTTGATGGTGCGGCCCCAGCTCAAGCCCTCACACGCCACCTTGATGCCCAGGGGCACGGCCAGCATGGCCAGCTTGCGCAGGTCACGCGCAATCGCGTCCAGGTCTTGGCTGGCGTGCTGGCTGGTGGACGAGCAGGCCAGCAGCAGCGGCGCGCCCACCGCATGCGCCATCTCCAGCATGGCCTTGGCAATGTCAACTTTGTAGGTGTGCAGCTGGCCGGACAGGCCTTCAAAATCCCGCAGCACTTGGAAGCCGGTGACCCGCGGCCCGCTGGCCTTGACGGCACGCACCGCCGCGTCCACCCCGCCGTCATGGCCCACCAGGTCATTGGCCTTGAGCATGACCTGGCTGAAGTCCGCCGCGCGCATGGCCTTGAGCTTGTTCTCCAGTGAGCCGGCCAGACTGATGGTGTCCATGCCGAAGTCATCAAAGTTGCCTGCGGTCTGCGACATCACGCGCCTTTCTGGTCATGCACCAGCTCAAACATCACGCCGCCCAGCCAGCTGCGGGTCAGCGCGCCACGTGCGGCGGCAGTGGTGTCAGCAGCGGCCACAAACTCCACGCCACGGGCGCGCAGTGCGGCCACCGCCGCCGGCACATCGCTGCGGCCCAGGCCCATGCGCTGCAGCGTCTCCTCGCCCTCCACGCCGGCGATGCCGGGCTCGGGCTCGATCAGTTGCAGGTAGAAGCTGCGGCAAGGGCTGCGCAGGATGCGGCCCTTGGGCAGGATGCCAAAGCGCTCATCGTCGGGCCGCTCATCAAAACCAAACAGCTCGCGGTAGAACTCGGTCCAGTCGTCCATGCGGTCGGTGCCCACGTGCTGCACGATGCCAAACCAGTGCAGCCCGCTCTGCGCAGGCGGCCAGTTGTCCACCATGGGGATGGGCACAAAGTCCACATGCCAGATCGAGACGTCTTGGGTGCGGTCGACAAAATACAGCCGGCTTGCGCCCGCACCGTGGATGGCCGGGATGTTGAGCTCCATCACCTCCACATGGGTGGGCAGGCCCCAAGCACCCCGGTCCAGCGCGCGCTGGTAGACGGCTGCGGCGTCCCGCACCCGCAGCGCGATTGCCGTGATCACCGGTGTCTCGGTGGGTGCCCGCCTGCTGGGCCGGCCGCTGACATGGGCGCTGGTCACCACGTTCATCGTGCCCTGGCGGTACAACAACACCTCACGCGAGCGGTGCCGCGCCACCGGGTGGAAACCCCTCATCTGCAGCACCTGGCCCAGCGCCTGCGGCCGGCTGGTGGCGTATTCAATGAACTCAATGCCGGCCAGGCCCAGCGGATTGGGCCGGTCACCCCTGGCTTTGCGGTCGGGTGGTGTGTTGCGCCTCCGGGTCTGCTGGGGTGCGGGCGGATGGCCAGGGCATGCTGCCAGGTCAGGTGGCGGCGCAATGAAAAAGATCAGCGTCGCACAAAGCGCACCACCATCTCAATGATGCTGGCGCGCCGTGCTGCCACGGCGCCGGGGGCGTCGGGGTCACGCTTGAACACCAGGGCAAAGGTGTGGCGGTTGCTGACATTGAAAAAGCACAGCGACGAGATCGACATGTGCAGGTCCAGCGGGTCCATGTCGGGCCGGAACACCCCCGCCTGCACACCACGCTGGTAGACCGATTCCACCGCGTGGATGGCCGGCACGTTGAGTTGCTGGATGGCCGTGCTTTGCGCCAGGTACTGGCCACGGTGCATGTTTTCGTTCATCACCAGACGCACAAAATCCGGGTTGGCCGCCTGGTAGTCAAAGGTGTAGCCCACCAGAGTGCGCAGTGCGGCCTCGGGTGGCAGGTCAGCCAGCAACAGGTCGGATTCAATCTGGCGGATGCGCCGGTAGGCGTCTTCCAGCACGGCCACATACAGGCCTTCTTTGCTGGTGAAGTAGTAATAAATCATCCGCTTGCTGGTGCGGGTGGCGGCGGCAATGGCGTCAATGCGGGCACCGGCCAGGCCTTTGTCGGCAAACTCCTTGGTGGCCACCTCCACAATGTTGGCCATGGTGCGGTCGGGGTCGTTTGTGCGTAAGTTCTTGCGCACATGTTTACGCGGGTTTTTGCGTGGGCTGTTGCCCAAGGCCTTGGGCACTGCATTGGGTGCATCTGCAGGCGAGACAGCAGCCGGCGCCGCAGCAGCCCGGCGGAGTTTTGGCATGGCCAGCGGTTTGTGTACCAACCCGTTCATTGTTCTGGGAGCTTAGCAGGGCGGGCCGGTGGGTGTGCTTGCCGGGCTGCCCATCGGGGGGTGGTGTGGTGGTGTCCTACAGCCGCTGCATCCATTCACCGACGCCATGTGGACAAGCGCCCGCCTAGAGTAGTCGAAGCTCTGCAGCACCACCCCTGACCGGTGCTGGAGCCCACAACCCAAAGGACAGACCATGCTCAAGTGGGCGCTGATATTTGCCGTGATCTCGCTGCTGGCCGGTGTGTTGGGCTTCAGTGGCATTGCCGCTGGCAGTGCCGGCATCGCCAAGGTGTTGTTTGTGTTGTTTGGGGTGGTGTGCCTGGTGTTTATCGGCTTGGTGCTGCTGGGTGTCGGCGCACTGAAGAAATAGCCGGTGGCAACACGTTTGCGCGTTGGTTTGCTGCTGGGTGTGTTGGCGCAGCTCATGGGCTGCGCGTCAGTCAACCTACCGTCGCGGGCTGACCGACCAGCGCCCACTGTGGCCAACCGGCCCGCCGTGCAGCAACTGGCCAACAGCTTGACGGTGACCAGCGCGCGCGGCCGCCTGACGGCCAGCCAGCGCAGCCAGTTGCTGGCCAGGCTGGGGCGTGAGGGTGGTGCGTCGCTGCTCAATCGGCAGTTGATGGCCATGACCGCGCAAGACGAGGTGCAGGTCAGCACCGGCAACCGCGCCGCCTTGCTGATTGACGGCCCGGCCGCATTTGCCGCCATGTTTGAGGCCATTGAAATGGCCCGCAGCAGCGTGCTGCTGCAGAGCTACATCATTGAAGACACGGCCATCGCCCAGCGCCTGTCCACGCTGCTGCAGCGCAAACGCGCGCAGGGGGTGCAGGTGGTGTTGCTGTATGACGCGGCCGGGTCGTTCAACACGTCCACCGCTTTTTTTGAACGGCTGCAAGCCGCTGGTGTGCCCACCTGCGCCATCAACCCGGTGAACCCGCTGATGCGGCCGGGCTACTGGGGCATCAACCAGCGTGACCACCGAAAAATCCTGGTGGTGGACAGGCAGACCGGCTTCACTGGCGGCGTCAACATCAGCGAGGTGTATGCCTCGGGCTCGTTCCGCCACCGGGGCAGCCCTGCACCAGCTGCTGTTTCTGGCGCCGCACCTGCCGCTGCACCTGCTGCAGCGTCTGCGGCCAGCACGGCCAGTACCGGCCCAGGCTGGCGTGACACGCAGATCCAACTGCAAGGCCCGGCCGCCGCCGCGCTGGAAGACCTGGTGCGCACCACCTGGGCGGCGCAGGGCTGTGTGGGGGATTTGCCAGCGCAGGCCACCAGCCCGGCCGCTGCGCCGCCAGCGGGCCAGCAGGTGGTGCGCATCGTGCCGTCCAGCCCGGACGATGGCGCCAGCCGCATCTACAGCCTGCTGCTCACCGCCATCGACGCATCACAGCGCAGCGTGGCCTTGACCATGGCCTATTTTGCGCCCGGCCAGGACATGGTGGACGCGCTGTGCGAGGCCGCCCAACGCGGTGTGGATGTGCAACTGGTGCTGCCCGCCAACAGCGACTTTGCGCCAGTGCTGCACGCCGGGCGCAGCCACTACAGCCGCTTGCTGGCCGCCGGTGTGCAAATCCATGAACTGCAAAGCGCCGTGCTGCATGCCAAGACGGCGGTGATTGATGGCGTGCTGTCCACCGTGGGGTCCAGCAACATGGACTGGCGCAGCTTTGCCAGCAACGATGAGGTCAACGCGGTGGTGCTGGGCGAGGACTTTGGCAGCAGCATGCTGCGCATGTTTGGCCAGGATGTGGCGGCCTCAGCCACCATCAGCGCCAGCGCCTGGCGCCAGCGGCCGCTGCTGCAGCGCGCCAAAGAGGGCCTGGCGGGGCTGTTTGAGCGGCTGTGGTGAGTCTGGACTCAGCCCAGCGCGAACCCCACCCACCCAAGCCCCAAACACCTGCCCTATTCGATCAAGCCGTTTTTCAGCGCGTAATACGTCAGGTCGCTGTTGGACGCCAGCTTCATTTTCTCCATCACCCGGGTGCGGTAGGTGCTGACTGTCTTGACCGACAGCGACATGCTGTCGGCCATGTGGCCAATCGTCTCGCCCTTGGCCAGGCGCAAAAACACTTGAAACTCACGCTCTGACAATTGCTCATGCGCGGCTTTGTCGGGGTTGCCCGACAAGCCATCGGCCAGCAGCTCGGCCACCGCCGGCGTGATGTATTTGCGGCCACGGAACACGGTGCGGATGGCTTTGACAATCTCCTCCGGGTCGCACTCCTTGTTCAAAAAACCGGCCGCGCCCTGGCGCAGCAGGGTGGTGGCGTAGTGGGTTTCGGGGTAACCGCTGAGAATCAACACCGGCAGGTCGGGCGCGCGGGCTTTGATGGCGGCCAGGGCGTCCACACCGCTTTGGTCGGGCATCGACAAGTCCAGCAGCATCACGTCCACATCGCCCTTGCGCACAAACTCCATCGCCTCGCGGCCGGTGGCGGCCTCGCCGGTGACGCGGAAGTCCACTTGCTCGGAGAAGTACTGGCGCAAGCCGGCCCGCACGATGGCGTGGTCATCAACGATCACGATGCGGATCATGGTGGGAGTCCAGGGTTTGAAAAACGGTTGCTGATGCAAGGCTGCACCGTGTGCAGCACACGCAGTCTAGTGCTTGCAAGCTGGCGAAACGGCAGGTAGTCCACGTCCTACCCAAGCACGCTGCGCTGGCCGACAAGCGGCTTGGGCGCCCACCGGCGGCCTGCGCAATGCCCGCTGCCTACAGTGCATCTATCGCAGCGAAGGGCGTTGCGAGCACAACCTGGGGCGGCACTGCCACCCGATCAAAAGGACTTCACCATGCTGCACTACGCCGTCGTGTTTTTTGTCATCGCGCTGGTCGCAGCGCTGTTCGGCTTTGGTGGCATCGCCGCCGGCGCCGTGGGCATCGCCAAGATTTTGTTCTTTGTGTTTGTGGTGCTGGCGGTGGTCACCTTCTTGGTCGGCTTGCTGAAAAAAGCCTGACGCTGCACATCTGTCGCCAATCGCTACACGCCCTGGCGGCCACCTTTGATCCTTTCCTTTCAAACCACTGGAGCCTCACATGACTTTCGACACCCCCACCAAAGCGCTGAACACGGTTGACGACCTGGCCGAACGTGCTGCCGGCCAAGCTGACCGCGCGATTGACGCCACCAAACGGGCCACCAACGGCGCTTTGAGTTCACTGCAAGACTCGGTGGACGGCCTGCGCAGCGCTGTGCCCGGCGCCCTGGGCCGTGCCGTGGCCCAGGTCGACGACTTGACCCGCCGCGGCATCGACAAAGCCCGCGAGACCAGCGCTGAGGTGCGCAGCCAGGTCACCCACGCGTCTGACCGCACGGTGGACTACATCCGCGACGAGCCCGTCAAGTCGGTGTTGATTGCTGCGGCTGCGGGTGCCGGCATTGCGGCGGTCATCGGCCTGCTGTCGCGCTCACGCACCACCACCCGGTCTTGAGTTGGGCACAGCGCCTGGCCTGACATCCACGCTTTGACCTGACCAGGTGCCGCGCCCATGTTCCATCCTTTGATCCGTCTGCTGGCCACCAAGCCCGACCTCTTGGCCGACCATCTTGGTGGTTATGTCGCCTTGGTCGGCGCCCAGGCCAGCCAGGCCCAAACCGCATTGGTCAGCCGCGCTGCGCTGCTGGCGGCAGTGGGCGGCAGTCTTGCGCTGGGCGTTGGCCTGGGCGGTGTCGCGCTGCTGCTGCTGGCCGTTGTGCCGCTGGGCAACATGCCCCTGCCCTGGCTGCTGGCCGCCGTGCCGGCTCTGCCCTTGCTGGTGGCGGCCGGCTGCTGGTGGACCTTGCAGCAGCGGCCACAAGCCTGGTCGATGGATGCGTTGAGAACGCAATGGGCGGCCGATGCCGCCTTGCTGCGGGAAGCGGGCAACGCGTGATGGCGGCCACACTGCCCATGTCTGCGCCCGGCACGCTGGCCACCGCCGACACCACGCTGCCAGCGCTGCTGGGCGTCAGCCCCATCGACGGCGCCCAAGCTCGCCTGGCCGCCAGCCGCGCCAAGCTGCGTTTGGCCTTGATGCCGCCTGACCCCGACAGCGCACAGGCCCATGCCCAAGGCAGCAACCGCAAGCCGCACCGCCTGGGCGCCATGTGGCGGTCGTGGCGGCGGTCCATGCACGGCTGGCCGCTGGTGGATTTGGCGCTGGACACCGCGCAGACCTGGTGGCAACGCCAGCCGCTGCGCCCGGTGGGCGAGTTGCTGGCCACCGAGCTGCGTGCCACTGCCCTGCCGTTGGTGCGCAAACACCCACTCATCACCGTGGCGGCAGCCGGCGCGCTGGGCGTGCTGCTGGTGGCCGGCAGACCGTGGCGCTGGCCGCTGGTGGCCAAACACGTCCACCGCGCGCCGCACCACGTGGGCAGTTGGTTGACGCGGCAGTTGGGCAGCGCATCGGTGCAGGCCAGCTTGATTGGCATGTTGATGGTGTGGGCGCGCCGGCCGCCGGCCGAAGCGGCAGATACGGCTGATCGCCCACCCACCACCGCGCCAAACGCCCAGCAAAGCGCCCCGCCAAACCCAGACACCCGCCCGCGCCCCGCTGCGCCGGCCTGAGTCATGGGCCAGGCGGCGGCATCGCCCGCAGCCCTGGCGCGCGGGCAGACCAACCCGGTAGACAGCCCCAGCACGGGCCTGCTGGCCCGCAGCGGCCAGGCGGCCCGTGCCGGCTGGGCTGACACGCAAACCACCCTGCAATTCATTGGCGAGGTGCTGCTGGCCCTGGGCCGGCTGCTGCGTGGCCGGTCCCACATGCGCTGGGCCGACCTGGCGTTTCAACTCGACCAGACCGGCCCGCGCAGCGTGCCTATCGTGGCGCTGGTGTGCGGCCTGGTGGGCGTGATCCTGGCCTACATGGGCGCTGCACAATTGCAGCGCCTGGGCGCACAAAGTTACATCGCCGACCTGGTGACCGTGGGCGTGGTGCGTGAGATTGCCGCGCTGATGACCGGTGTGATCTTGTCCGGCCGGGTGGGCGCTGCCTTTGCCGCACAACTGGGCAGCATGCAGGCCAACGAAGAGATTGACGCGCTGCGCACCCTGGGCCTGGACCCGGTGGACTACTTGGTGCTGCCGCGCCTGCTGGCCATGGTCCTGGTGGCGCCGCTGCTCACCGCCATGGCCGCGCTGGTGGGTGTGCTGGCGGGCTGGTTGGTGGCGGTGCTGATTTTTGGTGTGCCGCCGGCCGACTACTTGACCCGCGGCCTGCAGTCGCTCACCCCGGCGCACCTGCTGGTGGGGCTGTTCAAAGGCACGGTCTACGCCATGCTGGTGGCACTGGCCGGCTGCCGCCAAGGCCTGGCCGCCGGCCGCAGCGCCCAGGCCGTGGGCCAGGCCACCACGGCTGCGGTGGTGCAGGCCATCGTCTGGATCGTGATTGCAGCGTCGCTGTTGACCATCGCCCTGCAGCGCCTGGGTTGGTAGGACACGATGAGCACACCCGCACCCATCCACGCCTCCACCCACACCGTCACCGCCGTGGCACCGGGCCAGTCATCAACCGCCGAGGCACTGGTGCGCGTCCAAGGCCTGACCATGGCTTTTGGTAGCAAGCTGATCCAGCATGACCTGGCGTTTGAGGTGCGGCCCGGCGAGGTGCTGGTGATCATGGGTGGCAGCGGCTGCGGCAAATCCACCCTGTTGCGCACGCTGGTGGGGCTGCAGGTGCCGGCGGCCGGCCAGGTGTTGTACGGCAGCGCTGACCTGTACCAAAGCAGCCCCGACGAACTGGCCCAGCTGCGCCGCAGCTTTGGCGTCATGTTCCAGGCCGGTGCGCTGTGGAGCTCGATGTCGGTGGGCGACAACGTGATGCTGCCGCTGCAACTGTTCACCGAACACAGCCCCGCTGAATGCGCTGACCTGGCCCGCAGCAAGCTGGCGCTGGTGGGCTTGGCCGACAGTTTTGACGCCGCGCCGTCTGCCCTGAGCGGCGGCATGCGCAAACGCGCGGCCATTGCCCGCGCGCTGGCGCTCAACCCGCCGCTGCTGTATCTGGACGAGCCGTCCGCCGGGCTGGACCCACCCACCTCGGCCAGGCTGGACGCGCTGATCCTGCAACTGCGCAACGACCACCACACCGCCGTGGTGATGGTGACGCATGAGCTGGCCAGCATTTTTGCAGTGGCCGACCGGGCCTTGTTTCTGGATGCCAAAACCAAAACCATGACCGCCCTGGACGCGCCCCAAACCCTGCGGGACAACGGCCCACCCGCCGTGCAGGCTTTTTTGCGGCGGGATGGCGCGGCATGAGCCCTGCCCGGCCGCCCGACAGGGCCCGCACCGCAGCGCGTCGCGCGCAGGTTTGGCCATGACGCGCAACAAGGCCAACCCCACCCTGCTGGGCGCTTTTGTGGTGGGCGGTGTGCTGCTGTTGGTGGCCGGGCTGATTGCCGCCGCCGGTGGCAGCCTGTTCAGCCGCCGGGACCGGGTGGTGATGCTGTTTGACGGCTCCACCTACGGCCTGCAAGTGGGCGCGCCAGTGGTGTTTCGCGGCGTGCGGCTGGGCAGCGTGGCCACCATCGGCCTGCTTTATGACCCGGCCAGCGACACCTTCCGCGTGCCGGTGGTGGCCGAGCTGGAGCGCAACATGATCAAGACCCTGCAAGACCAGGGCAACAACAGCAAACAGACGCTGGGCCTGCCGGCGCTGGTGGCCAAGGGGCTGAGTGCGCAGTTGTCCATGCAAAGCCTGCTGACCGGCCAGTTGTATGTGGACCTGGACTTGCGGCCCGCCAAACCGCAACAACCCGCACCCACCGCCCACCGCCACTTGGCGCAGGATGCGCTGGAAATTCCTACCACCACCACCGCGCTGCAGAACATCAAAAACCAGCTCGACACGGTGGATTTCCGCCGCCTGCTGGACGATGTGGGCGCCATTGCCACCTCGGCCCGCACGCTGGTGGCTGGGCCGCAGCTCAAGCAAGCGCTGGACGACCTGGCCCAGATCACCGGCAATGTCAAACGCCTGACCGCCAGGCTGGACCAGCGGGTAGACCCCCTGGCCCAGGCCGCGCAGGGTGCCATGGGCGCGGCACAAAGCGCGATGGGTGCCGCCCAGCGTGCGCTGGGCCGGCTGGGTGCGGCGGCTGACCGCACCGGTGCCGCCGCCAGCCAGGTGGGCAGTGCGGCAGACCGGGTGGGCGAGCTGGCCAACCCTGCCTCACCCCTGCTGCTGCGGGTGCAACAAACCGCGGATGAGCTGGCCCGCACCGCCAGCGCGCTGCGCAGCCAAACGGCAGATGACGCGCCCGCCGTGCAGCAACTCAGCCGGGCGCTGCAAGACGTGTCACAGGCCGCCCGTGCCGTGCGTGAACTGGCCGAGCTGCTGGACCGCCAACCCGACGCGCTGCTGCGCGGCCGGGGGGCGCAGGACACAGCGCGTTGAGCTGCCATTTGCAGCCACCCAAAAACCGGACCTGCGCCATGCCCACCTCTGCCCGCCCCCTGCTGCTGGCCCATATGGCTGCCCGCGTGGCTGCCCGCGTGGCTGCCCGTGTTGCTGCCCTTGCCGCCGCCACCCTGCTCAGCGCCTGCGCCAGCACCCCGGTGCCGCCGCTGCACCTGCACAGCCTGGGCAGCTTGGTGATGCCGGCCACCACTGCGCCAACTGCCCAACCCACCACTGCGCCGACCACTGCACCAAGCATTGCACCAAGCACCCAAGCAACCCCCACCTGGCAACTGCTGGCCGTGCAACTGCCGGCCTACCTGGACCGCGACGCGCTGCTGGTGCCCGCAGCAGGCGGCGGGCTGCTGGCCCTGGCCGGTGAGCGCTGGGCCGAGCCGCTGCGCGACGCCCTGCCCCGCCTGCTGCGCGACGACCTGGCCCGGCTGCGTGGGGCGGCCAGTGTGTGGGCCGCACCGCTGCCGCCTGGCCTGCTGGTGCAGCGCCAACTGCGGGTGGAGGTGTTGGCGCTGGATGTGTTGCCCGGCCGCAGCGCGGTGCGGCTGCGGGCGCGCTGGTGGCTGGCCGAGCTGGCCCCGGCTGCGGCCACCACCACACCAGCCACCACCACCGCGCCCCCCACCACTGCCGCACCGCTGCTGGGTGAGGCCGACCTGCAAGCCAGCGCCACCGGCAATGACGCCACCGCCCTGGTGGCCGCCCACCGCACGCTGCTGTGGCAATTGGCCCAGCGCATCGTCAGCAGCACCGCCAACACGGCGCCACGCTGAGCACCTTGGGCCAACCCAGGCGCACTGTAGGACAAGCCCCACAAACGCCCACGCAAACGTCTGAACGACGCGGCCAACCGGCTTGCCTACAGTGGGTCTACGGGGATCAAACCCCACCCCATCCCCCGCAACCACCGAGGAGCCAGCGCATGAAGCACCTGCACACCACTGTTTATGCCGCCATCACGCTGGCATCGCTGGCAGCGGCATTGCTGCAGCCTGAGCCGATTGACCCGGCCGTTGCGCGCTGGACGCTGGACAGCGCGCAGCAGCACGAGGCGCCGGCCAGCCGCTAGTCCGGCAACCCGGCGGCCTGTTCGCCCAGTCGCCAGCCGCGCACGGCGCGGCTTCACGCTGTCCCGCTGCACGCTGTCCAGCTCCACATCATCCGGTCGCCCGTTGTCCGGCGGCAGCCTCCTTTTTGCTTGTCCA
>JAYVLI010000172.1:0-16637 GCA_043759535.1 Betaproteobacteria bacterium | reverse complement strand
GTGGACGAAGGCCTGGCGCGGCCCTGGCTGGTGGGACGCGCCAGCGTCATCACCGCCCGGATCGAGAAGCTGGGCCTGCGGCTGCAGCCCGGGCGCGATTTTGAGATCGTCAACATCGACAACGACCCGCGCTACCGCGACTTCTGGCAGACCTACCACCGGCTGACCGAGCGCAAAGGGATTACCGAGCAGTTTGCCAAGATCGAAATGCGCCGCCGCCTGACGCTGATTGCCAGCATGCTGCTGCACAAGGGCGAGGTGGACGGCATGATTTGCGGCACCTGGGGGTCCACCACCCAGCACCTGGCCAACATCGACCAGGTGATTGGCCGCCGCCCGGGTGTCAATACCTACGCCTGCATGAACGGGCTGATCCTGCCGGGGCGCCAAGTGTTTTTGGTGGACACCCATGTCAACTACGACCCCACGGCCGAGCAACTGGCCGAGATCACCATCCTGGCGGCCGAGGAGATGTTGCGCTTTGGTGTGCAGCCCAGAGCGGCGCTGCTGTCGCATTCCAACTTCGGGTCCAGCAACCAGCCGTCGGCCGTGAAGATGCGCGAAGCGCTGGCGCTGATCCAACAGCGCGCACCCTGGCTGGAAGTGGACGGCGAGATGCATGGCGACGCCGCGCTGGACGCCGCTTACCGCAAAGAAATGATGCCCGGCTCCACCCTGACCGGCGAGGCCAACCTGCTGGTGCTGCCCAATATCGACGCCGCCAACATCAGCTACAACTTGCTGAAAACCGCCGCCGGTGGTGGCATTGCCATTGGCCCGGTACTGCTGGGCGCGGCCAAACCGGCGCACATCCTGACGCCCAGCGCCACGGTGCGGCGCATCGTCAACATGACGGCGCTGACGGTGGCAGACGCCAACGCGGCGCGTTAGGTTTTTTGACCAGCGGCACGGCCGCGGGTCGGCCGCCGTGCTGTCAGGCTGTCAAGCTGTCAACCAAAGTACGCCGGCCCAGGCTGGTTGAAGTTGGCCAGGTGCGGGAACAGTGCGCCCAGGTCGGCCGCGCCCACGCCAAACCAGCGGGCCAGGCTGGCGCTCATCTGGTCCACCGCTGTGGTGGGCAGCCAGCGGCCTTCGTCAGACACGTCGTCCGGCCCGCCCAGCACCAGTTGTGGCATGCGGCCATACAAGCCACCACGCACCGCGCCACCCAGCACCAACTGGTGGTTGCCCCAGGCGTGGTCGGTGCCACCGCCAGACGCCGGTTGCAGGGTGCGGGCAAAGTCAGACGCGGTGAAGGTGGTCACCTGGTTGGCCAGGCCCAGCTGGGCGGTGGCGTCATAAAACGATTTGAGCGCCGGCCCCAGCTGGCCAAACAAATCAGCCTGCTGCACCAACTGGTTGTTGTGGGTGTCAAACCCGCCCAGCGCCACAAAAAACAGTTGGCGGTTGACGCCCAAGCTGCTGCGCGCCTCCAGCAGCTTGGCCACGGTCATCAACTGGTGGGCCAGGCTGTTGTTCTGGCCAGCAAACAGGCCAGCCACACTGCCGCCGGTGGCCAGCGCGCTGTTCAGCGCGGTGCTGGCGCGCAGGGCCTGGTTCAACACGCTGGCTGCAGCCCGTTGCTCGGCATTGGCAACAGGCTGCTGCAGCAGGCTGGCATACAGCGCATACAGCGGGTTGCGGGCCGGGTTGTTGCCAAAGCCTTTGATGGCAAAACCGTTGCCGGCGGACACCGCCAGGCCATCGGTGTTGGCGCCGTTCATGAACACGTTGTTGCCGCTGATGGACAACACCGCCGGCACGCTGCTGTTGGGCTGCAGATCGGCCACCCGCCCGCCCCAGCCGCTGGTTTGTGCCAGCACCGAGCCACCTTGTTGCCACTGCGCCTGCTGGTCGCTGTGAGAGAACAAATTGCCCGGCAGCGCAGCGCCACCGGCATTGGCCTGGGCCTTGCTGAGCGGCCGCACCAGCGTGCCCACATTGGCCTGCAGCGCCAGGTGGCCTTGGGCCCACACATCGGCCAACGGCGCCAGCGCGCCGTGCAGCCCCAGGTTGGCGCCAGCCAGCGGCGCCAGGCTGGACGCCTGCAGCGCCAGGCCCCCAGCGCCGGCGTTGCCACGCGCTTTGGCATAGGCCGCATAACCCGTGCTGTCCATCGGCACCAGCATGTTGTTGCCGTCATTGCCGCCGTACAAAAACACGCACACCAGCGCCCGGTAGTCGCTGCCTTGCAGCGGTGCGGCCAGGCTGTGCGCGGCGGCCAGCGGGCCGGCGGCGGCCAGCGCAGCGCTGCGGCCCAGCAGTTGGCGGCGGGTCAGGGTGCGGGTGTGGGTCAACAGGTCAGCACGCATTTCAGTTCTCCACCAAGTACTCGGGGGCCATGGTGGCCAGGAACAACACCGCCTTGACCCGGTCCAGCGGCTTGCTGGGTGGGGCGATGACAGCCGCCTGCAGCAGCGCTTGTTGCAGCGGCGCGCTCATGCGGCCGGCCAGCAGCCGGCGTTTGATCTCACGCACCAGCGCGGGTGGGTCAGCGGCCAGGGCCAACCAGGGTGTCAGGTCAATCTGGCTGCCGATGCTGCCGGCCACGCTGGCGTCCGGCGCCACCGCCTTGCCGTTGAGCGCGGTGGACAACACTCCGCTGAGCTTGAACGCGGCGCTGGCGTTGAACACACCAAACGCCGGGCCGTCCAGGCTGGGGTCGTCCGGCAGGTCAAAGTCAGGTGGAAAGAAGTTGAACACCGAGGCCGGGCTGAAGATGGGCTGGCCCAGCGCGGCGGCCTGGCTGCGCAGCCAGACCCCATCACTCACCCCGCCCAGGGCGCGGTACAGGTGGGTGAGCTGCAGGATGGGTTCACGCAGCTTGCCAAAGCGTTGTGGCGCGGCCGGGTTGCTGGCTTCCGGGTCCAACAGGATGGCGCTCAGCACAGCCTTCATGTCGCCACGCTGCGCACCGCCAACACCGTTGAAAGCGGCGGTCACCCGCGCCACATACGCCGGGCTGGGGTTGGCGGTGACCAGGTGCTGGATCAACTGCCGGCCAATGAACGGGCCGACGTTGGGGTGGTTGAAGATGGTGTTGATGGCCGCGTCCAGGTCGGCCTCGGCGCTTTGCCCGGCCGGCAGGGTGGTGCCGCCCAGCAGCGTTTTGGCACCCAGGTCATGGTGTTTGGCCACCGCCACCATCGGCCCGGCAAACCAGGCCGGGTTGGGGAATTTGACAGTGGCGCCGGGCCGGGTCGGGTAGGTCCAGCCGGTGAAGGCATGGGCAAAACCCTCCACCGCTGCCTGATCAAAACTGGGCATGGGCTGGCCGTCGGCGCCCAGCTTGCGGCTGCCGTCCGGATTGAGCATCCACAGGCCGATGCTGAAGAGCTGCAGCACCTCGCGGGCGTAGTTCTCATTGGGCTGGATGCCGCGCGCCAGGTTGGGCTTGTCGTTGTTGGCCATGTTCAAGAACTTGCCCATGGCCGGGCTCAAGCTCACATCGCGCAGCAGGCTGCGGAAGTTGCCAAATGCCGAGCCAAGCAACAGGCGCTCGTAGTTGGCCATGGCGTAGGGCAGCCGGATTTGCTGGCCGGAGACCACCAAAATCTCGCTCAGCGCCAGGGCGGTGCGCTGGCGCAGCTGGTCAGGGCCGGTGAGGGCATTGCGGAAGAACTGCACCTGCAGCGGGAACAGGCTGTAGTTATCGCGCCGGCAAGTGGCCAGCGCGCCGGCCGGGCAGCCCACCGCGCTGTTGTGGTCCACCGCCGGCAAGCCGCTGTAGTCCGACATCGGCAGCGCAAACTGCTGCAGCAGCCAGGCCTGTTTGCCACTGGCCATCAGCGCCTGGGTGCTGGCCTCGGTGGGGCCAAAGCTGGCTTGGGCCAAGAAGCGGCGGGCGTCACCTTCATCCAGCGTGGCGGCCCAGGCGACGGGCCAGGCACCAGTGCAGGCCGCCACCAGGGTGGCTGTGGACAACACATTTCGACAACTTGGCAGCATGGGCATCTCCAGTGGAAATGCATGCTAGGTGTGCTGCCGGGCCAAGTTCTGCTGGGCGGCTGCAATCGAATGTAAGAGGTGTGCGCGGCTTGTGGCACCGCAGCTTGTCAGGTTGGGTCTGCCGGACGGCGCGCCAACAGCTCTGCACTGATGGCCTCGTAACCCGCCGCCACCCGCAGCAGCGCGGTATCACCCAGCGGCCGGCCGATCAACTGCAGCCCGGCCGGCCAGCGGCCGTTGGCGTGGAAGCCGGCCGGCAGGCTGATGGCAGGCAGGCCGGCAAAGGTGGCGTACAGCGTGCACTCCATCCAGCGGTGGTAGCTGTCCATCGCCCGGCCGGCGATGGCCTGTGGCCAGCGCTGGTCCATCGGAAACGGCCAGACCTGGGTGCAGGGCAGCGCCAGCACATCAAAGCGGTCAAACAGGCCAACCAGATGGTTCTGGAACGCGGTGCGCACCTCGCTGGCTTGCATGAAGGTGCTGAAGGGCAGGGACGCGGCCTGGTCGTGCTCCCACAGCGCCTCGGCCTTGATTTGCGCCCGCGTTACCCCGGGCCGGGCCAGCAGTGCCGCCACTTTGGGTGCCACCAGCGCCTGTCGCCACACCAGCCAGGCTTGCCACAGCACATCAGCATCAAAGCCCAGCGTGGTGGGGGTGACGACGGCGCCGTTGGCGGCAAGGCGCTGCAGCGCGCCGTCCAGTACCGGCAGCAAACCAGCTTCCATCGCCAGGTGGCCGTGCAAATCGCCCAGCCAGCCGATGCGCAAGCCACGCAGCGCGCCAGAGTGGCCAATGTCGCTGGCCGCCAGAAAGGTTTGTGGCCCCTGGGCGATGGACAGTGGCGCCCGGGCGTCGTGCCCGGCCTGGGTGGCCAGCAGCGCGGCCAGATCCCGCACGCTGCGCGCCATCGGGCCCTCGGTGCCCAGCTGCGCTACCCACGCATCCACCACCGGCCACATCGGCACCCGGCCGGGGCTGGGGCGCAGGCCAAACACATGGTTCCAGGCCGCCGGGTTGCGCAAGGAGCCCATGAAATCCGAGCCATCGGCCACTGGCAGCAGGCGCTGCGCCAACGCCACCGCCGCGCCGCCACTGCTGCCGCCGGCACTCACCCGCCGGTCCCAGGCGTTGGCGGTGGCGCCAAACAGCGGGTTGAAGGTGTGTGAGCCCAGCCCAAGCTCAGGCATGTTGGTCTTGCCGATGACGATGCAGCCGGCGGCTTTCATGCGCGCCGTCATCAAGCTGTCGCGCTGGGGCAGCACGTCTTTGAGCAGCGGGCTGCCCTGGGTGCTGGGCAGGCCTAGCGCGTGGCCGGTGTCCTTGATGGCCTGCGGCACGCCGTGCAACCAGCCGCGTGAGCTGCCCGCCGCCAGTTCGGCATCACAGGCATCCGCTCGGCGCAGCAGGGTGGCGTCAGGCAGTAGGTTGACGATGGCGTTGAGCGCCGGGTTCAGCCGGTGGATGCGCGCCAGGTAGGCCAGCATCACCGCGCGGCACGACAGGCGGCGGGCGTGGATCTCGGCAGACAGGGCGTGTGCGTCGAGGTCGGTCAGGGTACTGGTGGGCATGGGCGGGGTGTCCGGGGCAGGTGGCGGCAGCGCCCGCCCAATGTAGCGCCGGCCGCCGATCACCAAACAGGTGCATTGCTGGCCGTGAGTACAAAACTTTGCACCATTCAGTCGGATGTTCTCTATTGACAGCCGTTCAATTTCCGTAATTCAAGGCTTTCAGCGATGGTGTGCGCACACTCACATGCTTTTTAACCTGCCCAAAATTGAGGCAATCACTTGAGTTCTTGGGGGGGTTCCGATACCATCGCTCCATTAGATTTCAGGGTAAACCAGTGGGCCAGACCGTGCGGTCATCGATGTGGAGCCCCATGCGCAAGCTGGGGGTCGCCGGGTTGATGACCCTGGGGATGCTGGTCGGATCGGCAGCTTTTTCAAGAGAAAAAGCCAAAGAACCGGCGGAAGGGTTTGCCACGGTCGCGCTGTCAGCGCTGCCCAACCAAGCCCAGCAAACCCAGCGGTTGATCACAGCGGGCGGTCCGTTTCCGTACACCAAAGATGGTGTGGTGTTCGGCAACTACGAGCGTCAGCTACCTCGGCGTACACGCGGTTTTTACCGCGAATACACCGTGCCAACCCCAGGGGCTCGTGACCGTGGCGCACGCCGTATCGTGTGCGGCGGGGTGCAGCCCAACCAACCTGAAGCCTGTTTTTACACGGCCGACCACTACACGAGCTTTCAGCGCATCGTGCCGTGATCGGTGAAAAGATCCGGAACCGACCACTTTTGCCCTGGAGGAACGCGACATGCAACTGCAGACCGTCCGTCCCAATATCGTGCAGGCGATTCGCGCCTACCGCGTTGAAGACCTGATGCTGGCCGCTGATGCGGCGGGCCAGCATTTCTTGTATGCCAACCTGACCGAGGCGCAATCCAAACAGGATGTGCTGGACAAGATCGCCGAGTCGTTTTTGTTCCCGGCGCATTTCGGCAAAAACTTTGACGCACTGTTTGACTGCATGACCGATCTGGTCAACCGCTCGGGCAGCCAGCCTGGTTTTGTGGTGGTGCTGGAACAAGTGCCGGACGGCCCGCGTTTTGACCGCGAAGCGCGTGAGCAATTGCTGGATATCTTCCGCGATACGGCTGATTTTTGGGCCGAGCGTCGCATCCCCTTCCGCTGCTTCTACTCATTTGCCGTGGCCCGTGGTGCCGAGGTCAACGCCTGGGACAAGCCGGGTGATGTACCGCCGGTGCCTGAAAAACCGGCCGCCAAAACCGTGTCCAAAACCGGCGCCAACCCCAACTTCGGCATGAACATGCCGATGATGAGCAGCGCGTTTGATACGGCGATGTGGCTGACCGCTGCCTGAGTTAATTTGGCCAGCGGGCCGCAGCAAAAAAGGCGCTCTACCGAGCGTCTTTTTTCATGGTGAATCGCCGCCTGCCTGGGCAGCGGCGGGCACGGCAGGGCCAGCGGGTGCAGCACGGCCGGTAGACACGGCCTGCGCCAACGCCACGTATTCAGCCACCGGCACTTCTTCGGCCCGGCGCTGCACGTCAAACTGGCCGCCAAAACCTTGCTCGTCCAGCCAGCGGCCAAGGGTGTGGCGCAGCAGCTTTCGGCGCTGTGAAAACGCCAGCATCACCAGCGCCGACAAGCGCGCCTCGTCCAGCACCGGCGGGGTACGCAGCGGGCGCATGCGCACGATGGCCGATTGCACCCGGGGCGGCGGGTCAAACGCGGTGGGCGCCACGTCAAACAGCGATTCGATGCTGTAGCGCCACTGCAGCATCACGGTGAGGCGGCCAAAGTCGGTGTTGCCCGGGCGGGCGGCCATGCGGTCCACCACCTCTTTTTGCAGCATGAAATGCTGGTCTTGTACCCGGTGCGCCACCGCCAGCAGGTGGAACAAGATGGGCGTGGAGATGTTGTAGGGCAGGTTGCCGATGACGCGCAATTTGGTGTCGCCGCCACCCGTGCCCGCAGCGCCTGCCGTTGCAACATCCGCCAGCGCGGCAAAGTCCACCGTCAGCGCGTCAGCTTCGAGCACGGTCACGCCCTGCCGCTCGCGCCAGCGTTTGGCCAGGTTGCGGTCCAGCTCGATCACGGTCAGGGCGCCGCAGCGCTCCAGCACGGGTTGGGTCAATGCACCCAGACCGGGGCCAATCTCCACCAGCGGCTCACCGGGCTTGGGGGCGATGGCCCGCACGATGGCGTCAATCACGCCGCCGTCGGTCAAAAAGTGCTGACCGAAGCGCTTGCGTGCAATGTGCGCCATTACCGTTTTCGCACGGTGTACGCCATCACAGCGGCGGCTCGCGCAGCTCAATGTAGGCGCGCAGGCGCAACTCTTTGGCCCAATCCAGATAGGCCTGCTCGTACTTGGCCTCCCGCAGTTGCCCGCGGGCCTGCTCGCGCAGCTCTTTGGGGTCGACCGTGTTGCTGCGCCGTTCCACCACCTTGATCAGGTGGACCCCAAAACGCGACACCACTGGCGGTGAGATGCCACCGGGCGCCAACTTGGCCATCGCCTCTTCAAACTCAGGCACAAACTGGCCGGGTGAGGCCCAGCCCAGGTCGCCGCCGCCAGCGGCCGACCCGTCTTCAGAGATGTCGCGCGCAACGTCGTCAAACTTCCTCTCGCCACGCTCGATCTGGCGCCGCAAGTCCTCCATGCGCCGGGTCACTGCGGTGGCTTGCGCCCGGTCAGACACCCGTAGCAGGATGTGGCTGGCACGGGTTTGCTGTAAGGTCAGCGCCCCGCCCTGCTGGCGGTCCACCACTTTGAGGATATGGAAACCGGCCGCGCTGCGCAGCGCGGTGCTGACCTGGCCCACGGCCAACGCGCGGGTGCCGTCCACAAACAAATCCGGCAGGCGGGCCACCGGGCGCAGGCCGATCTCACCACCGGCCTCGCGGTTGCCGTCTTCGCTGAGTTCGCGTGCCACTTTGCTGAAATCTTCTCCCGCCTTGACGCGGGCCAGCGCCTGCTCGGCGCGGGCCTGGCGTTGGGCCACCACGTCAGCAGCGGCGCCTTCGGGCACGCTCACCAGAATTTGCGCCAGGTTGAGCTGGTCGTCGCCAGCGGACTTGGCGCGCTGCTCGGCCAGCACCCGGTCAATGTCAGCGTCGGTGATGCGGATGCGGCCGTTGACCTCACGCTCACGCACCCGCTCCAGCAGCAACTGGTCGCGCAAGTTGCTGCGGAAGCGCGGCATGTCCATGCCGTCGGCGCGCAAGCGGTCACGCAGCTGCGGCACGGTGAGTTGGTTTTGCGCCGCCACGTTGGCCACAGCGCGGTCCAGCTCGCTGTCGTCCACTTTTTGGCCCACATCGCGGGCAAAGGTGATTTGCACCCGCTCGTCAATCAGCGCGTCCAGCACCTGCTGGTGCAGCACTGCGGCGTCGGGCAAGGTGCTGTTGGCACGGCGCGCTTCAGTGGTGATGCGGTCAACCCGCTGCGCCACCTCCATCGAGGTGACCGCCTCGGTGTTGACCACCGCCACGATGTGGTCGCCGCTGCGGTTGTTGGCGCGCTTGGCCTGCGCTGCGGCCACACCGGGAAGGCTGCCAAAGCAAACCGCCATGGCCAGGGCCAGCGCGGTGGCGCGGTGACGCGTCTTGAGGTCGGTGAGGGTCATGGCTCGAAGGTGGGGATCAGGGCGCGGCCGGGCTCACGCAGCAGCCGGTAACCGGGGATATTGTCCTTCAACACCTGCAGCGGGTTGGCCCCCAGGCGCGACAGGCCGACCAGTTCGAGTTGCAGCAGCAGCCGGGTGGCCGCCTCTGAGCGGCCGGTGGACAACCGCTCGGCCACCACGCGGCCGATCCAGCAGCCGGTGTCGTACTCCACACCCACGGTGGAATCGGTGGCGCGGCTGTCTTTCAGGCTGTAATTGAGCCGGCCCACCGCGTACAGCGTGCCACCACAGCCCCCAGCCGCGCCCACCGGCCGCGCGGTGCCCCGGTAGACCGGCCATTGCCAGCCCAGCTCCACCTGTTCTGACAGCCCCTTGGCCAGCCGGTAGCGGGCGCTCAAGGTGTGGAAGGGTGCCGGGGCATAACGCACCCCCAAAATGGATCGGGTGACGCGCTGGGTGTCGGGGTTGTATTGCAGCGCGGCGTCCAGCTTCCAGGGGTTGAACATCGAGGTTGCGCCCTCCACCAGCACGTCAGAAAGGCGCTGGGTCAGTGCGTCGCCGGACAACACCACCTGCTGGTCGCTCAGGCGCAGGCGCTGGGCCACTGTCAGCCTCAGGGTTTCGGCGCCGGTCTGGGCGTCCACCAAACGGGTGGTCAGGCCGGTGGTCAACTGGTGCGCGTCCGACACCCGGTCCACCCCGGTAAACGCGTTTTCACTGAAGATCGACAAGGCGTTGAAATCCCGCTCGGCTGAATCAAAGTTGGGCAGCGTTGACTGGTTGCGGAAAGGCGTGTTGACGTACAACAACCGCGGCTCCAGCGTCTGGCGCTGGCTGCGGCCAAACCATTGCATGCGGCGCTCCAGCACCAGACCGGCGTCCAGGCTGGCGGTGGGGATGATGCGATGCGCCCGGCTGGCGTGGCTGCCAGCCGGGTTGCCGGCAGCGGCGTCCACGTCATACGCTGCCGCGTTGAGCAGCAGCTTGGGTGTGATCCAGCCGCCCGGGATGTTGAACGGCCGGCTCAACTGGCCCAGGCCGTGCCAGCGCCAGCCAGATGGCAAAACGGCGGGCAATGCCGCCGTGCCCACACTGACCCCGTCCACCGGCCGGGTGAAGCGGTTGATTTCGGTCTCGGCGCTGGCCTGCAGGCCTAGCGGCAAGATGGGCGCCAGGCGCAGGCCAAGCTGCGGGCTGCGCTGGTAGGGCGCGGTGATCAAGTCGGTGCCGCTGCCGGTCTGCAACACCTGCCACTGTTGCACCCGGGCGTACGCGGTGAGCGGGCCGACGGCGGTGTTGATCTCACGCTCGGCGCTGAAGTTTTGCGTCAGCAGCCGGGGCACGCTGGACGAGCCCGGCATGGCGCGGGGAAAGTCTTTCCAGTAGGCGTCGTCCGAGACCCGGCGGATCTGGCTGCGGTAGTCCACCTGGCCCAGCACGCGGCCTTCGGTGTCGATGTCCCAGGCGTGGCGTGAGCCACCGGTGATGCGGTCTTGCGGCAAAAACACCAAGCGGATGCGGCCGCTGTGTTCGGCCTCCAGGTAGCGAAACTCGCTGTCCAGCAGCAGGCCGCGGCGGGTCAGCAGCGTGGGAATCAGCGTAGCGTCGCGGTTGGGCGCCATGTTCCAGTAGTACGGCACCGCCAGCGTGAAGCCGTTGCGGTTGTCCAGCGGCACCACGGTGGGTGGCAGCCAGCCACTCTTGCGCTCATCGTTGATCGGGAAGCTGAGCTTGGGCAGGCCCAGGATGGGCACACCCAAAAACTGCAGCACCGCGCCCTCAGCCACACCCACGTTGGCGGCAAAGTCCAGTTGCAGGCGGTCGGTGCGCAGCAGCCAGTCGGGCTCGGTGCCATCGTCGCGTGGGCAACTGGTGTAAAGCGCACGCTCGGCGCGCAGCCGGTCGGTGTCCAAAAAATCGATGCGGTCGGCCCGGCCACCGGCGCCCAGCTTGAAAAACTCAAAGCTGGGCTGCAAGAAAAAGCCCTCAAAACGCTGCACCTGCAACTGCAGCTCGGGCCCGCTGTAACGCGCACCGTCACGGCTGATGCTGACCTGGCCCCGGCCAACGGCCAGGTCGTCCGCGCTGTCGTAGCTGAAGCGGTCAGCCCGCACCACCGTGCCGGCACGGCGAAATTCAACCTTGCCTTGCGCCACCGCGTCAATGTCGGGCCGCAGCACCACGCTGTCGGCGCTGAGCAGCATCGGGCGTTGGCGTGCTGCATCGCCGCTGGGGGTGGGGGTCAAGCGGATGCTGGGCTGTAGCAGCAACGGCGCGGCGTCGGCCGCATCGGTGGCCAGGTCGGCGGCGTGGGCCAGGCCAGGCTGGGCCAATGCGGCAAACATCCCCAACACCGCCAACACCAAACGTGTCGGCCGGGGCGCATGGCGGGTGTTGGGGGCGCGGGCGCAGGGAGCGGCAGGCACAGTGGGTGGGCGCAGGGGCTGCCGGCGGTTCGTAAAATCAACCAAGATTATCCATGAGGGCACTGCCGGCAACAGGTTGGCGGCCACACCTGGCGCCCTCAGCCACCGCACCCCCATGACCCCTGCACAGCCCACCATCGCCTGGCCAGACAGCGCCCGCGAGGCCGCCTTTTGGCGCTGGTTCACGCCACTCGCCAGCAGCCTGCAACTCGATGCCACCACGCTGGCACCGGCGTCGGCCGACGCCAGCTTCCGCCGCTACCTGCGGGTGCAGGGCGCCGGTGGCACCAGCCGCATCGTGATGGACGCGCCACCGCCGCAAGAGAACGTGCGGCCATTTGTGGACATGGCCCAGCGCATCCAGGCCGCCGGCCTGCATGCACCGCAGGTGCTGGCGGTGGACGAGGCGCAGGGCTTCATGCTGCTGGCTGACTTGGGCCACACGCTGTACCTGCCTGCGCTGCAACACGCCCAGCCGGTGCAGGCCGATACGCTGATGCGTGAACTGGTGGCCGCGCTGGTGCAGTTTCAACACCGGGTGGACGGCAGCGGCCTGCCCACTTATGACGACGCGCTGCTGCGGCATGAGCTGGCCTTGTTCCCCGAGTGGTGCGTGGGCCGCGAGCACGGCATCACCTGGACCGCCGCGCAAAACGCCATTTGGGACGGCGTGTGCAACGCCCTGGTGGCCAGCGCGCTGGCCCAGCCGCAGGTGGTGGTTCACCGCGACTGGATGCCGCGCAACCTGATGCTGGCCACACCCACACCGGGCATCCTGGATTTTCAAGACGCGGTGGTGGGGCCAATCACCTACGACATCGCGTCCTTGTTGCGCGATGCCTTCCACTCCTGGGACGAGCCGCTGGAGATCGACTGGTCCGCACGCTGGTGGCAACAAGCCCGTGCCGCCGGCCTGTTTGGCGAGCATGTGATGGGCACTGACTTTGGCGAGGCCTGGCGCGCGCTGGAGTGGATGGGCCTGCAGCGCCACCTCAAGGTGCTGGGCATTTTTTGCCGCCTCAAACACCGCGACGGCAAACCGGCGTACAGCGCCGATCTGCCGCGCTTTTTTGCTTATGTGACCAAGGTGGCGCTGCGCTACCGCCAGTTGAAGCCGCTGATTGCGCTGATCGAGCCAATGACCGGCACGCTGACCACCACTGGGTTTTCAATGCGTTGAAGCCTGCGCTTTCAGGGCGCCGCCGCAATCACCTGCGCCACCGCAGCGGTCAGCCGCTTGGCGTAGGGCACATGCAAAAACTCATTGGGCCCGTGGGCGTTGCTCTTGGGGCCCAGCACCCCGCACACCATCATTTGCGCGGCCGGGAAACCCTGCTGCAGCAAGCTCATCAGCGGGATGGTGCCGCCCTGGCCGATGTAGCCCACCGGGGCGCCAAACTGGGCTTGCGAGGCGGTGTTGAGCGCCGATTCCAGCCACGGCGCCAGGGTAGGCGCATTCCAGCCATTGGCGCCCAGCGCACCGGCGCGGCCGTCGGGGTGGAAGGTGACTTTGGCGTTGTAGGGCGCGTTGTCTTCCAGCAAGGCCTTGAGCGCGATGGACGCCTGGTGGCCGTCCACCAGCGGCGGCAGGCGCAGGCTGAGCTTGAACGCGGTGAAGGGCCGCAGCACATTGCCGGCGCTGCGCATGTCGGGGAAGCCGTCCACCCCGGTGACTGACAAGGTGGGCCGCCAGGTGCGGTTGAGCAACGCTTCCACCGGGTCGGTGGTGGTGGGCAGGGTGGCTGCACCATCGGCGCCGCAGGCCCAGGGGAAGGTTTTCCAGGTCTGCTCACCCAGGATGGCTGCAGCAGCCTTGACCTGTTCGGCCCGGTCGGTGGGCAGTTGGCAGTGAAAGCTCTGTGGCAGCAAGCGGCCGGTGTTGGAATCTTCCAGCCGGTCCAGCACATTGCGCAGGATGCGGAAGCTGGACGGCACCACGCCGCTGCTGTCACCCGAATGCACACCCTCGGTCAGGATCTCCACCTTGAGCAAGCCAGACACCATGCCGCGCAGGCTGGTGGTCAGCCAGAGCTGGTCGTAATTGCCGGCGCCGGAATCCAGACACACCACCAGGCTGACCTCACCCAGCCGGGTGCGCAAGGCGTCCAGGTAGGGCGGCAGGTCATGTGAGCCGCTCTCCTCACAGGTTTCGATCAGGCCGACGATGCGCGGGTGGGTCAAGCCCTGGGCTTTGAGCGCTTCGACTGCGGTGATGGCGGCGTACACCGCGTAACCATCGTCGGCGCCGCCGCGGCCGTAGAGCAGCCCGTTTTCATACTTGGGAGTCCACGGCCCCAAATCATTGCGCCAGCCGGTGAACTCAGGCTGTTTGTCGAGGTGGCCGTACATCACCACGGTGTTGTTGCTGCCTGCTTTGGTGGCCGGGACCTCGAAAAAAATCACCGGTGTGCGGCCGGGCAGGCGCACCACCTCCAGCGTGAGGCCGGGCACTTTGCGGCTTTCCACCCAGGTGGCGGCGTCACGCACCACCTGCTCCAAGTGGCCGTGGGCCTGCCAGTCGGCATCAAACATCGGGCTTTTGGCGGGGATGCTGATGTAGTGGGTGAGGGCCGGCACGATGGCTTCGTCCCAGCGGCGGCTGGCAAACACGCCCAGCGCGCTGGCTTCATCGGGCTGCACGGGCAACAGGGGGTCACGGGCGTTCATTGGGGGGCTCCTTGAGGCGGTGCGCCGGGTGTCTGGGTGCCAAAACCAGCGCGTCAAAAACCAGCGCGTGAAAAAACCAGTCTACGCCCGGCGTGTGGGCTGCGCTGTCACGGTAGCCGGGTCAGTACAACCGGATCGCCATGTCGAAGTGCCAGCTGCGGCGGATTTCAACCACGTCGAACTCGCGCGCCAGCGCAGGCGGGAAGACGGCATACGGCGCCTGGCTTTGCACGGTGCGCCGGATCGCGTCGTCGATCTCGGCCACGCCGCTGCTGGTGACAAAGCTCACCGATTCCACCGAACCGTCGCTGCGCACCGTCACCGTCACCAACGGGTTGCTGTGGGGCCGCTTGACGGCCTCGCGCACCTGCTCGAAGGTCATGTTGAGCTGGATCTTGCGGGCCCAGGCTTCGGCATACAGCACCAGCTCGGCGTTGGCGTCGGTGCGGCCAAACAGCCGGCCCCGGCGTGCGTTGCCGGTGCTGGGCGCCGGCTGGCCGGGCCGGCCGGGCTGGCTTGCGGCGGCGGCCAGCGCATCCCGCTGGGCGGCTTCTTCGTCCAGTTGGCGGCCAATCGCGCGCAACAGCGCTTCGCGCTTGGTAGCTGGGTCAGGGATGGGCTCTGGGCGCGCGGCGGCATCACGGGTGGCGGCCTCGCGGGCGGCGTCTTGTTGTGCTGCAGTCTGGCGTGCGGCCTCTTGCCGAGTGGCTTCCAGCCGCTGGGCCTCCTGGCGGGCGGCGGCCTGCCGCACGGCGTCCTGAAGTGCCGCGTCCCGACGCGCCGCGTCGTGCTGCGCCGCCAGTTGGCGGGCGGCGTCCTGGCGTTGTGTGTCCAGCAGGGCGGCTGCTTCCAGGCGGGTGGCCTCCTGGCGTGCGGCGTCCTGGCGGGCGGCTTCGAGACGCAAGGCGGCTTGACGCGCCGCGGCTTGGCGTGCTGCTTCGGCTTGACGCGCCACCTCGTGTTGCGCAGCCTCTTGCCGGGCCGCGTCCGGGCTGGACGCTGCGGATGCGGGTGCGGGTGCGGGTGCGGGTGCGGCAAGGATCGGAGGCGCTGCCTGTACCCGCAGGCCGGTGTCTTGCGGCGGGGCCAGGGCGATTGCTGCGGGGGCTGGGGTTGGGTCGGGCGCGACGGCGGCCACAGGGGCGTCGTGGCGCTCGGGCGGGGCAGCGGCAGGTTGTGGGACGGGTGGTGCCGCAGGCTGTGCCGCAGGTTGTGCGGCAGGTGGCGCGGCGACCAGAGGCGGGGGTGCGGTGTCTGGCGTGGATATGGCTGCGGGCATGGTCGCGGCGGGCGCTGCGGGCGCGGCGGGCGCTGCGGGCGCTGCGGGCACTGGTGGTGCTGTGGCGAAGACCGGCACTGGCACCGCTGGCTGCGGCTGCGGCTGCGGCTGCGGCTGAGTCGGCACCAGCAACACACGCAGTTCGGGCACCTGTCCAAGCCGGACCTGCCAAGGCAGGCCAAAGCCCGGCAGGCCCAGGTCCTGGTCACCAAAGGTCAGGCTCAACAACAGCGCATGGGCCAGCAGCGACACGCCCAGGGCCATGCCCACCCGCCGGCGCTGCGCGACCAGGCGCAGGCGTGGCGGGGCAGCCAGCGGTGGATCGGCCGGCGCTGGGGCTGCGGGGTCTGGCGTTGCCTCGGCCTCGCTGTCAAGCGCTGGCAACGCCGTTGGCGCCGGCTCGGGCTCGGGCTCAGGCTCGGGCAAAAGCAGGGGCTCAGCAGGCAGGGGCTGTGTGGCACCGTCCGCTAACGGACCCAAGCCGGCTCCAGCCTGGCCATCAGACGGCACAGCGCCTTGACCGGATGCCGTGTGGCCTAGCCCATGCAAAACACGTTGATCTTGTTGCCGTCCAGATCACGGAAGTAACCGGCAAAAAAACCGGGCCCGCGTGGGCCCACCGGACCTTCGTCAGTGCCGCCCAGTTGCAGCGCCAGCGCGTGGGTGCTGGCCACTTTTTCGTGGCTGTCCACCACGATGGCCGACATGGTGCCATTGCCCGGCGTGGCGGGCTTTTGGTCAAACGGAATCATCACGGCAAAGCCGGGCTTGTCCACGGTGGTGCCCCAGGCATAACCGCGACCAAAATCCATGATGCGTTGGATGCCCAGCGGGGCCAGCAGCGCGTCGTAAAACGCGGTGGCGCGGGGCAAATCGTTGCTGCCGATGGTGACGTAGCCAAGCATGTTGGGTCTCCGGTTTGGTGGGGCTGGGGTTGCCGATGGGGCTGCGGCTGGGCACAGCGCCAGCGCTGCACCGCCGCTGCCCTAGTTTCGCTCGAAGCTGAAGGCCGCAACAGGGGCCAGCAGGTTGGGCCAGCGCCGCACCGCAACACCTGCCCGCACGCCAAAGCTGTCAAGAATGCGCAAACCGTTGCGCCGTGCCAGCAGCTCAAAATCAGCAAAGGTGCCGACCCGGATGTTGGGCGTGTCGTACCACTGGTA
>JAYVLI010000171.1:0-13736 GCA_043759535.1 Betaproteobacteria bacterium | reverse complement strand
CCTGAGTCGGCCAACAACGCCGGTGCGCAGACCAGCTTCATCCCGATGTTGACGCTGGGCATCCCGCCCAACGCGGTGATGGCGCTGATGGTGGGCGCGATGACGATCAAGGGCATTCAACCCGGCCCGCAGGTGATGACCAGCAACCCGCAGCTGTTCTGGGGCCTGATCGCCTCGATGTGGGTGGGCAACGCGATGTTGGTGATCTTGAACCTGCCTCTCATCGGCATCTGGATCAAGCTGCTGACCGTGCCGTACCGCTTTTTGTTCCCGGCCATCGTGGTGTTCTGCTCCATCGGCAGCTACACGCTCAACAACAGCTCGTTTGATGTGTACATGACCGCCGGCTTCACGCTGGTGGGCTACACGTTTTACAAGCTGGGTTGTGAGCCGGCGCCGCTGCTGTTGGGCTTCATCCTGGGGCCGATGATGGAAGAGAACCTGCGCCGTGCGCTGCTGCTGTCGCGTGGCGACTGGACCACCTTTGCCACCCGACCGCTGTCTGCCGGCCTGCTGCTGGCCGCACTGATGATGATCGTGGTGGTGATGCTGCCGTCGATCAAGAACAAGCGCCAAGAGGCGTTCCAGGAAGAAGGCTGACCTGGCCTGTTTTGCAGCCCGTCCTGCGCCCTGGCGCAGCATCAAAAACGGCCCTCGTGGGCCGTTTTTTTTTGGGCTGCGGCGGGTGGTCAGTCTGAATTCAAGCCCTCATCGACCGCCCGCAACACCTGCTGCGGCTGCAATGGTTTGCTTAAAAACTGCGCTGCACCGGCCTCAAAACAATCGTCAATGCGCTGTGGCCGGCTTTCGGCCGACACCACCACCACCGGCGTCTTGCGCATGCGGCTGTCGGCCCGCAATGCGCGCAGCACCTCAATGCCGGGCTGGTCGGGCAGGTCCAGATCCAGCAGCACCATGTCGGCATCGGCCGCGTGGGCCAGGCCATCAGCGGCGGTGCGGGCGCATACCAAAGTGACCCCTGGGCGCTGCAGCAGCAGGCGTTGCATCAGGGCGATGTCGGCCTCGCTGTCTTCGATGTAGAGCACGGTGCCGATGCTGACCTGCGGCACCAGGGTTGCGCTGGCCAGCACCACGGTGCGGCTGGCGCCACCCACCGGCCTGGGCAGGTGCACGCCAAACACCGAGCCTTCACCGTCGCGGCTGCTCACGCTCAGCTCGCCGCCCATCATCTGGCACAGCTTGCGGCAGATCACCAGGCCGATGCCGGTGCCCGCACTTCCAGGCGCACCGGGCGCACCCGGCGCACCGGGCATGCCCAGCTGCTCGCGGCCCAACCGGTGGAAAGGGGTGAACAGCTCGCCAATCTGCGTCTCACTCATGCCGATGCCGGTGTCTTCAACCTCCACCACCACCTCGTCCACCGCACCCGGTCGGGTGCGCAGCGTCACCTTGCCGCCCGGCCGGTTGTATTTGACGGCATTGCCCAGCAAGTTGATCAGCACCTGGCGCAGCCGCACCGGGTCAGCCTGCGCGCGGTCAGCCTGGGGCGAGAGTGACAACTCCAGCGTGACACCGGCCTGCAGCGCGGCCGGCTCCACCATGGTCATGGCCTCTTGCGCCAGGTCGGCCAGCGACACCGGTTCCAGCGTCAGACGCAGGCTGCCCGCCTCCATGCGCGACAGGTCCAGCACGTCATTGATCATGTCCAGCAAATGCCAGCCGGCCTGGCGGATTTGCGCCAGGCCGTGGCGCTGGCCCAGGCCACCGTCGACCGGGTCAGCGTTGTCCTGGCCACGGCCCAGCATCTGGGCAAAACCGATGATGGCGTTGAGCGGGGCGCGCAGCTCATGGCTCAGATTGGCTAAAAACTCGCTCTTGGTGCGGCTGGCCACCTCGGCTTCGTCGCGCTCACGCTCGGCCTCACGCAGGCGCAGCACCTGGGTCAGGTCTTGCAGTGCGCCCACGGTGGCCACCGGGTGCTTGTCGGCGTCATGCAGGGTGCGCAGGCTGGCGGCCACTTGCAGCACCCGGCCATCGGTGGTCAGGTAGCGTTGTCGGCGGGCCTGGCTGCCACCCACGGCGGTGGTGGTGCCGTCATCACCGGCCACGTCCGGCAGCTTGATGTCGGCCAGCGGGCGGCCCAGCAGCTCAGCGGCGGTGCTGCCCATCATGGTGCAAAAGGCCGGGTTGACATCGACCAGCAGGCCTTGTGGGCTCACCACCGTGACGCCAATCGGCACGCTGTCAAAAATGGCGCGGAAGCGCTGCTCACTGACGGCCAGTGCGCGCTCGGCCAGGCGGCGTTCATCAATCTCGGCGCTGAGGGCGGCGGTGCGCTCACGCACCCGGTCCTCAATGCGCTGCAGCCGGCCGGTCAACATCAGCAACAGGGCGCTGAGCATGGCCGCGCCCACCACCGCCGGCAGCGCCAGCAGCCAGACGGCGGTGAAGATGCGGTTGTCGGCCGTGGGCGGCTCGCTGATCAGCAGGTCAAAACGCCGCGCACCCAGTGCCACCCGGCCCACCTGACGGCGGATGGCGCTGCTGGCGGTGTCGTGCTCACAGCCGGTTGGGCCGGCCAGGCGTTGAGGCTGCTGGCCGGCGGCAAAACCAGCGTCCACCAGGCAGACCCGCACGTTGGGGTCGTCGTTGTCGGGCAGGGCGGCGGCCAGCAACAAGTCAGCCTGCACCACACCAAAGACCAGCCGGCTGCTGGCGCCGCTGCCAGCAGCAGGTGGCACGGCCTGCAGCACCAGCAGGGATGGCGCAGCGGCCAAGGTGGCTGCGGTGGGTCGGGCGTCAGGTTGGCCGGTGGGCTTGTTGCCGGCCTCGCTGCCAGCCCCGCTGCCGGCACCGGGCTGGGCTGTGACGGCCACCGGGCCATCCGCAGCCAAGGCTTTTTCAACTGCGGCGCGCAGGGCTGGGCTGAGGCTCAACCGGCTGTCCGGGCCCAACTGGGCACCGGGCAGCAGTGCCTGGCCGGGCTTGCCGGTGTAGACATGGCGCAGCATCAAATCGGTCGCTGCAACAGCCGCTACACCACCGGCTGCCTCAGCCGACACGCTGGCCGCTGTGGGCACCGTGAGCACCGTGTTGGCGGCGGTGGTGGTTGTGCTGGCCACCAGGTCCATCCAGCCCATGGCCTGCAGGCCTGGGGTACGGCCCATCCAGCCGCTGGCCAGGCGGTCAAACAAGGCAGTGGGCAGGGCGCTGCCGCCGGCTGACAGCACACCGCGTTGGGCCAGCACCGCGTCTGCCGGGTCACTGAACAACTGCTGCACCCGCAGGCGGCGGGCGTTGGCGTCGCGCTCAAACGCGCTTTGCAGACGCACCTCGTCCCGCCTGGCCACTTGGTCAAAACCCGGCAGCATGCCGGCCACCAGCAGCACCAGTGGCAGCGCCACCACCCGCCGGCGTGGCCGCCAGGGTGCGGGCGGGCGTGCCAGCCAGCACAGCAACACCGGCGCGGTGACCACGATGCCGGCCCAATCGGCAATCAAGCGGCCCAGTGCGCTGGCCAGTTGTGGCCGCACCAGGGGCAGGGCGGCAGCGGCGTCTTGGCCCCACTGGGTGAGCATGCCGGCCAGCACGCCTAACGCAGCAGCGGCGGGTGCGGCCTGCAGCACAAAACGCTTCAACCGGCTGGCGGTGTCGAGTTGCAGCACGTCAGCATCTGTTGTGCGGCGCAGCACGCTGCGGGCCAGCAGGGCTTGCAGGCCCAGCACCAGCGCACCCACCAGCGCTGCTTGCAAGCCGGCACCGGCAGCCAGGTCAGCCGCTGCCACACCGGCCATGGCCGCAGACACCAGCCACACCCCGCGCGCCAGCACCGCCGCCACTGCCACACCCAACACCACCGACAAGGGCGCCAAGTCCGCTGCACCCAAGGTGTAGCGCTGCAGCAGTGCTTGCAGCGCGGCGCACAGCAGTGCCAGCAGGGCGTAGCGCAGCACGGTGCGGTGCCAGGGCGACGGCCTATCGGTGGTGAAAGTTTTGTTCATTTTTTGATCCAGTCGGCCCGAGTATGCCCACGCTGGACCGTGGTTCCACTCGGGGTTGACCGTGTGTATGTAAGCCTGGTGAGCCCTTTGCCAACAGCCTGCCAACAGCCTGCCAACAGCTTGCCAACAGCCAGTTCACGCGGCCTGGGCGGGCCCCTTCCTACAATCTCGCCGATGTCCCAGCGCCCCCAAGCGACAGCCCAAGCTGCCACGCGACGTGCCCAGCCACTGGCGCCACTGGCGCCACTGCCCAACGCCCTGGCCTGGTCTGCACCCTTGCTGGCCATGACTGGCGCGGTGGCGTTTTCAGGCAAGGCCATCATCATCAAGCTGGCCTACCGCCACGGGGTGGATGCAGTCACCCTGATCATGTTGCGCATGGGCGTGGCCTTGCCGTTTTTCCTGGCCATGGTGTGGTGGGCGGGCCGGGGCAAACACGCCTTGTCCTGGCGTGACCGGGCAGCCGCCGCAGCGCTGGGTTTTTCGGGCTATTACCTGTCCAGTTATCTGGATTTTTTGGGCCTGCAGCACATCAGTGCCAGCCTGGAGCGGCTGATCCTGTACCTCACACCTGCCGTGGTGGTGGTGTTGTCTTGGGCACTGTTTGGCCGCCGCGCCAGCCGCCGGCAGTGGGCCGCCATGGCGCTGGGCTATGCCGGCCTGCTGCTGGTGTTTGGCCATGAGCTGCACCTGGACGGCGCCCGTGTGGCGCTGGGCGCTGGACTGGTGCTGGCCAGCACGCTCAGCTACGCCGGCTACCTGCTGTACAGCGGTGAGGTGGTGCGGCGCATCGGCTCATTGCGCCTCACCGGCTGGGCCAGCAGCGTGGCCTGCGGCCTGTGCCTGGCCCAATTTGCGCTGCTGCGGCCACTGGTCAGCCTGGCCACGCTGCCCGCGCCGGTGTGGTGGTTGTCGCTGCTCAATGGCACGGTGTGTACCGTGTTGCCGGTCTGGTTGGTGATGCGCGCCATCGAACTGATCGGCCCGGCCCGCACCGCGCAGTACGGCGTGGTGGGGCCGGTGTCCACCATCCTGCTGGGTGTGCTGATTTTGGGTGAGCCCTTCACCGCCTGGGTGGCTGCCGGGTCGGCCTGCGTGTTGGGCAGTGTGCTGGTGCTGGGGCGCAGCGCCGCACCCCGCGCCTGATACCCTGGACCACACCACCAACGGAGGCACGCAGATGGACTTGGGCATCGCAGGCAAATGGGCACTGGTGTGCGCCGCCAGCAAAGGGTTGGGCAAGGGCTGCGCGCAGGCACTGGCGCGTGAGGGTGTCAACCTGGTCATCACCGCCCGCGGCGCTGAGGCACTGCAGGCCACCGCCGCTGCGCTGCGCGCGGCACACCCGCAGATCACCGTGCGCAGCGTGGTGGGCGACATCACCACCGCCGACGGCCGCGACGCCGCCCTGGCGTCCTGCCCGCAGGTGGACATCCTGATCAACAACGCCGGCGGGCCACCGCCAGGGGACTTTCGCGACTGGGACCGCGACATCTGGATTGCCGCACTGGACGCCAACATGCTGGCGCCCATTGCGCTGATCAAGGCCACGGTGGACGCCATGGCCGCCCGCGGTTTTGGCCGGGTGGTCAACATCACCTCGGGCGCGGTCAAAGCGCCGATTGATTTTTTGGGCCTGTCCAACGGCGCCCGCAGCGGCCTCACCGGTTTTGTGGCCGGGGTGGCGCGCCAGCCGCAACTGGCCGGCCGCAACGTCACCATCAACAACCTGTTGCCCGGCGCGTTTGACACCGACCGGCTGCAACAAGGCTTGCGCGCCAACGCCGCCAAAGTGGGCCTCAGCCCCGAGGCTCTGGCCGACCGGCGCCGCCTGCTGGTGCCGGCCCAGCGCTTTGGCACAGCGGACGAGTTTGGTGCGCTGTGCGCCTTTGTGTGCAGCCAGCAAGCCGGCTACCTGACCGGGCAGAACCTGCTGATCGACGGCGGCGCTTACGCCGGCACCTTCTGATGGGCCGGCGCAGCCTGGGGCCTTGACGCCCGCAGGGGTGGGCTCTCCAATCAGCGATCAGCGATCAGCGATCAGCGATCAGCGATCAGCGATCAGCGATCAGCAAACGGCAGGGCGGCGTAACGCATCAACCAGGGGGGCTTGCATGGCAGTCGAATCGGTCTCGGTGTTTTTTTCGTACTCGCACAAAGACGAGGACTTGCGCAAACAGCTGGACGTGCATCTGGCGCCGCTGCGGCGCGGCCACCTGATCTCGGCCTGGAATGACCGCAAGATCGACATCGGCACCGCCTGGGACGCCGAGATCAGCGCCCAGATGCAGGCCGCCGACATCATCGTGTTGATGCTCAGCCCTGACTTTTTGGCGTCTGACTACTGCAACGACACCGAGATCCCGGCCGCGCTGGCGCGCCATGCGTCGGGTGACGCCACTGTCATCCCGGTGGTGCTGCGGCCCTTCAACTGGTTTGGCTCACCGGTGGCCCATTTGCAAAGCATCCCGCGTGACAAAAAAGCGGTCACCACCTGGGCCGACCGCGATGAAGCCTTTGTCAACGTGGCCGAGGGCATCCGCGAAGAAGCCAGCCGCATGCTGGAGCTGCGCCGCCAGCAAGCCCTGCAGCGTGAGGCCGCCCACCAGCGCTACCAGATGAAGGTGGTGGAGATGCTGTCGGACGGCCGCATCTCGCTGGTGGAGCGGGAGACGCTGGACGAGCTGATGGCCGAGCTGAAACTGAAACCCGCTGATGCCGCAGCCATCGAGGCCAAAGCCGCCGAGCCCTACAAAAAATACGACGACGACCTGGAGAAATACAAGCGCACGCTGCAAAAGGTGATTGCCCAGGCCTACCCCATCCCGCCAGCCATGCTGGAGGATTTGAAGCTGCGCCGCCGCGATTTGGGGCTGAAAGATGAGGACGCAGACCGCGTGGCTGCGCCCATCCTGGCGCAGGCCGAGGCGGACCACCAGGCCGGGCGGGTGGCGCCTGCCGCACCGGTTGCAGCCAGCCCAGCGCCGGTTTCTGCTGCACCCGCCGCACCCGCCGCACCTGTCGCACCTGCTGCAGCGGCTGCGGCGCCAGCCACCATGCCGGCCTTGCCCACTGCTGCACACCCCAACCGCACTGACTTTGGCAGCGCCGTGCTGGCGGCATTGGCCGATGTTGGCCAGCATGACGACTTGTTTGTGCTGCCCAACATCCCACCGGCCAAGCTGGCCAACGCCCGCCGCACCTGCAAGGTGCCGGCCGACGACGAGGTGCTGGGCCTGATCGACCTGACGGTATTTGGTTCGGCCAGTGACGCCTTGCTGCTGGGCCGCCAGGCGCTGTATTACCACAACGATGCCGGCACACCGGAAGACCACCTGCTGCCCTGGGCCAGCCCTGTGCTGCGGGTGGGCACATTTGCAGCACCGGACAGCAGCCACCTCGTCTGCCCGGGCGGTGTGTCGCTGTACGTCAATTGCGCCTTTGAGACGGTGCGCGCCGCTGTGCTGCTGGAGGCCATGCGCCAAGGCCTGGTCGGCAAGACCTAACAGCCAGGCGGTGCGTTCTCTGCATGGCACCTGTGGCCAGCGGCACCATGGCCACAAGGCCCGCCGATACACTGGCGCGCCCCTGCCAGCTGCCCCACACCACCGTGTCTGAACGCCTACAAGTCCTGCTGCAGCACCTGCTGCCAAAACAAGCGCTGACCCGCTTTGCCGGCCTGGTGGCCGGCTGGCGCGGTGGGCTGGTGACCACCGGCATCATCCGCCGCTTTGTGGCGCGTTACCGGGTCAACATGGCCGAGGCGGACCAGCCCGACCTGGCGACCTACACCACCTTCAATGAGTTTTTCACCCGCGCCCTGCGGCCCGGCGCGCGGCCCATGGCCAGCGCCGAATTGCTGTGTCCGGTAGACGGGGCCATCAGCCAGATCGGCGCGATCGAGGGTGACCAGATCTTCCAGGCCAAGGGCCACCAGTTCAGCACCACCGCGCTGCTGGGGGGTGATGCAGCTTTGGCCGCACCGTTTGCCGGCGGCAGCTTTGCCAACCTGTACCTGAGCCCACGCGACTACCACCGCATCCACATGCCTTGCGCCGGCACGCTGCGCCGCATGCTGCATGTGCCGGGTGCGCTGTTTTCGGTCAACCCGGTCACCGCGCGCGGTGTGGCCGGCCTGTTTGCGCGCAATGAGCGGCTGGTCTGCCTGTTTGACGACGCCCAGGGCCGGCCGTTTGTGCTGGTGCTGGTGGGCGCCACCATCGTCGGCAGCATGGCCACCGTGTGGCACGGCCTGGTCAACCCGCCCCGGCCCGGTGTGTTGCGCGATTGGCACTACGGCGGTGTTGGGCAGCCACCCGCACCGCAGTTGGCCCAGGGTGCGGAGATGGGGCGGTTTTTACTCGGGTCCACCGTGGTGATGTTGTTCCCGCGCGGCGCTGCGGGTGGGCTGGTTTTCAACCCGACCTGGGCGCCGGGCGGGGCGGTACGCTTGGGTGAAGTGATGGCACAACGGGCTGCTTGAGCCCGCTGTAAAGGCGTTGGTGATGTGCTTGACCCTGTACAGCCATGACGGCAGTGGCTCCGCCGCCATCGAAGCAGCGCTGGTGCTGGCCGGCCTGCCGCACCGGGTGGTGGTGGCGGCCAGCGTGGTCAGCCGCTGGTCGGGCAGCCGGCCGCACTTGCGGGCGCAGCGGCCGGCCTTGGCCGCGCTGTTGGACCGGGTGCAGGCCCATGCGCTGGTGGGGCCGGTGCTGGACCGGCACTTTCCGCCTGCGCCGCCCGCCGCCTGAGCGCCGCCTGGCCTGGCGCAGCCCGGCCCGGCGGCCGGCTCAACCGCCCGACAAGCTGGCTGCGTCCTCCCCCACACCAGCGGCCAAATGGGCAGTGCAGTCCAGCAACTGCACCGTGTGCGGCGGTACGCTAACGGCAATGGTGAGCGACGTGTTGGCAATGCCTGCAGGCAGCACCATGCCGCTGGGCAGGGCCAGCGCGCCGTCTTGCAGCCAGGTGCGGATCACCAGGCCGTGCGTCACCACCGCCAGCGGCCCGCCCAGCGCGGCGTGCTGGGCCAGCACCCAGGCCCAGGCCGCGTGGCACCGGGCTTTGAAGTCACGCATGGATTCACCGCCCGGCGCAGCGGCCTCGGCGCTGAGCGGATCGAAGCCCAGACTGTCGTAAGGCAGGCCACGCAGTTGGCCAAAGCTGCGCTCATGCAGCAAGGCGCTGGTGACAAGGCCCAAGCCGCAGGCCGCAGCGATGGCCTGGGCGGTTTGCAGCGCACGCGGCAGGTCACTGCTGACGATGGCCACCGGACGCTGCGTGGCCGGCTCAGCCACCGCCAAGCGCCGCGCCAGTGCCACCGCCTGGGCCTGGCCCCGGGTGGACAGCGGCGTATTGGCCGGTTGCAGCACCCGCGTCACATTGAGCGGGGTTTCGCCGTGGCGGATGATCAGCAATGTCATGGTGGATGAGGCCTTTTGAAGGATGGACAACGCAAAAACCGGAGGGATGCCTGGCGGCCTGGCCGGCAGTTTGAGGCTGGGGCTGGTGTCAGCAGCCAGGCCACACCAGCGCCATCAGGCGCAGCACCACCATCCCGCGCCCGCTGCCAACCCGCGTCAGCGCACCAGGTTGACACCACCGTCCACCGTCAGCGTGGTGCCCACCACGTAATCACCGGCGCGGCTGGCCAGGTAGATGGCGGCTGCGGCCATGTCGTCGTCCACCCCCACCCGACGGGCGGGGATGCGGGCGGCCACCGCGTCACCGTGGTCACGCGCATCCTTGTTCATCTCGCTGGCAAAAGCGCCGGGGCAAAGGGCGTTGACCACGATGTTGTCCTGGATCAGCCGCAGCGCCATGCGTTTGCTGAGGTGGATCAGGCCCGATTTGCTGGCGGCGTAGCTGTAGGTTTCTTGCGGGTTCACCGTCTGGCCGTCAATTGAGGCAATGTTGATCACCTTGGCGGCCTGGTTGGCCGCGCCCGCTTTGAGCAAGCCGTGCAGCGCCTGCGTCAGGAAAAACGGCGACTTGAGATTCAAGTCCACCACCTTGTCCCAGCCGCTTTCGGGAAATTCATCAAACGGCGCACCCCAGGCCGCACCGGCGTTGTTGACCAGGATGTCGAGCTTGTTTTCGTGCGCGCTGAACGCCGCCACCAGCCCGGTTATGCCGGCCGGGGTGGACACATCGGCCGGCAGCGAGATGCAGGTGCCCAGCTTGCTCAACTCGGCCGCCGTGGCGTCACAGGCGGCAGCTTTGCGCGCCGAGATGTAGACCTTGGCGCCTTGCTGCAAAAAGCCGACGGCAATCATCTTGCCGATGCCGCGTGAGCCGCCGGTGATCAGCGCAGTGCGGCCGGCCAGGGAAAAGAGTGTGCTCATGGTGGGTCTTTCGTGCAGTGGTGGTTGGGGTGGATCAGCCGAAGCTGGACGCTGCGGCCAGTGCGCCCAGCCTGGCCGTGATGGCGTGGAACTCGGCCACCGTCTGGTGGACGATTTGCTGGGCACTCAAGATGCTGTGGACCAGCCCGGCGGATTGGCCGGCGAGCGCCGGTGCGGCATTCATGTCGCCGCCAAAGTACACGCCCTGGATGCCTTTGAAGGTGTCCGCCGGCATCAGCCCGGCGGCATGGATGGTTTGGGTGAACGGTGTCTTGAGCGCGCGGATGCAGGGTGTGGATTGTTTGTTCAACACCCAGGTGCCGGTGGCGTCGGCATCGACGATGGCTTGTTTGTAGTTGGGGTGGACCGGGCTTTCGGCGCTGGACACAAAGCGGGTGCCCATCTGGATGCCTTCAGCGCCCAGCGCAAACGCTGCGGCCATGCCACGCCCGTCGATGATGCCGCCGGCGGCGATCAGCGGCACGTCCACCCGCTCACGGATGGCCTGCAGCAGCACCAGGGTGCTCACCTCTTCGGGGTTCTTGAAGCCACCGCCCTCGCTGCCTTCGACCACCAGGCCGTCAATGCCGGCGTCCACACATTTGAGCGCGGTGTCCAGCGTGGGCACAGCGTGGTAGACCTTGATGCCGGCGGCCTTCAGGGGCGCAAGAAATTTGGCCGGGCTGCCGGCCGAGGTGGTGACAAACCGGATGCCCACTTCACAGACAAAGCGCAGCATCGCGTCGTCTTTCAAAAACCGGATCGGCAGGTTCACCCCAAACGGCAGGCCAGTGGCCACCATGGTGCGGATCTCGCGCTGGCAGGCCTCGGTCTCACCCGATGAGGTTTCGATGATGCCCAGCCCTCCGGCGCGCGACACCGCGCTGGCCAAGGTGCTGCGCGCAATCCAGCCCATCGGCGCCTGCACGATGGGGTAGGTGGCGCCGGTATCGGCAAGCACGCGGTTCATGGGCAGGGGGCTCAACGGGAGCGTGGTGTCAGGGAGACAGGCAGTGTCTGTGCCGGCTTGGCCGGCCTGCAGTCGCCCAAGTGTCACAAGGTCAGGGTGTCAGGGTGTGGGCGGGTCAGCCGGTCAAGGCGGGCCGGCCCAGTCACTCAGCGGGCCTTGCGCTCCGGCGCGTGGCCGCCGGGGCGCGGCGCTGGCGGTGCCGATGGACACAAAACACACCGCCTGTTCATCGGCCGCCAGCCGCATGGCCTGCGCAAACCGGGCCGTTCGCAGCGCCCGGCCGCTGGTCAACATGGCGCCCAGGCCCTGGCCGTGGGCCGCCAGCAGCAGGTTCATCAGTGCCGCGCCCAGAGTGATGGCGCGCTCGATCAGCGGCACCTCGGGGTCCTCGGGTGTGGCCTTCAACACGGCCAGCAGCAGGGTGGGCGCACGCATGGCTTTTTCGCGGCTTTGGGCCATGTCAGCGGCGCTGGGCGTGCTGCCATCGGCCGCATGGCGGTCACGGGTGCAGGCTTCAAACAGGTCGGCCAGGGCGGGGCGCTGGCTGTCCTGGATGCGCAGCAGCCGCCACGGCCGCAGGCCACGGTGGTCTGGGGCGCAGGCGGCGGCGTCCAGCAACTGCTGCAGTTGGCTGGCAGTGGCGCCAGGTGCGTGCAGGCGTTTGGGTGCCACCGACTGGCGGCTTTGGATCAGCGTCAACACCAGTTGGCCGGTATCGGTGGTGTCCATCAGGGCGTGTCCATCAGCGCTTGCCCATCAACCGTCAGCCGATGGCCGGCGCCGCGCTGCCGCAGCACCAGCACTGGGTAAACGGGCCGTCAATCACCTCACTGCAACCGGTGCAGGCCCAGCGCCGCTCGGGTGGGTTTTGCAGCGCATGCAGCAACTGGCGGGCGGCGCTGGCCTGGGTTTCGTCCACCAGCCACAGCTCGGGCAAGGCCTGGTCGGGTGGAATCTGGCCGGCAATGCTGCCGGCAAAGGCGCGCTGCACCGTCACGTCCAGACCGGCGCCGCACAGCACATCGGCCCACAGGGTGGCGATGGCCAGATTGGGGGCCTGGGTCAAACGCATCATGGGTTGGGGTTGGCTGAGCACATCACCGTCGGGATTGTGGCTGCAGCCCTGCCGGCATGGCCCCAGCCGGCGGGTTGTTGATCTGCCGTTGCCCTGCTGCCGCCGGCCAGTCGCGTTACGCTGCAAGCCCCAAAACATGCCTCAACGGAGACTCCAGCCATGCCCATGACCATCCAGATCCAACAGTTCGGCGGCCCCGAGCAAATGCAGCTTGTTGACTTGCCTGTGGCTGAGCCCGGCCCGGGCGAGATCCGCATCCGCCACCACGCCATCGGCCTGAACTTTATTGATGTCTACCAGCGCACCGGCCTCTACCCCAACGCCCTGCCGCTGAGCCTGGGCATGGAGGGCGCAGGCGTGGTGGAGGCGGTAGGGGATGGTGTGGCCCACCTGGCCGTGGGCGACCGCGCGGCCTACGCCAGCAACCCGCCTGGCAGCTACAGCCAGGTGCGGGTGATGCCGGCCCGCACCGTGTGCAAGCTGCCCGACGACATCAGCTTTGAGACCGGCGCGGCCATGATGTTGAAGGGCCTGACCGCCCAATACCTGCTGAAAAAAACCCTGCCCGCCGAGGGCTTGCAGTCCGGTGACTTTGTGCTGTTCCATGCCGCTGCAGGCGGGGTGGGGCTGATCGCTTGCCAGTGGGCCAAGGCGCTGGGTTTGCAGCTGATTGCCACCGCTGGCAGTGACGCCAAATGCCAGCTCGCGCTGGAGCACGGCGCCGCACACGCCATCAATTACCGCGTGGAAGATTTTGTCGTCCGCGTCAAGGCCATCACCGGTGGTGCGGGCGTCAAGGTGGTGTATGACTCGGTGGGCAAAGACACGTTTGAGGGCAGCCTGAACGTGCTGCGGCCGTTTGGCTTGCTGGCCAGTTTTGGCAATGCGTCCGGCCCGGTGCCGCCATTTGCGCCGGGGGTGCTGGGCGCCAAGGGATCGTTGTACCTGACCCGGGCCACCTTGTTCACCCACATGGCCACCCGGGAGGCCACGCAGCAGATGGCGGACGATTTGTTTGCGGCGGTGCGCAGTGGTGCGGTCAAGATCCGCATTGATCAGCGTTTTGCGCTGGCCGACGTGGCCCAGGCCCACACCGCGCTGGAGGCCCGCAACACCACCGGCTGCAGCATCCTGCTGCCGTGACGGCGTGGCGTTAGGAGTGCGCTGGGCGCGCGTTGTCGGCCGCTGCGCTGGTGGGCTATTTGCGGTCCAGCAGCTCACGCACCCAGCGCACGGGGATGGCGTAGCTGATGCCGGTGGGGCTGCTCAGCGCCGATTCGCGGCCGCTCTTGACCAGCACCATGTTGACCACGCCCACCACCTTGCCGCTGTCGGCGTCCAGCAGCGGGCCACCGCTGTTGCCGGGGTAGGCGGTGCCGTCGAGT
>JAYVLI010000170.1:0-3928 GCA_043759535.1 Betaproteobacteria bacterium | reverse complement strand
GTGTCCTCACCCGACAAGGCCGCCATCAGCTCTTGCTGGCCATTGCCGGAGACACCGGCCACACCCACGATCTCACCGGCCCGCACGTCCAGCGCGATGTCTTGCAGCGTCATGCCGAATGGATTGAGCTTTGCCAGCGACAGCCCACGCACCGCCAGCGCCACCGCACCCGGCCGGGCCGGGCGGTGGGCCAGCGCCGGTGGCTCGGCACCAATCATCAAGCGCGACAGGCTGGCGTTGCTCTCTTTGGACGGGTCCACCTCACCCGTCACCTTGCCGCCCCGCAGCACCGTGCAGTGGTGGCACAGCGCGCGGATCTCGTCCAGCTTGTGGCTGATGTAGAGGATGGCGCAGCCCTCACTGGCCAACTGGCGCAGCGTGACAAAGAGCTTTTCAACCGCCTGCGGCGTCAGCACCGAGGTGGGTTCGTCCAGGATCAGCAACTGCGGTTTGGTGAGCAGCGCGCGCACGATCTCCACCCGCTGGCGCTCGCCCACGCTCAGGGTGTGGACCGGGCGCAGCGGGTCCACCTCCAGGCCGTAATCGCCTGACACGACGCGGATGCGCTCAATGATTTGCGGCAGCGGCAAGGCCTTGTCCAGGCCCAGCCACACGTTCTCGGCTGCCGTCAAAGTGTCAAACAGGCTGAAGTGCTGGAACACCATGGCAATGCCGAGTGCTCTGGCCTGCTGCGGGTTGGCAATTTGCACCACCTGGCCGTTCCAGGCCATCTGGCCTTCGTCGGGCCGCACCGCGCCGTAAATCATTTTCATCAGCGTGCTTTTGCCGGCGCCGTTTTCACCCAGCACAGCGTGGATCTGGCCAGGCGCCACCTGCAGTGACACCTTGTCGTTGGCGCGCACGGCGGGGTATTGCTTGCTGATGCCGGTCAGTTCGAGTCGGAGCATGTGGGGTGGCCTGCTGCTGTTTTATTTTTGGATGACGTTCTCAAACCCGCGCATGGCGGCGCACACCGGCCACCCAGGTTTCAAGCAGATTACGTTCATCACCCAGGATGAGCCAGGCAAAAACACGCTCATGCAACTCGCGGGCCAGGCTGTGCCGGCGCTGCGCCACGGCGCCCACGGCCCAGTCCCAGATGCACACATCGGCCATGGCGCCGGCAGTCAGCGTGCCCATCTCATCGCCCTGCCGCAGCGCCTGCGCCGCGCCTCGTGTGGCGGCATGCAACAAGGCCCAGGCGGTGGTGCGGTTGCCGGCCAGGGCCTGCACCTTGTACCCATCAGCCAGGGTGCGCAGCATGCTCAGGGACGTGCCACCACCCACGTCAGACGCCATGCTGACGGCAATGCCGGCATCAGCCGCCTGCTGCCAGCCAAACAAGCCACTGCCCAAAAACAAGTTGGACGAGGGGCAAAACGCGATCTGCGCGCCACTGCTGTGCAAGGCAGCGCGGTCCACGTCGTCCAGCCAGATGCCGTGGGCCAGCACCGCGCGCTCGGTCAGCAGGCCGTGCTGGGCGTAGACATCCAGGTAGCTGCGGGCGCTGGGGAACAGTTGCGCCACCCAGGCCACCTCGGCACGGTTTTCGGCCACGTGGGTTTGCATGTACAGCCCGGGGTGGTCCGCCAGCAGTTGGCCGGCCATGGCCAGTTGCGCGGGTGAGCTGGTGGCGGCAAAACGCGGTGTCACCGCATAGGCCAGGCGGCCCTGGCCGTGCCAGCGTTCAATCAAAGCGGTGCAGTCCAGCCGCGCCTGGTCCACATCGTCGCGCAGGGCATCCGGTGCATGGCGCTCCATCAGCACCTTGCCGGTGACCAGCCGCATGCCACGCGCCTGGGCGGCGGCAAACAGCGCGTCGGTGCTGGCCACATGCACGGTGGGGAACACCACCGCCGCCGTGCTGCCGTGGGCCAGCAGGGCGTCAGCAAACAAGGTGGCGGCGGCCTGGGCAAAGGCCGGGTCGGCATGGCGCGCTTCGGCCGGAAAGGTGTAGGTGTTGAGCCAGTCCAGCAGCTCGGCGCCCCAGGATGCGATCACATCCACTTGCGGGCTGTGGACGTGGGTGTCGATGAAGCCGGGCAGCAGCAGGCGGCCGCTGTGGTCGATCTTGTGCCAGTCGTCGCCGGGGGTGGTGTCTGCGCTGTTGGCAGACATGCTGGGCAGCACATCGGCAATGCGGCCATCGGCGCCGATCAGCAGCCAGTGCGCCGGGCGCCAGCGCACAGCGGGGCTCAGGCGGTCGCACAGGCCGGGGTCGGCGGTGAAATCCAGCAGGTCGGCCAGGATCGCGATTTGCTTGGGGACTGTCATGGCGGCGGTCACTTGCAAGCGGCTTGCCAGCGCTGCATGCCAACCCTTGCACGGCCGGCCAAGTTGGGCAAGCCGAGCGGCAAAGCAGTTGCCATACAGCACCGTGGGGAGAACATCGTGCTCAAAATGTATCCCACGCCTGCACTGCCCTGACCTGCCACAACCGTGACCCTGCCACCCCTCTTGCCGACACCCTCACCAACCCCCATGACCACCACCACCCGCCCTATCCGCTTTGTCCACCAAGGCCAGGTGGTGCAGGTGCAGGGCTTGCCACCCACCACATCCGTGCTGGCCTGGCTGCGTGAACATGCCGCCTGCACCGGCACCAAAGAGGGCTGCAACGAGGGCGACTGTGGCGCCTGCACCGTGTTGGTGGGCACGCTGCAGCCCGGCGGTGCGGTGTTGTTCAAGCCCATCAACAGTTGCATCCAGTTTTTGCCCACGCTGGACGGCAAGGCCTTGATCACGGTGGACGACCTGGGTGGCCAACACCCGGCGCAGCAGGCGCTTGTTGCCTGCCACGGTTCACAGTGCGGGTTTTGCACACCGGGCTTTGTGATGTCGCTGGCCGCCTGTGCTGAGCGGCATGCTGCAGCCGGCACTGTGGCCAGCCGGCAGCAGGTGGCCGACGATCTGTCGGGCAACCTGTGCCGCTGCACCGGCTACCGGCCCATCCTGGACGCCGGCCAGCAGATGTTCAGCCTGCCACCGCAGCCGCTGGGCAGTGCAGCGCTCACGGCCGCACTGCAAAGCCTGCAAGCCGACCCAGCGCTGCACTACACCGCCGATACACCCGCCCACGAACCCGCCCACGCACCCTTCCACGCCCCCCGCACGCTGGACGACCTGGCCGCCCTGCGCCTGGCCAAACCGCAGGCCACGCTGCTGGCCGGCAGCACCGAATTTGGCCTGGCCGTGAACAAGCGCTACGAAAGGCCGGAGTACATCGCCTACGTCGGCGGCGTGGCCGAATTGCGCAAAGTAACCACCACGCCCACGCACTGGCGCATCGGCGCAGCCGTGCCGCTGGAAGATGTGATGCCGTTGCTGAAGCCCGAATTGCCGGCCTTCGCTGAAGTGCTGCGCCGCTTCGGCAGCACGCCCATTCGCAGCACCGCCACCCTGGGCGGCAACATCGCCAACGGTTCGCCCATTGGCGACACCATGCCCTGCCTGCTGGCCCTGGGCGCCACGCTCACCCTGCGCAAGCGCGGCCCCAAGGGCGCCTGCGTCACGCGCCCTGTGCTGCTTGAAAATTTCTACACCGGGCAGAAGAAGAACGTGCTGCAGCCGGGGGAATACATCGAAACCATCGAACTGCCGCGGCTGCAGGGCCGTGTGTTCCATGCGCACAAGGTGAGCAAGCGTTTTGATCAGGACATTTCTGCCACCTGTGCGGCCATCAGTTATGCGCTGGAAGGCGGCAGGCTGCGTGGCGTGAAGTTGGCCTTCAACGGCTTGACGCCCTACCCGGCACGTGCGCCCAAGCTGGAAGCCGTGCTGGAAGGCCAGGCGCCGGAAAGCATCACGGCGGACGCACTGGACGCCGCCGTGGCCGCCAGCTTCACCGCCCGCGACGGCCTGCGGGCCACCTGGGCCTACCGCGCCTTGGTGGCGCGCAACCTCGTCTTGCGTTTCGTGCAGCCCGCGT
>JAYVLI010000169.1:0-7555 GCA_043759535.1 Betaproteobacteria bacterium | reverse complement strand
CCGCCCATCGTGATCAGGATCTGCTTCAGGTGCAGGCCGTAGACCGGCCGGATGATCACCCGCTCGAAGCCCCAGCCTGCGGCCCCGGCCACCGCCATTGCCGCCAGCATCGCGACGAACACGCTGACCAGCTGCAGCCCGCCGGACTCGCCGGCCCAGCCGGCCATGCCGCCGATCACGCTGGTGGCCACAAAAGCGCCCAGCGTAATGAACACGCCGTGGCCGAAGTTCAGCACGTCCATCAGCCCGAACACCAGCGTCAGCCCCGAGGCGATGACGAAGACGATCATGCCGATCGCCAGCCCGGCCACGGTCAGCGTCAGCCAGCTGCTCGCGCTGCCCACCGCCGGCAGCGCCACCGCCATCAGTGCGGCCAGCAGCGCCAGCGGCAGCCAGTCGAACTGCGCCTTCGGGATCGCCGCCAGCGGCGCCAGTGCGGCGCCGCCGGGCGATGCGACGGCCGTGGCCGCGGGTTCGCCCGTGCTGTTCATGCCGCAGCCCCCAGCGACAGCCCCAGCAGCCTGCGTTGCAGCGCCGCGTCAGCCACCAGCGCGGCCATCGGCCCGCTGTGCACCACCCGGCCGTCGTCCATCACCGCCACATGGTCGCCCAGCGCGCTGGCCATCATGAAATTCTGCTCGACCAGCAGCACCGTGGTGCGCTGCAGCTTGAGCTGGCGCAATGCGCTGATCAGGTTCTGCACGATCGATGGCGCCAGGCCCTTGCTGGGTTCGTCGATCAGGATCAGCGCGCGCGGCTCGCAGATGGCGCGGGCCACGGCCAGCATCTGTTTTTGCCCACCGCTCAACTTGCCGGCGGGGTAAAGCCAGAATTTTTTCAGCGCCGGGAACAGGTTGAAGATCCACTCCAGCCGCACGGTGTCCAGCTCACCGGCGTGGCGGGCTTTGCGGGCGGCCAGCACGATGTTGTCCTTGACGCTGAGGTCACTGAAGATACCCATGCTCTCGGGCACGTAGGCAATGCCCAGTTGCGCGATGTCGGGCGTGGCCAGGCCCTTGATCGGCCGGCCCTGGAACTGCAGCGTGCCGGCGCTGGCGGCCCACAAGCCCATGATGGTGCGCAGCGTGGTGGTCTTGCCGGCGCCATTGCGGCCCAACAGCATGCTGACCTGACCTTGTGGCACCGTGAAATCCACGCCGTGCAGGATGTGGTACGCGCCGATGTGGGTTTGCACACCGCGCAACTCCAGCGCTGGGGTGGTGGCCGCGGCGCTGGTCATGCGGCTTCTTCCGGCACGATGCCCAGATAGGCTTGCTGCACCACCGGTGACGCAATCACCGTCGCCGGTTCACCGTCGGCCACCAATTGGCCGTTGTGCAGCACGATGATGCGGTCAGCCAGCTCACGCACCACATCCATCTTGTGCTCGACCAGCAAGATGGTGCAGTCCGGCCTGGCTTTGAGGCTGCGGATCAGGTCCAGGATCACCGGCACCTCGTCCACGCTCATGCCGGCGGTGGGCTCGTCAAACATGAACACTTTGGGGTCCAGCGCCATCAGCATGGCCACCTCCAACTTGCGCTGGTCGCCGTGCGGCAGCGCGCTGGCCAGCGCGTCGGCCTGGGCGCCCAGCCGCACTTGGGCCAGGATGGCTTGGGCTTCGTCCAACCACGTTTTGTGGTCCAGCCAGATGCGCAGCAAATCCACCCCGCCAAAACCACCACACTGCCCACGCCCGGCCTGGCGCGCCTGGATGGCCAGGCGCACGTTTTCGCGCACGCTCAGGCCCGCAAACAACTGGGTGAGCTGGAAGGCCCGGCCCAGGCCACGCCGGGTGCGCAGCGGTGCGGGCAGGTGGGTGATGTCCTGCCCGTCCAGCAGCACCCGGCCCGCGCTGGCCGGCAACTGGCCAGAGATCAGGTTGAAGTAGGTGGTCTTGCCCGCGCCGTTGGGCCCAACGATGGCAGTGAGCGTGCCGGGCGCAAAGGCGCACGAGACGTGGTCTACCGCCACGTGGCCGCCGAAGCGGATGGTGAGATCCCTGGTTTCAAGCAAGGCGGGTCCTGGTGCGGGCGGCTGCGCGGTGGCCAACCGATCAGCGGGAATTGCGGATCGGAATCTGCATCTCTTCCGCTTTGATTTCCCTGACCAGTTCAGGCACACCCCACGCAAACGCCGGGTCCACCTTGATCTTGAAGTGGTACATGTCCTGCAGCGCTTGGTGGTCCTCTTTGCGGAACACCATCTTGCCCTTGGGCGTCTGGAAGCTCATGCCCTCCATCGCCGGAATCAGCTTGTTGGCCGACGCATCACCGCCCGTCTTTTTCAAGGCCTCCACCACCGCAATCGCCGCGCTCATGCCACCGGCGGTGAAAAAATCCGGCGGAGTCTTGAACTGCTTGTAGTGGTTGGCCACCAGCCACTCATTGACCGGGTTCTTGGGGATGCCGAAGTAGTAGTACAGCCCACCTTCCATGCCCGGGAATTGCTTGTACGCCGTCATCGCCGGCAGGATGTTGCCGCCGGTGGCGATCTCGATGTTGTGGCGCTTGAAGTCGAGGTCGGCAATCTTGAACGGGTTGCCACCGGCCCAGATGATCCAGACGATCTTGCGGCCCGGCTGGTCTTTGAGCTTGTCGATGATGCGCTGGGCGGCGGCGGTGAAGTCGGTGGTGGCAGCGGGCAGGTATTCCTCATGCGCCAGCTTGGCTTTTTTCAGCGCTTCTTTGAACGCCTTGACGCCGTCTTTGCCAAAGGCGTTGTCCTGCGCCAGCGTCACCAGCGTGGTGCCGGCCTTGTCCAGCGCCACCGCGTTGGCAATCGCGTCCTGGCTGGAGTTGCGGCCGGTGCGAAAGATGTATTTGTTCCACTTGTCACCGGTGATCGAGTCGGCCACGGCGGGCTCCACCAACAGCACTTTTTTGTACTCCTCGGCCACCGGCAGCATGGCCAGGGCCACCGGGCTGGCGGTGGGGCCCACCGCAATGTCGGCCTTGTCGTCGGCATAAGCCGCAGCCAGCGCGCTCTTGCCCACGTCGGGCTTGCCTTGGTCGTCTTTCTCGATCACCACCAGCTTTTTGCCGGCCACAACAAAAGTGCCACCAGTGGCGTAGTCCAGGCCCATATTGAAGCCGGTGATGGTCTGCTTGGCATACGCCTCCAGCGGGCCGCTTTTGCTGGCGATCAGGGCGATGCGCACTTCGCCTTTGGTTTGGGCCAACACGCCGGGGGCGGCAAGCAGACTGGCGGCCAGGGCGGCGACGGCCAGGGTGACGGAGCTGAGTTGGCGGCGTTGGATCAAGGGAGTCTCCTGCTGGCGGGTGGCCGGCGGTTTGGCAGTGGGTGGGATGTGCATTGCAACCGGCATGCCACGGCGCACCTCATCAGTGCAAACCCTGCGTGTTGGGCCGGTTGACACTGCAGCATGCCGTTGTCGGCACTGCGGCCCGCCGCCAGCGCCTGAACTTCAGGCACTTGGTGGTGGTGGACTGCCTGAAAGTCAGGCGCTTTGGTGGGCCGCCTGCAATTCAGGCAGTGGCGGCTTGGCGCTCAGGGCGCGGGCAGCGCGGTCAGCTCGGGGTAACGCACCAGCTTGTCGTAAAAGGCGGCACGCGAGATTTGCAGCAGGCGGGCGGCGGCCATGCGGTTGCCACCGGTGCTGCGCAGTGCGTCAGCCATGGCGCGTCGCTCCAGCGCGGCAATTTGCTCGGGCAGTGGGCGGGGCGGTGTTGGGGGTGGGCATGCTGCAGGCAGCGGGTCGAGGTCGGCTGGTGGCAGGTCGGCTGGCACGGCTGTCGGTCCATCCAACGGCGGGTCAGTCACCGCGCCGGCCACCACATCAGCCACCACATCAGCCACCACATCAGCCACCACATCAGCCACTGCCGGCGCATGGCCCATCGCCACGTCCAGATGGGTGGCTGTCAAGCGCATGTCGTCGGTCATCAGCGCGGCCTGCTCCAGCACGTTGCGCAGCTCGCGGATGTTGCCGGGCCAGGGGTGGGCGGCCAGCCGGTCGAGTGCGCCCACCGACAGGCTTTTGTGCGCCAGGCCGCTGCGGCGGGCAATGTCGTCCAGCAGGGTCTCGGCCAGGGCCTCGATGTCGGGCAGGCGCTGGCGCAGCGCGGGCAGACGGATGGGCAGCACGTTGAGGCGGTAATACAGGTCGGCGCGGAAGCGGCCGTCGGCCACCATCGCCGCCAGATCCCGACTGGTGGCGGCAATCACCCGCACATCCACTTTTTGCACCTGGTTGCTGCCCAGCGGCTCCACCTCTTGCTCTTGCAAGGCGCGCAGCAGTTTGGCCTGCAGGGCCAGTGGCATGTCGCCGATCTCGTCGAGAAACAGCGTGCCGCCATCCGCCAGCTTGAACTTGCCATCCCGGCCTTTGCGGTCGGCGCCGGTGTAGGCACCGCCGGCCACGCCAAAAAATTCAGCCTCCAGCAAGGTGTCGGGCACAGCGGCGATGTTGACGCCCACAAAGTGCCGCGCTGCACGTTTGGACGCCGCGTGGATGCCCTGCGCCAGCAGCTCTTTGCCGGTGCCGGTCTCGCCCAGCAGCAGCACGGTGCTCTCTGTGCCTGCCACGCGCCGGGCCTGGCGTTTGACCTCCAGCGCCGCCGGGCTGGCGCCGATGTAGGCGGCAATGGTGTATTTGGGCCGGCGGTTGCGGGTTTGCTCGGCGGCCAGCAGGCGCTGGGTATCGGCCAGCGCGCGTTGCAGGTGGCCAAACTTGGTGATCAACGGCTGCATGGTGCTGTCAGCCCGCTCGGGGTGGTCCATCAATACCATGCCCAACGCGCCAATGACACGGCCTTGCGCGTCGCGCAGCGGCACCCGGCTGACCACAAACGTGCCGGCCTGGTTGGTGAGCAAATCCACCAGGATGGCCTGGCCGCTGTCGATCACCTCGGCCAGCAGGGTGTTGGGCACCACCTCCTCCACCCGGCGGCCGACAAACTCATGCGCACCTGCAAAACCCAAGGCCGGCAAAAAGCGCTTGTAGCCCTCGCTGATCCACACCACCCGGTGCGCCCGGTCCACCACCATCATGCCCTGCACGGTTTGGGCATACAGGGTAAACATCGACTGCGCGGCCAGCTTGAGCAGGCTGTCGGTGTCTTGCGGCAGCGCGGGCGGGGTGGGCATGGGTGGGGGCTGTGCTGGGGCGGCGCGGGCGGCGGTGGCTGGCCAGGCGCCGCACTGTAAGCCCCGGGCCTGTCAGCGCGGCGGTTGCCGGGTTGGCTGCGGTGTTGGCGGGTCGGTTGGCACTTCAGCAGCGGTGGGCGCATGCGCCTGCGGCACGGCGCTGCGGCGCGCAGCCCGGATCGCCCTGGCAGCGGCCTGGGACGGACCCGCCGCGCCGGGACCATCTGTTGCCGCCGTTGGCCCCGGCCGGTCACGGGGCGGGCTGGTGGATGCCTGGCCCATCTGGCGCACCAGGCGCCAGGCCACCACCCCCAACACCCAGGCCACCGCGCACAGCCCCGCCAGCATCACCACCGCTTGCTGCACCGCCGCGTGGGCCTGTTGCACCAGGTGGTGGGTGGCTTGGGCATGAAAGGCCCACCAGGCGTCCAGGGCAGCCCCCAGCTGCAAAAAAGCCTGCTGGGATTCACCCGTCAGCAGGCTGCGGGCATGCGCCAGCGCGGGGGATGCGGGGTTGGCCGCGGGGCTGGCTGAAAGCTCCGCTGCGGCCAGCCGGGACGCCGCCAGCAACCGGTCTTGCGCCGCCCAAAACACCACAAAACTGGCCTTGACGGCATCAAAGTGCTGGCGGTCAGCCGCACCAGCCACCCGGGGCTCGTAGCTGGCCACCTGGCGCTGGATGGTTTGCCGGCTGGCTTGCAGCCTGGCCTCCAGCGCGTCGCGGTCGGGGCTGGGGTGGGGCAGCAGGTGCAGCGCGGCCATGCCACGCTGGCCTTCGACCAACAGGCCCAACGCATGCACCAATTGCGCGGACGGCAGGCTGTGCGCATCCACCTGCAGCAGGTCGGCGTCCAGCCGCTGGCTGAGGGCCAGCGACAGACCGGTGATCAGCGTGGTCAGCAGCAGCACCAGCCCCATCGCGGCGCCCAGGCGTTGCCCAACTTTGAGGCGGATGAGGAGTTGCATATCGGGCGGGAAGCGGCGCGCTGTTGGCGCCAGGGTGCTGCGACAACAGCGCGGACAAGGTGGCGCAGCAAGCGCCAGCCATGGTGACGCCGGCGGCGCGGCTTGATCGCCGGATCAACCAGGTGAAACGGGCGTGACGGGAGAACCAGAGAAACGAATCAGAAAAACGGCCACTGCCCCGCCAAGGTTTGATGCAGCGCAACATCTTGGCAAAAGTCAAACAACAATCATTCTCATTTGTGTTAGAGTTTTGCCGCTGTGGGCACCAACGCCATTCAAAAAACTGATGGGTTGATCAGCCGCCTCGGGTTGCCCACGGTAGCGCAGCCGCCCGCTGCGCCGCCACCGTCCCCCGCCCCTTTGCTTGCCATGCCGTTGTCCACCATCACCACCCACCCTGCCGCCGACCCGATGCAGATGTTGGCGCCGCTGCGGGCGCTGGCCGGCGCGCCGCCGGATTTTTCAGGCGGCCAGCGCCCGGTGGCCACCGGGCTGATCCTGCTGGCGCATGTGCTGGTGGTGTGGGGTTTGTTGCAGCTGGGCCCGGTGCGCGACGCGGTGCGCAAGGCCTCACCGGTGTTTGTGCAGTTGATCCTGCCCGCAGCCCCGCCAGAGCCCCCAAAACCACCGCTGCCGCTGCCCATGCCGGCGCCGCCCAGCGTCAAGCCACCGCCGGCCGCGCTGGTCAGCGTCACCGCGCCCAGCCCGGTGGCGGCTGTGCTGGTGGCGCCCACTCTGGCGGCTGAGGCCATGCCCGCCCCGCCCGCACCGATGCAAGCCGTCCTGCCCACGGTGGCTGCGGTGGCGCCGGTGGCCCCCATGCCACCCCCGCCCGCACCGCCCGCGCCGGCACCACGTGTGCTGCCCAGCTCAGCGGTGCAATACCTGGTGGCGCCGGTGCTGGTGTACCCGCGTTTGTCGCAGCGCAACGGCGAGACCGGCCGGGTGATGGTGCGGGTCTTGATCGGTGCGGCGGGTGGGGCGCCGGTCAGTGTGCAGATCAGCCAGTCGTCCGGCCACACCCGGCTGGACGAAGCGGCCATCGCCGCCGTGCAAAAAGCGCGCTTCAAGCCGCCCACCGACATGGGCCAGTCGGTGGAAGGCTGGGCTTTGATTCCGATCGACTTTGACCTGGAGAAGTGACATGCCTGCCACACCAGGCCAAGACCCGGCGCCGCCCCCCAGCAGCCCCGAGGCCACAGCGCCAGCCCACGGCGCTGCACCGGACAACCCGGTGTGTATCCCCAGCGAGCGGCTGTTTGCTGGCGCCCAAGAGGTGCAAATCAGCCACCAAGGCATGCGTTACCGCTTGAAAAAAACCGCGCTCGGCAAGCTGATCCTGACCAAGTAGCCCGCCACGCAACCGTTCATCCCAACCGTCCCGCACCCGCCAGCCGCCGCCAGCCAGTGCCCACACCTCTTTGAGGAGGCCCTGTGCCACGCTGTACCGCAAAACCCAAACCGACCCGCCGCGTGCTGA
>JAYVLI010000168.1:0-6563 GCA_043759535.1 Betaproteobacteria bacterium | reverse complement strand
AACCCCGGCAGCCTGTGCCTGCGGGTGCATGGCCAAGAGGCTGGCGCACACCGCGTGCAGCTTGCCGGCCTGCCCGCAGGTTGGGATGTGGCCACCACGCTGGGCATGGCGGCCGATGCGCATGTCAACACCCCAGCCAGCACCTTTGAGGCCCCTGACTACGACGACCTGCTGGACCACCCGGTGGAGCTGGGCCCGTTCTGGCGCGGCACGTTTCTAGCCGGTGGTGTGCCGCATGCGCTGGTGGTGACCGGCGCGCTGCCCGGTTTTGACGGCGACCGCCTGCTGGCCGACACCCGCCGTATCTGCCAGGAGCAGATCCGTTTTTGGCACGGCCATGACGGCAGCACGCCGCCCTTCCAGCGCTACCTGTTTTTGCTCAACGCGGTGGCCGATGGTTACGGCGGCCTGGAGCACCGCAGCAGCACCGCGCTGGTAGCTGCCCGGCGTGACCTGCCGCAAGACCCGCTGCACGGCCGCCAGGGTCCGGGCCTGACAGACGGCTACACCACCCTGCTGGGCTTGATCAGCCATGAATACTTCCACACCTGGAACGTCAAACGCCTGAAACCCGCCGAGCTGGCCCACATCAACCTGCAGGCGGAAAACCCCAGCCAACTGCTGTGGTTTTTTGAGGGCTTCACCAGCTATTACGACGACTTGCTGCTGCTGCGTTGCGGCCTGATTGACGCACCGCGCTACCTGCAGTTGCTGGCCAAGTCCATCAACGCGCTGGCCGCCACCCCCGGCCGCCGGGTGCAAAGCGTGGCCCAGGCCAGTTTTGACGCCTGGACCAAGTACTACCGGCCGGACGAAAACACGCCCAACGCCACTGTCAGCTACTACCAGAAGGGTGCGCTGGTGGCGCTGGCGTTTGATCTGACGCTGCGCCAGCACGGCAGCAGCCTGGACGCAGTACTGCACGGGCTGTGGCAACGCAGTGGCGCCGGCCAAGCCGGTGCAGGCGGTGCTGCAGGCGCCATCACCGAGGCCGACATTGCCGCCGTGCTGGCCAGCGTGGCCGGCCGGCCGCTGGCGGCCGAGCTGCAAGCCTGGGTGCATGGCACGGCCGAGCTGCCGTTGGCCGCGTTGCTCACCGCCTTTGGCGTGGAGCAGCGCCAAGAGCGCGCCAGCCTCACCACCCGCCTGGGCCTGCGCCTGAGCGAGGGCGTGGTCAGCGGTGTGCAGGTCAAAACCGTGCTGACCGGCAGCGTGGCCGAGGCCGCTGGGGTGTCGGCCGGTGACGAGTTGCTGGCGGTGGACGGCTGGCGCATCCGCCGGCTGGACGAGGCCGAGGCCTGGCTGGCGCGTGAGCAGCCGTTTGCGCTGCTGCTGGTGCGCGACCAGCGCGTGATGACCCTGCGCCTGCGGCCCGCTGCCGCCGCCGCTGGCACCGGTGCGCTGCAGTTGCACTGCATCGCCAAGCCCGGCCGCAGCGTGGCCACACTGCGCCGTGGCTGGCTGGGTGCCTGAGCTGGCGCCGGGCGCCACGGCGCAGCGCTTGCGCCGGGCTCTGCGTTTGCCTGGGCGCTTGCGTCTGCTGGCGCTGGCTGCCGCCGTGCTGGGCCTGCACCTGCTGCTGGCTGACGGGTTTTTGGCCCAGCGTGCCGGCTGGGGCGCGGGTGACAGGCCACCACCGCGCATTGATGTGACCTTTGTGCGTGAGCTGGCCGCCGCTGCGCCGCCCACCGCCCCCGCTGCGCCCAGCCCGGCCGCCACCCCGGCCCGCCTGCCCGCGCTGGCCAGCCGGCCCCGGCCTGCGGCCTCAGCGGCGCGGGCGGATGACGCGGCGTCAGCGGTGGCTTCAACACCACCTCCGCCGGCCGATGACCTGACCACCACCACCGCCGCAGCGTTGCCGGTGGACCCCACGCCCCGCCAGGCCACCCCGCCCGACCCAGCACCCAACGCAGTTGCCGCGGCCATCACCCCAGGCGCAGCCAGCGCGCCGCCGGCGGGTGCCACCACCGCAGCAACAGCCGCCGCATCTGCCGCCACCGTATCTGCCGCCACCGCAACCAACTTCAACTGGCCACCGTCCACCCGGCTAACGTTCAATTTGAGCGGCTACTACCGCGGCCCAGTGGACGGCAGCGCCGAGGTGGAATGGCTGCGCACCGGCAGCCGCTACCAGGTGCGCATGCGCACCGCCATCGGCCCGGTGCTGTCGCGCCTGATCACCAGTGACGGTGAGCTGACCGATGCTGGCCTGTCCCCCCGCCGCTTTGACGCCGAGCAAAAAGTGCTGTTCCGCGCTGCACGCCGCTGGTCATTGCGGTTTGGGCCTGAGCAGATCACGCTGGACGACGGCCGCAGCGTGCCCACGCTGCCTGGCGCGCAAGACGAGGCCAGCCAGTTTGTGCAACTCACCTGGTTGTTCACCCAAAGCCCTGAGCGGCTGCAGGTGGGCCAATCGGTGGAGTTGCCGTTGATCGTTGGCCGCACGCTGGACCGCTGGGTCTACGACGTGGTGGGCGAGGAGACGCTGCAATTGCCGTTTGGCGCTGTGCCCACCGTCCATGTCAAACCCCGGCGTGCCGCCAAGGCGGGTGACCTGAGCGCTGAAATCTGGTTTGCGCCCAGCCTGCAAACCTTGCCGGTGCGCATCCTGATCCGCCAGAGCGCGGAGAGCTGGGTCGATCTGACGCTGGACAAACCACCGCTGCAGGCAGCGGCCGACCCGGCGCCGGCTTTACGTTAGATTGCTGCCGCTGCACCCACTCTCCACTCCAAACCCACACCCACCATGACCTACGACAACATCCTGACCGAGGTGCGCGGCAGCGGCATCCGCCGCACCGGCCTGATCACCTTGAACCGGCCCAAAGCGATGAACGCGCTGAATGACGCGCTGATGGACGAGCTGGGCGCCGCACTCAAAGCCTTTGATGCCGACCCGGCCATCGGCTGCATCGTGCTGACCGGTGGTGACAAGGCCTTTGCTGCCGGTGCCGACATCAGCGTGCTGGCCAAGTTCAGCTTTGTCGAGGCCTACACCCAGGACCTGATCAGCCGCAATTGGGAGCAACTGCGCACGGTGCGCAAACCGGTGATTGCCGCAGTGGCCGGTTTTGCGCTGGGCGGCGGCTGCGAGGTGGCCATGATGTGCGACATCGTCATCGCCGCCGACACCGCCAAGTTTGGCCAACCCGAGATCAAGCTGGGCCTGATCCCCGGCGCCGGTGGCACCCAGCGCCTGCCACGTGCTGTGGGCAAAGCCAAAGCCATGGACCTGGTGCTGACCGCCCGCATGATGGATGCGGTGGAGGCCGAGCGCTGCGGGTTGGTGTCGCGTGTGGTGCCGGCCGACACCCTGTTGGACACCGCGCTGGCCGCCGCCGAGACCATCAACGCGCTGGGCGAAGCCAGCGTGTTGGCCGCCAAAGAATGTGTCAACCGGGCCTTTGAAGGCACGCTGAATGACGGCATCCAGTTTGAACGCCGCCTGTTCCACGCCCTGTTTGGCACGCCTGACATGCAAGAGGGCACGGCGGCGTTTTTGGGCAAGCGCAAGGCAGAGTTTGCGCGGCGTTGATTTGCGCGGCGGTACAGCAAGGCCCGGCAAGATTGGGCCGCCGGGCTGCCGCCCTCAGGGCACCACCCACTGCCCGTGCCCCGCCGCATCAAACAGCGCCCGCCGGTGGCCGCTGGCATGCAGTTCCAGCCAGTCCATGGCCAGCACCTGGGCGGTGACCACCGCAAAGTGCGCACGGCTGGCGCGCTCGGGTTGGTGGGGCGCAAGCGGTGCGCCGGGTGGCAAGGGCGACAGGTAGTCTTGCGCGGCCGGTGTCAGCTTGAGCCTGGCCCAGCGTGACGACACCGCCAGGCCGCTGGTCTCTACCGTCAGCACCACCCGCAGGCGCAACTGCCAGCCCAGTTGCCCGCACCAGGCCATCAGCGTGGCCTGGGGGTGGGCCGTGATCTGCACCACTTTGGGCGAGCGGGCATCAGTGAAGAACAGCAATTGCTGCGCGTCTGCCTGCACCTCGCGCAGCACCACGGTGCGCAGGTCGGCGCTGTCGCCGTGGATGGTGGCCAGGCCCAAACACTTGAAGCCGTGGCCTCGGGTGCTGGCAGCCGCCGCCAGTTCTTGCCAGCAGGCTTGGTAGACCAGCGCCAGCGTCTCAATGCGGTTGTCCATGTTGGGCGCCAGGTTGGTGGTTGGCGGTGGGGTGCCCGGGTGGCTGGCGAGCGCTTTAGCACTCGCGCCGCAGCGCCGGGAACAGGATCACGTCGCGGATGCTGGGGCTGTCGGTCAGCAGCATCACCAGCCGGTCCAGGCCCACACCGCAGCCGCCGGTGGGTGGCATGCCGTATTCCAGTGCGCGGATGAAGTCAGCGTCGTAATACATCGCTTCTTCGTCGCCCGCATCCTTGTTGGCCACCTGCGACTGGAAGCGGGCGGCCTGGTCTTCAGCGTCGTTGAGTTCTGAAAATCCATTGCCAAATTCGCGCCCGGTGATGAACAGCTCAAAGCGCTCGGTGATGCTGGGGTCAGTGTCTGACGCGCGGGCCAGCGGGCTCACCTCCACCGGGTAATCGATGATGAAGGTGGGCTGCCACAGTTGCGCCTCCACCACCGCTTCAAACAGCCCGAACTGCAAGGCGCTCAAGCCCCAGTGTGCGGCCGGCTCTTCACCCTGGGCGCGCAGCTTGGCGTGCATCACGCTGGCATCGGTGGATTGCGCCTCGGTCAGCCCGGCAAAACGCACCAGCGATTCACGCACCGACAAACGTGCAAACGGTTCATCCAGCGCCACCGGCTTGCCGGCGTAGGTCAATTGGGCCGAGCCGGTGGCGGCAATGGCCGCGTGGCGCAGCAGCCGCTCGGTGAAGTCCATCAGATCATGGTGCGTCCAGTAGGCCGCGTAAAACTCCATCATCGTGAACTCGGGGTTGTGCCGCACCGAGATGCCTTCATTTCGAAAGCTGCGGTTGATCTCAAACACCCGCTCAAAGCCGCCCACCACCAGGCGCTTCAAATACAGCTCGGGCGCGATGCGCAAAAACATTTGCTGGTCCAGCGCGTTGTGGTGGGTGGTAAACGGCTTGGCATTGGCCCCACCCGGGATGGGGTGCAGCATGGGTGTTTCCACCTCCAAAAACGCGTTGTCCACCATGAAGCTGCGGATGGATGACACCGCCTTGCTGCGCGCCACAAAGCGCAGGCGGGCAGACTCATCGGTGATCAGGTCCACATAACGCTGGCGGTACTTTTGCTCCTGGTCGGCCATGCCGTGGAACTTGTCGGGCAGCGGGCGCAGGCTTTTGGTCAGCAGGCGCAGCGCGGTGACGCGGATCGACAGCTCACCGGTGCGGGTTTTGAACAGCGTGCCGGTGGCGCCCAGGATGTCGCCCAGATCGGTGTGTTTGAAAGCGTTGTAGGCGTCTTCGCCCAGCGCGTCGCGGTTGATGAACAGCTGGATGCGGCCGTGGTCAACGCTGCCAGCCGGGCCGAATGAGCCGTCTTGCAGCGTGGCAAAACTGGCCTTGCCCATCACCCGCTTGAGCATCATGCGGCCGGCCACCGTCACGGCGATGGCTTGTGGCTCCAGCTCCTCGTTTTCAAGTTCACCGTACTGCTGCTGCAGGGCAGAGGCGTGGTGTTGCGGCTTGAAATCATTGGGGAACACCGCTTGCCCGGCGGCTGCGGCCTGGGCCCGCAACCCGGCCAGCTTTTCGCGCCGCTCGGTGGTGAGCTTGTTGTCGTCGGGCTGGTCAGCGGTGTGTGACGGCGCGGGCAACGCGGCAGACGAGAGAGTGGGCGAGGGGGTGTCGGGGCTCATGGCGCAGCGCTGCAGTGGCGGCTTGGGAAAAACCCAAATTGTAGGCAGTGCGTTGTGGCGTGGCCGGCAGGCCAGGGCGCGCCAAGGGCCTGCGGGATAATTGACATTTCAGCCAAATAAGCACCACATGGCCAGTGTCGGCCCTGCCAACCACACCCGACCAATGCACCTCCAATCCCCCGCCATCACCGATCGCAAGGTCCGCTTTGCGCTGGCTGGTTGTGGCCGCATTGCCGCCAACCACCTTGCTGCCGTGGCCCGCCATGCCGACCGGGCTGAATGGGTGGCCGTGTGTGACAGCGACCCCAGCGCCTTGTCAGCCGCTGTCAGCAGCACGGGTGCCGCAGGCTTTACGCGTTACGACCACATGCTGGACGCCGCCAAATCCCTGGGCGTGGATTGCGTGGTGCTGGCCACCCCCAGCGGCCTGCATGCCCGCCAGGTGACGGACGCCGCCCGCGCTGTGCTGCATGTGATGACTGAAAAACCCATGGCCACCCGCTGGGCCGACGGCCTGGCCATGGTCAAGGCCTGTGACGACGCCCGGGTGCGGCTGTTTGTGGTCAAGCAAAACCGCAGCAACCGCACTTTGCAGTTGCTGCGGCAAGCCATCCAGGCCGGGCGCTTTGGCCGCATCTACATGGTCACGGTCAATGTGTTCTGGGCCAGGCCGCAGCGTTATTACGACTCGGCCGCGTGGCGCGGCACGTGGGAATTTGACGGCGGCGCCTTCATGAACCAGGCCAGCCACTACATCGACCTGCTGGACTGGCTGGT
>JAYVLI010000167.1:0-19136 GCA_043759535.1 Betaproteobacteria bacterium | reverse complement strand
GGTGGGGGTTTCGTCAATCTCTTTTTGGCCGATGCTGCTGGCGTGGACGTAGGTCTCATGCGACAAATCCATCAGGTTGTCCACCATCAGCCGGTAGCCGCACTGGATGTGGAACAGGCCGCCGCCGTAGGCCCACTCGGGGTTGTCGGCCCAGGCGCAGTGGTGGATGGTGGCGGGGTCAGCCAGCGCAGCATCGCCGGGCCAGACCCAGATGAAGCCATGGCGCTCCACCACCGGGTAGGCGCGGATGGCAGGAAAGCTGCGCACCCGCTGGCCCGGCATGTGGACGGTCTTGCCATCACAGCCCATCTCCAGCCCGTGGTAGCCACACACCAGCTTGCCCTCCACCACGCTGCCCATTGACAGCGGCGCGCCGCGGTGCGGGCAAAAATCCTCCAGCGCGGCCACCGTGCCATCACCGGCCCGGTAGAACACGATGGCCTCGTTGCAGATGCGCCGGCCCAGCGGCTTGTCGTCAATCTCGGCCGGCGTGCAGGCCACGTACCAGGCGTTTTTGGGGAACATGACGGGCGCTCCTTGTGACAAGTTGGGCGTTGCAGGTGATTCAGGCATCACAGCTTTGTTCAGCATGCTGAATGACATTCAGTGTACTTAATGAAGGCGCAAAAAATGAGACCTGATGGGCTAGGGCTTTCCCGTGTCCGGTGGCCCGGCGCTGCGCATCGGTGCGCGGCTTTCGTCGTTGTTGGTTTGTACAAACTTGCGCAGCAGCCGCATGAACTCGGCCTGTTCGGCGGCGTCCAGCCGGCCCAGCAAACCCTGGTTCATGTCGGCCAGCGCCGGCACCAGGCGGGCCAGCACCGCTTCACCGGCGGCTGTCAGCACCAGGCGGCGCTGGCGGCGCTGCAACACCTCACGCAGGATCCAGCCTTTGGCCTCCAGCCGGGCCGCGATGTCAGCCGTGGTGGACGTGTCCAGCGCCACCTCGCGCGCCAGCGTCACCTGGTCGATGCCGGGCCGCTCTTGCAGCATGCGCAACACGGCGTACTGCACAGGTGTCACGTCGCGGCCCAGCGCGTCGAAAAACATCGCCACCGCGATCTGCTGGGCCCGGCGGATCAAATGGCCGGGCTGCTCGTACAGGTCAATCGACAGTGAATCGTGCTTTGGGCTGGGCATCGTCAAGGGTTTGGCAAGGCCGGGCAGTGCCGCCCAAGGCTTGGCGACTCGGGCTTCGGGCTTTAAGCAGCAGCGGCTGCAGCAGCCTCGGCGCCCACACCACCAGAAAGGCCGCCCGCCATGCGGGCCGCGTGCCATTCCACCAGCCGGGTCATGTTGCCCAGCGAGATCTGGTGGGCATGGATCAGGCCCATCACACCGCTGCGCTGCAGTTGCAGCAGGTCGGCGTCGGTCAGGGCGGCCATCTTCTGCTCGTCCACGGTCAAGAAGCCGTCCACCACCAGGGTGCTGCCGTCGGGCATGGTGGCGTCAAAACGCATGTCGCGCAGCAGGTCTTTTTCCACCAGCAGGGCGCCTGCCAGGCGGGTGCGGTCCACCTCTTGCTCAAAGGTTTCCAGCTGCTTTTGCACGCCTGTGGTGAACTCGGTGGGGGCACCCGAGGCATCAAACAAGTCTTGCCCGGTGGCACCAAAACCGGCCCAGGTGTCATCAAAGCAAACCACCATTTCGTCGGCCGACACCCGGGCCAGCGCAAACGGGTACAGGCGCAACATGGCGGGCACATAACGCACACGCCACGCGTCACCCTCAATGCACAGGTTGTCGCCCGCTTTGAGGCCAAACACAGCGATGGGCGCCACTTGTGCCTTGCCGTCGTCTGCGGTGCCGGCTTTGACCCAGACCACCGGAAAGTCTTTGGCAGCATCGGTAAATTCAGTGCCGGCCACAAAAAAAGCGTTGAGCCGGCTCATGGCGCGCATGTCGCGTGCGGTGAGGTCCAGCTTCAAGTGGCGGTGTTTGACGCGGTCAAGGGCGACGGCGTTTTTGTGCAGGTTCTCGTTGATCATGGTTTGGCGTGTTGGGTTTCAAGGGGTGCGATGCGGCTCACCAGCACCTTGTCGACGCGCTTGCCATCGAGGTCCACCACCTCGAAACGCCAGTCATCCCATTCGACCACATCGGTGGTGTTGGGCAGCCGGCCAAGCAAGAGCATGATCATGCCGGCCAGCGTGTTGTAGCGGCCACGATCTTCCTCGGGCAATTCACGAATTTCCAGCCTGTCTTTCATCTCGGGCACCGGGATCAGGCCGTCCATCAGCCAACTGCCGTCGGTACGCCGCACCGCCCACGCATCTTCAGCGCTGGGTGGGCTGAACTCACCGGTGATGGCCTCCAGCACATCACGCACGGTGATCACACCTTGCACCGCGCCGTATTCGTCCACCACAAACACCAGCTCGGCGCTGGTGCCCCGGAACTGGTCCAGCAACTCCATGCCCGACAGGGTCTCGGGCACAAACACCGGGGCTTGCATCAAGGCGGCCAGATCGGGCATCTCGCCGCGTGACAGCGGCAGCAGCAGGTCTTGGGCCTGGATCACACCCACCACATCGTCCAGCCCGTTGCGGCACACCGGGTAGCGCGAGTGGCCATTGGTGGTCATCTGCTGCAGCAGCTCGGGCAGCGGTGCGTCCTGGTTGAGCCAGGTGATCTCGGTGCGCGGAATCATCATCGAGCCAATCTGCCGCTCGTCCAGGCGAAACACATTGCGCACCATCTGGTGCTCTTGGGCCTCGATCACACCGGCGTCCAGGCCTTCTTCCAGGCTGGCGGCAATCTCTTCTTCCGTCACGCTGCGCGAGGGTGCGTTGCGGATGCCCAGCAGGCGCAGCGTGGCCTCGGTGCAGGCCGACAGCAGCCAGACAAACGGCCGGGTGGCGGACGACAACATGTCCATCGGCCGCGCCACCAGCACCGCCACCCGCTCGGGGTACATCTGCCCCAAACGTTTCGGCACCAGCTCGCCAAAGATGATGGTCAAAAAAGTGATGATGACCACTACCAGCGCGGTGGCCGTCACCTCAGCCGCTTTGGGCCCCAACATGGGCAGGGCGGTGTGGAACCAGCTGGCCAGTGGCTGCGAAAACGCGGCATCGCCCACGATGCCGTTGAGCACGCCGATCGAGGTGATGCCGATCTGCACCGTGGACAAAAACTTGGTGGGGTCCTCATGCAGCACCTGGGCGGCGGCGGCACCCGGCTCACCGGCTTCCACCATCACCGCCAAGCGGGCCTTGCGGGAGGTGGTCAAGGCCATTTCAGACATCGCAAACAGCGCGTTGACCAGAATCAAGAACAACAGTAACGCAACGTCCATGGGGTGGCGCAGCGGTGGCGCCCCAAAATCAACACGGCAATGAGCGTAGCAGAATCACCCCATGCACTACTTTATGGGCGACCTGCAAGGCTGTTGTGACGCGCTGGACAGCTTGCTGGACAAGATCGGCTTTTCACCCTCGCGTGACCACCTGCATGCGCTGGGCGACCTGGTCAACCGCGGCCCGGCATCGCTGCAAACCGTGCAGCGTCTGCGTGGCCTGGGCAACGCCGCCACCTGCTTGCTGGGCAACCATGACCTGCACTTGCTGGCGCTCTCGGTGGGTGGGCGCAAGCCGCACCGCAGCGACACGTTGGGTGACATCCTGGCCAGCCCCGACCGCGCCGCCCTGCTGGACTGGCTGCGCCACTGCCCGCTGGCCGACACTGTCCACGGCTGGCTGCTGGTGCATGCCGGCGTGGTGCCGCAGTGGGATGTGGCCAAGACCTTGGCGCTGGCGCGTGAAGTGGAGTGCGTGCTGCAAGGCCCCAACATGGCCGATTTTTTACGCGAGATGTACGGCAATGACCCGGCCCGCTGGGACGACAGCCTGACCGGCGCGCGGCGCTGGCGCATGGTGCTGAATGTGCTGACCCGGCTGCGCTATTGCACGTCAGACGGCACGCTGGATTTTGTCACCAAAGACAGCTCGGGCATTGCCCCGCCCGGCCACCAGGCTTGGTTTGATATCCCTGGCCGCTTGACCGCTGGTGTGCCCATCGCTTTTGGCCACTGGTCCACCCTGGGCCTGCAAAGCCGGTCCGACCTGCTGGCACTGGACACCGGCTGTGTGTGGGGCGGCGCCCTGACCGCAGTGCGGGTGGACGGCGGCCGGCGCGAGGTGGTCCAGGTGGCTTGCGCGCAGGCGCAAACGCCGGGCTGAAGCGCAGCACCGGTGCTCAAGAAAAACACCGGCATCAGCAGCAGCACATGGTGGCGCAGCAGGTCTAACCGGGCTCGGTCAAACCAGTGCATGTCAATCACCGCACCCGCCAAAAACGCACCCACCATGAAGTGCAGGCCAGACACATCGGCGCCAAACGCACACAGCGCCAGCCACACCAGGCAGACCGGCCAGCGGTCCGTGTCTGGCGCGGCCCGCAGCAGCCGGCGCAGCAGCACGCTGGCCACAGCAAAGCCCAGCAGAAAGACCAGGTGCAGGCCAACGCGGTGCCAGTCCAGCAGGATCAGCGCCAGCACACCCCAGATCAGCACATCGTCCAGGCTGGCATCACGCAGGATGCGCTGGCCCAGCGGCAGGCGCAGGATGGCCAGTTTGTCCAGCAGCAGCAGGATGGGCAGCGCGGTGACGGCGCAGGCCATGCCGATGCCCAGCACAAATTGCCAGCGTGCTGCGCCCGGATGCCAGCGTGCTGCGCCCGGGTGCCAGCGTGCTGCGCCCAAGCCCATCCAGCCGGCACCACCGGCCGGGCCAAACAAGGGCCACGGCCTCAGCAGCAGCGCAGCACCACTGCCCAGCAGCAGCGGCACCACCACCACCACCACCACCAGCGGCGCCGCAGCGCCGTTGCGCCACCGGCCATTGGCAACCGGCAAGCGCCGGGCGGCACGCAGTTTGACACGCTGCGCCACCGGGCTTGCGCCGGTACACGGCGCTGCACGGCAGACCGGCGCCAGAAGCCGCCTAGAATCCCAGTCTTCAAATGGAAGCGTGGCCGAGCGGTTTAAGGCTGCAGTCTTGAAAACTGCCGAAGGGGTAACTCTTCCGTGAGTTCGAATCTCACCGCTTCCGCCATGCTCACCGATGAGCATGGCCTTAAAACTTCGGTCTACCCACCAACCCACCCATCGTTCCGAAAACATACTGCGGATGATGCGCGGTGGTATGGCGCGGATAGCTTGGCCCAAGCAGGCCAGGGGTCGCTGATCGGCAAAACGCGCCCGTGCTCGCGGAGCGCCATCAAGCACGCGGGTAGGCAGGCAGCCAACCTGGTGCCGCTTTGGGTCCAACGCCAGCCGTCAACATCCTTGTTGCACTGCGATCAACGCAGTCGGTCGCCAGCACGGTGCCACCGCAAGTCGATGTGCAACCACTTTGGCGGCACCTTGTCACTGCGCTGCTTGCGCCCTCAATCCCGGTGGGTCAGACAGCCCAGATGCTGCGGCCAGCGGTTTGAGCGCGTCTGCGCACAGCGCGCCGTCCTACAGCAGCGTGCGGGCGGCGCTGGCGCCCAGCTTGGCGGCGGGCCGGCCAAATGGCCAATCATCTTCGGCGTCCTGCCGCAGCGCCTTGCGCAAGCTCCGGCCACACCCGGCCGCACCTCTCCACACGCCCATGCTTGATCCGCTCTCGCCTGACGGCGCGCCGCCACCGGACACCCGCCACACGCCGCCGCCTGGCACGCCGCGCTACGGCGCGCTCACCGCCATGGCGGCGGTGATGGTGGTGGGTGTGCTGTACGTGGGGCGTGACATCTTTGTGCCGTTTGCCCTGGCCGTGCTGCTGGGCTTTATCCTGGACCCGTTGGTCACCCGGCTGCGGCGCTGGCGCCTGCCACGCGCTTTGGCAGTGGTGTTGGTGATGACCTGCACGGTGCTGCTGCTGGGCGGCGCGTCGCTGTTTGTGGGCGCGCAAGTGGTGCAGCTCAGCAAAAACCTGCCCACTTACCAATCCACCATCCAGGCCAAACTGCGCAGCCTGCGCCAGGGTTTGGTGGGGCAGCCGGGTAGCGCGCTGGGTGGGCGTGACATGTTGGTGGGCGCCTCACGCATGCTGGATGTGGTGGGCGGTGAGCTGGACGCCACCCGCCGCGCGCTGGACCAAGCCACCCACCGCAACACCACCGCGCCCACCCGGGTGCAGATTGAGCCCGCGCCGCGCAGCGCCGTGCAGGCCGCCGCCGACCTGATCGAGCCGGTGCTGGCCCCGGTGGGCACTGCCGGCATCGTGCTGGTGTTTGTGGTGTTCATCCTGCTGGAGCGCACCGACATGCGCGACCGCCTGCTGCGCCTGGTGGGCGGTGACTTGCACCGCACCACCGACGCTTTGGGTGAGGCTGCTGACCGCGTCAGCCGCTACCTGACCATGCAGTTGCTGGTGAATGCCAGCTACGGTGTGCCGATGGCTGCAGGCTTGTGGTTGATCGGTGTGCCCGGCGCGCTGCTGTGGGGCCTGCTGGCGGCCATGCTGCGTTTTGTGCCGTATGTGGGGCCGGTGATTGCCGCTGTGTTCCCGCTGCTGCTGGCGTTTGCGGTTGACCCCGGCTGGCACATGCTGCTGGCCACGCTGGGCCTGGTGCTGACCTTGGAGTTGGTCAGCAACAACCTGATCGAGCCCTGGCTGTATGGCGCCAGCACCGGGCTGTCCGCCGTGTCCCTCATCGTCTCGGCGGTGTTCTGGACGGCGCTTTGGGGCCCCGTGGGGCTGATCCTGGCCACCCCGCTCACCGTCTGCCTGGCCGTGCTGGGGCGCCACTTGCCGCAACTGGCCTGGCTGGACGTGATGCTGGGCAACGCACCGGTGTTTGACCCACCCACCCGGCTGTACCAACGGCTGCTGGCCGGTGATGTGGAAGAAGCCATTGAGCTGGCCACCGAGCAAGTGCAGGCCCAATCGCTGACCCAGTTTTACAGCGACACCGCCGTGCCCGCATTGCGCCTGGCCGCCAATGACCACACCCGCCTGGCCAGCGTGGAGCATCGCCACCGGGTGGCCACCGGCATGGCCGCACTGTTGCAGGATTTGCATGACGAGCATCCACCCCAGCCCGCAGCAGGCAGTGCGCTAACGGCCAATGCCAGCGTGCTGTGCATCGGCGCCCGCTGGGAGATGGATACCCTGGCTGCCGAGATGCTGGCCCATGCCCTGGGCCATGCCGGGGTGCGCGCCAGCGTGTTGCCGCCTGCGGCAGTCACGGCCCAGCAGATTGCCACGCTGGACCTGACCGGGGTGCGGGCCGTGTGTCTGTCGGCCTTCAGCCAGACACCACAAGCCCAGCTGCGGTATGTGGCGCGGCGGCTGCTGCGGCGCCAACCGGGCCTGCACATCGTGGCCGGGCTGTGGTCAGCGCAGCCTGCGTTGCTGGTGCCGGCCGCAGCGCCAGCGCTGGGGGTTGCGGCGGTGGCGCAATCGCTGGCCGAGGCCACGCTGCGGCTGGTGGCGGGCCTGGCCAGCCCGCATGGTCAAACCGATCAACCCGATCAACCCGATCAACACCACCAACAGCATCAACACGACCCACTTGACCCGCTGGGCAACACCCCGCAGCCCGGCAGGCCGGCCACCGGGCTGGCGAGACCGATGGACGCAACACCATCAGCCGAAGACGCCGTACGCCTGCAAGCCCTGCTCGACAGCGGTGCGCTAGACCCCGCGCTGCGGGTACCGTTTGACCGTGCGGCGCAGCGTGTGGCCGACATCTTCAACACCCCGGCAGCCATGGTCTTGCTGGTCAATGCGCAATGCCAGGGCTGGCATGGCGACAGCGCGCTGCAGGGCGCCACGCTGGACCCGGCAAACGCCGCCGCCCACCATGCGTGGATGTGCAGCCATGTGGTGGCCGCCGACCGCACCCTGGTGATCGACGACATTGCCCGTGACCCGCGCTTTGCCAGCAACCTGCAGTTGCAAGCGGCCGCTGTGCGTTTTTATGCTGGCGCACCGCTGCGCAACGCCCAGGGTTTGGTGATTGGCGCCTTGTGCATTCTTGACCAACAAGCGCGCAGCCTGCGCCACAGTGAGGTGCGCCTGCTGGACGCCATGGCGCAAGACCTGATGCAGCTGGTGGTTGACGCCGGAACCGCTCGCCGCGCCGGCCAGGCGTCCACCCCACCACCCACCACATCACCCACCCCACCACCCATCCAGCCGCAAAGCCCAGCCAACGCATGAGCTCACACCCCACCAACCTGATCGCCCTGCCCTGGTTGCTGCTGCGCCGCTCGGTCAGTGCGTGGATTGATGATGACGCCGCCAGCCTGGGCGCCGCACTGGCTTACTACACCCTGTTTTCACTGGCGCCGCTGTTGCTGATCGTGATTGCCGTGGCCGGCATGGTGTTTGGTGCCGATGCCGCACGTGGGCAAATTGCGGCCCAGTTACAAGGCCTGATGGGCCAGTCTGGCGCGGCCGCAGTGCAAGGCCTGCTGGAGAGTGTCAACCACCCCGCCGGTGGTGTGCTGGCCACTGCTGTGGGCGTGCTGCTGATGCTGCTGGGTGCCACCACCGTGTTTGCCGAGCTGCAAAACACGCTGGACCGCATCTGGCGCGCCCCCGCCCGCCCGGCCGGTGGGCTGTGGACCTTGCTGCGCGCCCGGGTCCTGTCGTTCGGCATGATCCTGGGACTGGGCTTTTTGCTCATCGTCTCGCTGGTGGCCAGCGCGGCGGTGGCGGCACTGCAGACCTGGTGGGCACCGTGGTTGGGTGCGGCAAGTGGGCCATTCGGTGCCCTGCCCCTGGCCGCCTTGAACAGCGCGCTGGGCTTTGCGCTGGTCACGCTGGTCTTCGCCATGATCTACAAAGTGATGCCCCGGGTGCGCATTGAGTGGTCTGACGTGTGGGTGGGCGCGCTGGTCACATCGGCGCTGTTTGCCGGTGGGCGCTGGTTGATTGGTCTGTACCTGGGCACCGGCGCAGTGACCAGCGGTTTTGGGGCCGCCGGCTCGCTGGTGGCGGTATTGGTATGGGTGTATTACTCGGCGCAAATCTTCTTGTTGGGGGCGGAGTTCACTTGGGTCTATGCGCATGCGCTGGGTTCACGCCGGCACAGCCCCATGCCTGGCCCGCCAAGCCTGTCAGCAAACCCGTCAGCAAACCCTGCAGCGAGTCACGGCTGACAACCTACCGCGCCGCTGTCCTACACCGCACACACCGGTTTTCCGATGGCCGGTTGGCTTGGTGGTTTTTAGAGTGCTTCTCACGGTTCACGCTACAGCCTGCGTGGCCAACAGCCCAAACCTTCCCCAGGAGATCACCATGTTTGCACGCACCACCCTCGCCGCCATCATCACCGCAGTGGCTGCCCTCACCCTGTTACCCGGTTGCGCAGTGACACGTGGTCAGTCCACTGTGGGCGCCTACATCGATGACACCACCATCACCACCCAGGTCAAGGCCCGCATGGTGGAGGACAAAACGGTGGACGCATCGGCCATCGGTGTGGAGACGTTGCAAGGCACGGTACTGTTGTCCGGCTTTGCCAAAAGCATGACCGAGAAGGCGGGCGCTGAGCGCATTGCCCGCAGCGTGAACGGCGTCAAGTCGGTCAACAACCAAATTGTTGTGCGCAGCTGATCTGCGCTGACCAGCCTCACGCATCTGCCAACCCGCTGCCACTCCGCAGCCACCCCACAGCCACCTCACAACCCACCGCAGCCACGCCCAGCCGCAGGACAACACGCCATGACCGAAGCCCGAGATCTGCGCACCGATGATCAGCTCAAGCTGGCCAAACTGATTGGCAAGCAACGTGTGGCCATGTTGGCCATGACGGCGGCCAACGGCCTGCTGGAGGCCAAGCCCATGACCCTGCTGGAGCATGACGCACACGGTCACCTGTGGTTTTTTTGTGAGGCTGAGCCACAAGACGCGGTGATGCGTGAGCGCTACAAAACGGCCAACCTGTCGTTCAGTGACGAGCAGCACGCCACCTACGTGTCCATCTCGGGCCGGGGCGAGTTGTTGCACGACAGCGCGCGCATCCACGCGCTGTGGACGCCGATGGCCAAGCCCTGGTTTCCGGACGGGCCGGATTCACCCCGTCTCGCGCTGCTCAAGTTCATCCCCAGCCAGGCAGAAACCTGGGACGGCCCCGGCAGCAGCGTGCTGCGCTTGCTGGCACTGGCCGCATCGGTGGTGTCCGGCAAGCCAGTGGGCATGGGCGAGCATGCGGTGCTGACCGAGATCCACACCCCGCACAGCACGCCGGAATCTGCCGCGTGAGGGCGGCGTGACGTCGGCTGGGCCGCCAGCCGCTGCGCCCCGAACTGCAACACAACTGGCGCGCCGCCCCACTGCCCGCCGCGTGGCGCTGGTGCTGCTGGCAACCACCGCCGTGCTGGCCGGCGCCGCCTGGTGGGCCGAGGCATGCGGTTGGCCTTTTTTGGCGCAGCCTGCGACGCGTTGGCTGGCACAGCGGCTGGGCCGCACGGTCAGCCTGGCCGCACCCGAAGATGGGGCGGGCGGCTTCCACCTCACCCTGCTGGGCAGCCCGAAGCTCACGCTGGCACACGCCACCTTGGGCAATGCCGATTGGGCCAAACCTGGGCCCATGCTGGACATTCACGATCTGCAGCTGCAGTGGCGCTGGGCTGATCTTTGGCAGGCTTACACCGCACCCACCGCACCCGCCGAACCCGCCGCATCATCCCAACAAGCGCAAGCGCTGCGCATCCGCTCGCTGGTGGTGGGCAGCTTGGCGCTGCAGCTGCAGCGTGGCAGTGACGGCCGCGCAAACTGGCGAAACATCGGCACAACAACAGCCACTGCCCCGGCAAGCCCAACACCCGCCGTGCGTTTTGACCATCTGCAACTGGGCCGCAGCACCGCCCAATTGACCGACGCGTTGCAGCAGCTTGACCTGCTGGCCGAGTTGCAAGTGCAGCCACGTGACACCGCCGCAACACCCAACGCAGCCGCACTGCTGGACGGTGGCCTGCAACTCAGCGCCACCGGCCACTACCGCAAATTGCCGGTCAGCGCCAAGCTGCGCACCAGCGCAGCCCAATCCACCAGCGCCACCCAGTCCACCAGCGCCGCCCAGCCCTTCAGCGCCGCCTCACCCACCAGCGCGCCAGACAGCGCCGCTGCCCGCATGGCGCCCGTCCAGCTGCAACTGCAGGCCAGCGTGGGCCGGGCCAAGCTGGATTTCAACGGCCAGGTTCTGGACGCGCTGGGCAGCCAAGGCCTGCAGGGTCGCTACAGCGTCAGCGGCCCGTCGCTGGCTGCGGTGGGTGAGCCGCTGCACCTGACCCTGCCCGCCACCCGTGCGTTTGCCATGACAGGCCGCCTGGTGCGCCAAGGCACACGCTGGTCCACCGTGGTGGACAAAGCCACCGTGGGTAGCAGCCGGCTGGCCGGTGAGTTCACCTTTGACCACCCCCCCGGCGGTGTGCCGCTGCTGGCCGGCCGGCTGCGTGGCGCTGCCCTGCTGCTGCAGGACCTGGGGCCTGCCGTGGGCCTGCCCACCGAGCCCGGCGAGGCCGACCCGCGGCGGGCCGGCCGCCTGCTGCCTGACCGCCGTTTTGACCTGCCGTCACTGCGCGCGATGAACGCCAACATTCTGGTCAACCTGGACCGGCTGGACCCTGGCACCAACGTGCTGCAACCGGTGGCCCCGCTGCAAGCCCACTTGCTGCTGCAAGCCGGTGTGCTGGACCTGCAAGACATTGATGCCCATCTGGCGCAAGGGCGCATTCGCGGCAACATCCAGCTCGACGGCCGCCAGCCACTGGCGCGCTGGCAGGCCCAATTGACCGGCACCGGGCTGGACCTGGCGCAGTGGGTGACCCCACTCAAACGCCCGGGTGGCCCGCCGTGGGCCAGCGGCCGGCTGGGTGGCAGGCTGGATGTGCAAGGCCACGGACGGTCCAGCGCGGAGTTGCTGGCCAGTGCCAATGGCCGCCTGCTGCTGCACTTGGCCGACGGCAGTGTGTCGCACCTGGCGGTAGAGGCCGCAGGGCTGGACCTGGCGCAAGGCCTGGGCTTGCTGTTGCGGGGTGATGACAACCTGCCCGTCACCTGCGGCGCCGGTGACTTGCTGATCAAAAACGGCGTGGTGACCCCGCAAGTGCTGATGGTGGACACCCGTGACTCCACCCTCTGGCTGGCCGGCAGCGTGTCACTGGCCACCGAGCAACTGGCCCTCACCGCCAACGTGGCGCCCAAAGATTGGAGCCCGCTGGCGCTGCGCTCACCCTTGCACCTGGACGGCACACTGGCCAAGCCGGTGCTGTCACTCGACAAACCCGCACTGCTGCAGCGGCTGGTGCCGGCGGCGCTGCTGGCCCTGGTCAACCCGCTGGCGGCCTTGCTGCCGCTGATCGACCTGGGTGGCCCGGACGGCGGTGTGGCGGCCATCACCGCTTGCCGTGATGCAGCAGCCAGGCAACAACGCCAGCCACAGCGCGGTCGCGCCGCCAAGCCGTAGGACATCGCCTACAGCCAGGCCCGGCCAGCGCGCATGGCCGGGCACGCTGCGGCTGCTGATAATTGCCAGTGGCGTGTATCCGCGCCGCCTTGCGCCAACCGCGCCACGTCCACCGCGTCTGGCCCACTCCATCTACCGATGATTGCCACTCTGAACCGCTGGACCGGCCGGCTGCGCCGCAGCGCGCTGGCCCTGCCCCTGGCCGTGCTGGTGGGCGCGCTGATGATTGGGTTCAGCGAGCAGGCTTACCACGACGCTGAAAGCCAACTGGCGCGGCTGGTTCTGCGCGGCCGAGCACGTTTGCAAATCACCCAGACGCTGCAGCGCATCACCGACGCCGAGGCCGGCCAGCGCGGTTACCTGCTGACCGACCGCGATGATTACCTCACGCCCTACCGCAACGCCGGTCACGATGTGCAGCAGGGCCTGGCGAAGTTGCAGACGCTGTACCAGCAGCTGGGTGAGCACACCAGCCAGACCGCGCTGGCGCTGCTGGAGAAAGACCTGCGCGGCAAACTGAGTGAGCTGGACGCGGTGATCACCCTGCACCAAACCGGCCGGCGCACAGCCGCCCATGAGCTGCTGCTGACCGGCATTGGGCGCGACCAAATGGACCAGATCCGCCAGCAGGCCGAGCAGTTGCTGGTCGCTGAAAACCAGCGCGTGGCGCGGGGGCTGGACAACGTGTTCAACATCCTCCTGCGCAGTCGGGCGGGGGTGGCCGGCATGACCGTGTTGAGTCTGCTGTTGCTGACCATGTTTTTGCGCCAAAGCCTGGTGGTGGACCGCCAGCATGCCGAGCGCGAAACCATGGTGCGTGCCGAGCGTGACCGGTTGGAGGCCGAGGTGCTGCAGCGCACCGCCGAGCTGACAGAACTGGCCCGCCACCTGGAAACCGCCCGCGAGGACGAACGCGCCCGCCTGGCGCGTGACCTGCACGACGAGCTGGGCGCCCTGCTGACCGCCGCCAAGCTGGACGTGGCCCGCATGCGCCCACGCCTGCAACAAGGCCTGCCCGACCTGCTGCCACGGGTGTCCCATCTGATCGAAACCCTGAACAGCGGCATTGCGCTGAAGCGCCGCATCATTGAGGACTTGCGGCCATCCACCCTCAGCAACCTGGGCCTGCTGCCGGCGCTGGACGTGTTGTGCCGTGAATTTGCCGAGCGGCTGGACCTGCCGGTGGTCACCGCTTTTGAGCCGGTCAACCTGGCACCGGCCACCGAGCTGACGGTGTTCCGCATGGTGCAGGAGTCACTCAACAACGTGGCCAAACATGCCGGCGCCAGCACCGTGCAGGTGTCATTGCAAGACCACGGCAGCACCGCCACCGTGACGGTGCAAGACGACGGTAGCGGTTTTGACATGGGCCACACCGGCCTGGCCAGACACGGCCTGGTGGGCATGCGCTACCGGGTGCAGGCCGAGGGCGGCCAGCTCAGCCTGCAGTCAACACCCGGCCAGGGCACACGCTTGTCGGCAGAGCTGCCGCAAGTGCCGCAAGTGCCGCAAGTGCCGCCGGTGCCGCCCGCACTGCCCGAGGCGCAACCGGCGCCAACCTGAGCGCAGCGCCTCGGCCCGTCAAGGCCAGTCAAGGCGCTTCAAGCCACGTCAAGCCAGGTCAGCGCTGTCCTACAGCCACTAGCCGCAGGCGCCCACAGCCACCAGCGGCACAGGCTGGCTGCCGTGCGGCCGGCCACTGCCTAGAGTGGGCCTGGTGCCGCAAATGTTTTTGCGTCATCCGCGCGGCAGGCTGCCGTACACCCCATTGCAGGCCACACCATGCATCCCAACATCCCCACCCGTCCGCAAAGCTTGCGCCACACCATGCACCGCAGGCTGGCCACCAAGCTGCCCGCCCTGGCCGTGCTCAGCGCCGCCCTGCTGCTGGCCGCCTGCGGCAAAGACGACAACCGCACGGCCGGCCAGCAAGTGGACGCAGCCATCGCGCAGGCCGGCAAGACCACCGACAACGCCACCGCCACCGCCAAGAAAGATCTGGACCAAGCCCGCGCCAGCACCGAGGCAGCGGTTGACCGCGCCGGCAACGCCATCGACAAAGCCACGGACAAAGCAGCCGCCAAGCTGGAGACCGGCGCCGACACCGTGGGTGCCAAAGTGGACGATGCCCGCATCACCGTCAGCGTCAATGCCGAGTTGGCCAAAGACCCGGGTTTGAGCGCACTGCGCATCAATGTGGACACCAACGCCGGCCGGGTGCAACTCAAAGGCAGCGCACCCGACAAAGCCGCACGTACACGTGCTGGCCAACTGGCAGCCGGTGTGCGCGGTGTCAGCAGTGTGGACAACCAGTTGGAGGTGCGCAGTTAATCCAGCGCTGCAGCGTGCAGCGTGTCACCACCAGGCCATGTCTGGCCCGCGCTGCAGGCTGATTTGAAATTAAAGGCGACGGCGGTGCGGTGCATCTGCGCACCACTGCCGGCTGTTGTAGCGCAGGGCTGTCAAGACCTCGGCCTGCAAGACGCCAGGCACTTCGCACACCAGCACCACCCAATCGCCGTTGGCCAGCCGGGTTTGCACCGTGCGGTCAAAACGCTTGGGCTGCGGCCGCGACTTGTACAGCAACGCACCGGCCAGTACCACAGCGGCCAGGCCGGCCAGCAAGGCCCCCAGTTGCAAATCCAGCACCAGCAATGCCACCACCACGACCAAACCCAGCGCCAGGGCCCAAACACCACGCCGCTCATTGGCTGATGGCAGCAGCCCGCCCGGCCGTTTCCACAGGCGCGACACTTGGTCAAACTGCTGCGCCTGTGCATCGCTGGGCGCCAGCACAGTCACTTGCCGCGAATCCAGGTCGAACGCGTGGCGCAAGTCCTGTGCAACTTGCTGTGCATCAGCGGCTGTGCGCAAAAACCCGGCTGCACAACTGAGCCGGCGCCGGCCTCTGATCGGCAGCACCGCAGTGTTTTGCAAGCGTTGCATCACGGCATTCATTGCGGCACGTGGCATGGTGGCTCCTATGGCGTTGGCTGCTGCAGCCCGATGGAAATATGCTAGGCAGCGCATGACAAACACACTGTCGGCCCAGCACCGCCGGTGTTGTCGGACAGCACGCCGCCCACGCTGTGCAACTGATGCGCTGCAAACCCGTCACATCCGCAGGCGATACCCCCGCGACGCGCTGCCGTCCGCCCACAAGCGCTTGCGGCAGCGGCCTACAGCCACCCGGCCCGGCAGGCGCCACCATGGCCACCATGAACACTGCTTTCAAATCCACCAAGCCAAGCCCACTGCACCTTGCCAGCCCACGCTGCACACCAGCCCGCCTGCGCAGCTGTTGCACCACGCGGGTGGTGTGCCTCGCGGCCTTGACGCTGGCCGGTGGGCTGGGCGTGTCCGGTTGCGCGCAGCCCACGGCGGCTGACGGGCTGCACGCCGTGGGCCCCAACCCGGTGCTGGTGGCACCGCGCAGCGCGCTGATCCCCACCGTGCGCATTGCGCCCGCCGTCGGCTGGCCGGTGGGTGCCACGCCGCAGCCCGCTGCCGGCCTGGCAGTGCAGGCCTTTGCCAGTGGGCTGGACCACCCCCGCTGGCTGTATGTGCTGCCCAACGGCGATGTGCTGGTGGCCGAGACCAACGCGCCTGACAAACCGGGCGGCAAGGGTCTGAAAGCCTGGATCGCAGGCCTGGTGATGGGCCGTGCCGGTGCCACGGTGCGCAGCGCCAACCGCATCACCCTGTTGCGTGACAGCAATGGTGACGGTGTGGCAGACACCCGCAGCGTGTTTTTGCAAGGCCTCAACTCCCCTTTTGGCATGGCCCTGGTCGGCAACATGCTGTACGTGGCCAATACCGACGCTGTGCTGCGTTTTGACTACAGCCCCGGCGCCATGCAGATCAGCAGCCCCGGCACGGTGTTGACCAGCCTGCCGGCCGGCCCGGAAAACCACCACTGGACCAAAAACCTGATCGCCAGCCCGGACGGCAGCAAGCTGTACGCCACCATCGGGTCCAACAGCAACGTGGCCGAGAACGGCATGGCGGCGGAGGCCGGCCGCGCCGGCATCGTGCAGATTGACCGCCAAAGCGGCGCCCAACAGGCCTTTGCCACCGGCCTGCGCAACCCCAACGGCATGGCCTGGGAGCCCAGCGGCGGCAGGCTGTGGACCGTGGTGAACGAGCGCGATGAGTTGGGCGACGACCTGGTGCCTGACTACCTCACATCCGTCACCCCGGATGGTTTTTATGGCTGGCCCTACAGCTACTTTGGCCAGCATGTGGACAACCGCGTGCAGCCGCAGCAGCCCAATCTGGTGGCCCGCGCCATCAAGCCCGATTACGCGCTGGGCGCCCACGTGGCCGCGCTGGGACTGGCCTTTGCCCAGGGCAACGCCCTGCCCGCACCGTTTGTGGCCGGCGGCGCTTTCATCGGTGAACACGGCTCTTGGAACCGCACGCCCCGCAGCGGCTACAAAGTCGTCTACCTGCCGTTTGCCAATGGCCAGCCGGTGGGCTTGCCGCTGGACGTGCTGACCGGCTTTGTCAACGACGACAGCCAGGCCCAGGGCCGGCCTGTGGGTGTGGCGGTGGACAACAGCGGCGCCCTGCTGGTGGCCGATGACGTGGGCAACACCATTTGGCGGGTGCGTGCGGCAGGGCGTTGATGGGCTGAGGCGTTGATGGGCTGATTGAATGATTAAATGATTGAATGATTGGATGATTGGATGATTGGCGGATGGCCCGACTGACCCCAACCGGCCGGCGTTTCGGTGCATCGCCGCTGATGGCATCATTTCCACATGCCAAGCCAGCGCCAGCCTGCCCCCACCCCCATCCCCACCCCCATCCCCACCAGCGCACCCGGTGTGCGCCATGTCAAACAGCAGCGCAGCCTGCAAACCCAACAAGCCTTGCTGGCCGCCGGACGTGCGCTGCTCAAAACCCACGATCTACCGGCCTTGACGGTGGCCCAGGTGGCCACCGCAGCAGGGGTGGCGGTGGGCTCGTTCTACAGCCGCTTTGACGACAAAAACGCCTGGTTTGCCGAGCTGGCGCGCCAGGCTGCGCTGGCTGCGGTGGATGACCTGCAGCACCTGCTGGCCTCCAATGCCATGGGCCGCGCAGCGCCGGCGCGCAAGGTGGCGCTGCTGATGCAGTGGTTGGTGCAGGTCCACCGCGACCACCAGGGCATCTTCCGCGCGTCGGTCAGTGACCCGGCGCGTACCCATCTCTACTGGGTGCCGCTCACCCGCCTGTGCGCCCAGGTGGACAACTTGGTCTACACCCTGCTGGCACCCGATCTGCAAGCCGCACCGGGCAGCGCCCGGCCGTCCACCCGGCGTAAAACCATGGCCTTTGCATTGCAAATGGTGTTTGGCACCCTGGTGCATGCGGTGCTGCATGACGGTGGCCCGGTGCGGCTGCAGGACCCCATGCTGGCCGCCGCGCTGGCGCGCCACTATCTGGCGGCGGTGGGCTTTGCAACCAGCGCTGCACCAACGCTGACAGCGCCGGCCGCAGCAGGCCTCAAAGCACCTGCAAGGTGATGGGCAAACCGTCTTTCGGCCGCGCAATCGGCACCAGTTGGTAGGGCATGCGGTAGCCCGGCGGCACGCTGAAGCGCAGGCGCCGCAGCAGCTGGTGCAACACGCTTTTGACCTCCATATCAGCAAAGTGCTGGCCAATGCACAGGTGGGCGCCACCCCCAAACGGCAGATAGGCGTAGGCATGGCGGCGGTGCTCAGCCCGGCTGGGTGAAAACCGCTCGGGGTCAAACACCGTGGGCTGGGTCCACCACTGCGGCATGTGGTGGGTGTGGATGGGCGAGATGCCCACCGGTGTGCCCTTGGGGATCTGGAAGCCGCCAAACTCACAATCGCGCGCCGCCTTGCGCGGGATGGACGTGAGCGGCGGGTACATGCGCAATGATTCTTTCATCACCCACTCGGTGCGCTCACAGCCGGCCAAATCGGCATAACGCAGATGGGGGTCAGGCAGGGCCAGCGCATCCTGGCGCAGCCGCTCTTGCCACTCGGGCTGGCGCGCCAGGCAATACACCATCGTGGTCAGGGTGGACGTGGTGGTGTCGTGTGCAGCCATCATCAAGAAGATCATGTGGTTGATCACCTCGTCGTCGCTGAAGCGCTCACCGTCCTCGCCGCAGGCATGGCACAACTGGCTGAACAGGTCAGGCCCCTCGGCAGCGCGCTTCTCGGCCAGCTTGGACCGCATCAGCCCCACCAGATAACGCCGCGCCCGCACCCCACGCCACATGGCCAGCGGCGGCACCGGCTTGCGCACCAGCGCCAGTGACGCGGCCACCGTGTCCACAAACGCCTGGTTCATGCGGTCGGCCTCCGGCCCCAGCGCCATGCCCATGAACACCCGCGCGGCAATGTTCAGCGTCAGCGCCTTGAGCTGCGGAAACACCTGCAGCGTACGGCCCGCCCCCACCGGCCAGGTGGCCAGCACCTGGTCGATCACCGGCCCCATGTCGCCCACATAACGCTCCATCGCCGAGCGTTTGAAAGCACCTTGCATGATGCGCCGCTGCACTTTGTGCTGCGGGTCGTCCAGCGCCATGATGGCGCCGGGAAACACTGCATCAATCCAATAAGCCCAGCCCGCCCGGCTGGAGAAATTGCCGTCCCGGTCATGCAGCACAAACTGGTTGGCGTCCGGCCCCAGCAGCGTGACCGATTCAAAAAACGTGCGCGAGCGCACCACGTTGCCAAACACCGCCAGCGACTGCGCATTGGCCAACGGGT
>JAYVLI010000166.1:0-7616 GCA_043759535.1 Betaproteobacteria bacterium | reverse complement strand
GACGGTTACGCTTCTATGGGAAGGTGATCTACGGGAATTGCTTATAGGGAAGCGGGGGCAGACCGGGTAACATCGCGCCAGCGCTACAGCTGCCAGCGGCTGTTATTCGGGAACACCCCTTTTCAGAAAGCCACTTACTGTGTCCGCACTACTCAAACTCGCGCTCGCCTTTGACTGGTTTTCAACCCGATTGGGCAAACTTGCCGCGTGGGCCGTTTTGCTGGCGGCGCTGATTTCTGCGGGCAATGCTTTTATCCGCTACGGGCTGGACATCAGCTCCAACGCTTGGCTTGAGATCCAGTGGTACCTGTTCGCCGGCATGGTGATGCTGGGCGCGCCAGTCGTGCTCAAACTCAATGAACATGTGCGGGTTGATATTGTTTACGGCAAGCTCAAGGGCAATGGTCCGGTCTATGTCGACCTGTTTGGCCTGGTCTTTTTTCTGCTGCCAGTGATGGGCCTGCTTTGCTATCTGAGTTTTCCGCTATTTTTAAGCATGTATCGCTCGGGGGAAATGTCGGGCAACGCAGGCGGCCTGATCCGCTGGCCGGCCATGGTGCTGCTTCCGCTGGGCTTTGGCCTGATGTTCGTTCAGGGCCTTTCCGAAGTCATCAAACGAATTTGCTACCTGCAGGGAAGCTTCGAGATGGACACTCACTACGAAAAGCCGGTTCAGTAAGCCGCGCATCCCGCTCGCCTTAATAAAAATATAAGGATCACTCAATATGCAGATGGAAACCTTCGCCCCGATGATGTTCGCGGGACTCGTGCTGATCATGCTGATCGGCTTTCCAGTAGCTTTTTCGCTGTCGGCGCTCGGGCTCGGGTCTGGTTTTTTTGCCATCTATATGGGCTGGTTCCCGGCCAACTTCATGTCCAATCTGCCGCTCAACATGTTTGGCATCTTGTCGAACGAGCTGCTGCTGGCGATTCCTTTTTTCACCTTCATGGGCGCCATACTTGAGAAGTGCGGTCTGGCCGAAGACATGCTTGATTCGATGGGCCAGCTGTTTGGCCCGGCGCGCGGCGGGTTGGGTTATTCGGTCATCATCGTCGGCTTTATTCTGGGCGCCATCACCGGCACAGTTGCCGGTCAGGTGATCGCGATGGCGATGATTTCGCTGCCGGTGATGATTCGCTACGGCTACAACATGCGTTACGCCACTGGCGTGCTGGCGGCCTCGGGCACGATCACACAGCTGGTGCCGCCGTCGCTGGTGCTTATCGTCATGGCCGACCAGCTGGGCCGATCGGTCGGCGACATGTACAAGGGTGCCTGGGGTCCGTCAATTTTGCAGGTGCTGATTTTTGCCGGCTACACCTATATGCTGGGCGTCTTCAAACCGCACCATGTGCCGGGCGTACCGAAAGAAGCGCGTACGCTAAACGGCTGGGCGCTGTGGGCTAAATGCCTGCGCGGCATCATCCCTTCAGCCATCCTTATTTTTGCGGTGCTCGGCTCCATGGGCGGCCTGCCCGGCATCAACGTCGCCATCGCCACGCCGACAGAAGCAGGCGCGATGGGGGTGGTTGGCGCGCTGGTTCTCGCTGCCATGCACAAGCGCCTGACCTGGCCGCTGGTCTGGGAAGCCATGATCGGCACCATGCGCCTCACGGCCATGGTGGTGTTCATCTTGATCGGCGCCCGCGTGTTCTCGATGGTGTTCCAGGGTGTTGACGGTGCGAAGTGGGTCGAGCATATGCTCAGTGGCTTGCCAGGCGGGCAAACCGGCTTTCTGATCGCCGTCAACATTTTCATTTTTTTCCTGGCGTTCTTCCTCGATTTTTTCGAGATTGCTTTCATCATCTTGCCGATGCTGGGGCCGGTAGCAGACAAGCTGGGCATTGATTTGATCTGGTTCGGCGTGTTGCTGTGCGTCAACATGCAGACCAGCTTCATGCACCCGCCGTTTGGTTTTGCGCTGTTCTTTTTGCGCAGCGTGGCCCCGGCTGACGACTACAAAGACCGGGTCACCGGCAAGCCCATCGCCCGTGTCACCACCGAGCAAATCTACTGGGGCGCCGTGCCCTTTGTGCTGATCCAGATCGTGATGGTGGGCCTGATCATCGCCTTCCCCAACCTGGTGTCGGGCGGCCTGGCCACCAAAAAATTGCTGGACACCACCAACCAGGTGATCGAGGCCCAGCCCAGCGAGAAGGCCAAGGAGATAGACATGAATGATTTGTTTGCCACGCCGCCGGCGGGTGCGGCGTCCAAGTAGGGATCACATCGGCACTGCATCAAAAAAGCCCCGCAGTGCGGGGCTTTTGTCTGGCTGCGCGGGGCGCCTGGTTTACAGCTTTTGCGCCTGCATGAAGTCGTCAAAACCGGCTTCGGCAAAACGGAACCACAGGTTTTGCTCGGCGCGGAACTTGGCGTAGTCCTCGTAGATTTTCTTGAAATTGGCGTTCTTGGCGCCGATCTCGCTGTACAGCGCGTTGGACTCTTTGAACGCGGCTTCCAGCGCGTCTTTGGGGTAGCGGAACAGCTTGGTGCCACCGGCCACCAACTGGCGCAGCGCGCCTGGGTTGCGGGCGTCGTACTTGGCCTGCACATCCAGATGGGCCTCAGCGGCAGCGGCTTCGATCATCGCTTTGTATTCCGCCGGCAATGCTGCAAACGCCTTCTGGTTGATGAAAAAGTCGAGCTGCGCACCGCCCTCCCAAAAGGCCGGGTAAGCGTAGTTGGGTGCCACTTTGTTGAAGCCCAGCTTCAGGTCGTCATACGGGCCCACCCATTCAGCCGCGTCGATGGTGCCTTTTTCAAGCGCCTGGTAGATCTCGCCGCCCGGCATGGCCTGCACCACCACACCCAGGCGCTCCAGCACCTTGCCGGCCAAGCCGGCGGTACGGAAGCGCAGGCCTTTCAAGTCGGCCAGGCTGTTGATGGGTTTGCGGTACCAGCCGCCCATCTGCGCGCCGGTATTGCCGCCGGGGAAACTGATGATCCCGTAGTTGCCATAAAACTCACGCATCAGCTTCAGGCCGTTGCCCTCGTACATCCAGGCCGTCATCTGGCGTGAGTTGAGGCCAAACGGCACGGCCGTGCCCAGTGCAAAGGTGTCGTCCTTGCCGACAAAGTAATACGGTGCGGTGTGGGCCATCTCCACCGTGGCGTTCTGCACCCCGTCCACCACGCCAAAAGCGGGCATCAGCTCACCACCGGCATGCACCGAGATCTGGAACTTGCCGCCCGACATCTCGCCGACTTTCTTGGCAAACACCTCGGCCGCACCGAACAGGGTGTCCAGCGATTTTGGAAAGCTGGACGCACAGCGCCAGCGGATGGCAGCCTGGGCATGCACCGCCGGGGCCACACCAGCGGCCAGTACACCGGCCAGGCCGGCACCTCGGACAAAATTGCGACGTTCCATGCAGATCTCCTGAAAACTTGAATGCTGAGCGGCCGCCAAAAGGCGCCAGCGGTGGATTGAAAGCGGGGCGAGTTTAAAAGCCGGCACCTGGCGTGCAGGGCGGTGAATGCCCGGCCCTGGTTGTGATCAGGACCGGTGTCAAGACGGATGGATCAAGACCCGGCGACCTTCATGCGCTCAAACAACATCGAGCCCACGGTCTTGCCACCCGAGGTGTAGGTGTCAGCGCCCACGGCCACGATCTGCTTGAACATCTCGGCCAGGTTGCCGGCAATCGTCACCTCTTCCACCGGATGCACGATGCGGCCACCTTCCACCCAATACCCGGCCGCGCCGCGGGAGTAGTCACCCGTCACGTAGTTCACGCCCTGGCCCATCAGCTCGGTGACAAACAGGCCGCGGCCCAGCTTGCGCAGCATTTCGTCCAGGTGGTCGCCGGGCTGCGTCAAACGGCTGCGCAGCGTCATGTTTTGTGAACCGCCGGCGTGACCGGTGGTTTTCAACCCCAGCTTGCGGGCCGAGTAGCTGGACAAAAAATAGCCCTGCACCACACCGGCATCCAGCGCACGGCGCTTGCGGGTGGCCACACCCTCGTCGTCAAACGCGGCGCTGGATTTGCCTTTGCGCACAAACGGGTCTTCGTCGATGTCGATGTGGGCGCTCATCACCGGCTTGCCCAGGCTGTCCAGCAAAAAGGTGGCGCGGCGGTACAGCGCACCGCCGCTGGTGGCCTGCACATACGCGCCCAGCATGCCGGCGGCCAGGGTGTTTTCAAACAGCACCGGCACCTCGCAAGTGGGTACTTTGCGGCCTTTCAGGCGCGACAAAGCGCGCTCGGCGGCGTAGCGGCCCACAGCTTCAGGCGACGCCAAGTCCATCGCGTCGCGCTCGCTGCTGTACCACGCATCACGCTGCATGTTGGCGCCTTTGCCGGCAATGGGCGCCACCGAGATGGAGTGACGTGAACTGGCATAACCCCCCCGAAAACCCCGGCTGTTGCCGGCCCAAAAATGCGCTTGCTGGGCCGAGGTGCCACCACCCTCACTGTTCGTGATCTTGGGGCTGGTGGCAAACGCGGCGTCCTCGCAGCGGCGGGCCAGCGCGGCAGCACCATCGGCGTCCAGCAACCAGGGGTGGAACAAATCCAGGTCCATGCCGGTGATATCGGGCGGCGCCAAATCTTCAGCATCCGGCAGGCCGGCGGCCGGGTCTTCGGCGGTGTAGCGGGCGATGTCAAACGCGGCGCGCACGGTCTGGTCCAGCGCCGCGCGCGAAAAATCACTGGTGCTGGCATTGCCCCGGCGCTGGCCGGCATACACCGTGATGCCCACGGTTTTGTCGCGGTTGCGCTCGACGTTTTCAATCTCGCCTTTGCGCACCGACACCGACAGGCCGGCGCCCTCGCTCACCTCGGCGGCTGCGTCGGTGGCGCCCAGGGCCTTGGCGATGGCCAGCGTGTCTTCAATGAGTTGCTGGAACTGCGCTGTGTTGTAGGCAAAACCCTGGGACTTGGTGGAACCGGACATGGGGTGGGGGCGCTGGCGTGGGTGGGCGACAATGATAGCCACCCCCCAATTTGATGCCTTCAGTGCAGCGGCCCATGCGCCAACCCCCAGAAAACTCTCCGCCCGCCTACGTGCCCGAGCGGCCCAGCAAGACCAAACGCAAGCAGCAAGCCCACACCTTGCAGGCGTTAGGCGAAGCGCTTGTTGAGCTGCCTGCCAGCCGCCTGCTGGCCATCAGCATGCCTGAGGGCCTGCGCGATGCGATCAAGGAATACCACCGCACCCGCAGCTTTGAGGGCAAGCGCCGGCAGATGCAATACATCGGCAAACAAATGCGTTTTGCCGACGAAGCACCGCTGCGCGAGGCGGTGGATGCGTTCAATCTCGGCTCGGCCAAAGACACCCTGCTGCTGCACGAGGTAGAGCGCTGGCGTGATGAGCTGGTGGCCGATGACACGGCTGTCACCCGCTGGGCGATGGAGTTTCCCGGCAGTGATGTGCAGCAGCTGCGCAGCCTGCTGCGCGCCGCGATCAAAGACGCTGCCGCCGCGCCTGAACAGCGCAACGGCCGCGGCTACCGTGAGTTATTCCAGTTCATCAAGCCGTGGTTAAAGGCCGCTGCCGCCGCACAAGAACCGCTGGACGACGACCGCTTCAACAGCGATGACGGCGATGCCTGAAACCCAACCCACTTTTGATGCGGTGCGCATCGGTCTGGTGTCGGTCAGTGACCGGGCCTCGGCCGGCGTCTACCCCGACCAAGGCATCCCGGCGCTGCAAGACTGGCTGGCCCGGGCGCTGAAGAATCCCATCCACTGGGAGACACGCGTGATCCCTGATGAACAGGCCGGCATCAGCGCCACGCTGTGCGCGCTGGTGGACGACGCCAAATGCGATCTGGTGCTGACCACCGGTGGCACCGGCCCGGCCCTGCGCGATGTGACGCCTGAGGCCACGCTGGCGGTGGCGCACAAGGTGATGCCGGGTTTTGGTGAGCAGATGCGCAGCATCAGCCTGCGTTTTGTGCCCACCGCCATCCTGAGCCGCCAGGTGGCGGTGGTGCGTGGCCAGGCGCTGATCATCAACCTGCCGGGCCAACCCAAATCCATCACCGAAACCTTGCAAGGCCTGCCGCAGGCCGAGCCGCCGGTACCGGGCATTTTTGCGGCTGTGCCCTACTGTGTTGACCTGATCGGTGGGCCGTACATCGAGTGTGATGCGGCACTGTGCAAGGCTTTCCGGCCCAAAAGTGCAGTGCGCGCGGTGCGTCCGTCGGAATCAGTTTGAGCGACGCGGCTACTTGACCAACCGGTTCAGCCCAGCGGCGTCAAATGAGCCGGTGGTCTGCGCGTCTTGCGGCACGCAGCCGTCCCGCGGCAACTCACGCGCACCACCGGCCAGTTTTTCGATGGCCTGCCACAGCAGCGTGATCTGGTGCTCCTGGCTGCTGGCGTTGTCGATCAGGCCTTTCATGGCCTGGGCCACCGGGTCGTCACCCAGGGTCACGCCGTAAGCCGAGAAACCCATCTTGGCGGCCACCTGCTCACGCTGGGCATCGGCCGATTTGACGAGGATGCGGGCCGGAATGCCCACCGCCGTGGCGCCCGCCGGCACCGGCTGCAGCAGCACTGCGTTGCTGCCCACACGGGCACCATCAGCCACGGTAAAACTGCCCAGCACTTTGGCGCCTGCGCTCACGATCACACCTTTGCCCAGCGTCGGGTGGCGTTTGGCGCCTTTGTCGAGTGAGGTGCCACCCAGCGTCACACCCTGGTAGATGGTGCAGTCATCCCCCACCTCGGCGGTCTCGCCAATCACCACGCCCATGCCGTGGTCGATGAACACCCGCCGGCCCAGCGTGGCGCCGGGGTGGATCTCGATGCCGGTGAAAAACCGGCCCAGATGCGACAAAAACCGGCCGGCCCAATGGAAACCAGCCACCCACGCGGCATGCGCCATGCGGTGCCACAGGATGGCGTGCAGGCCGGGGTAGCAGGTCAGCACCTCCCAGGTGGAACGGGCGGCGGGGTCACGCTCACGGACGCAGGCGATGTCTTCTTGTAGGCGGCTGAACATGGCGGCTCCAGAGCGGTGTCTTGCAGCGTTGTCTAGCAAAACGGCTGGCCAGTTTACGGCTATGCACTGGAGGCTGCAGAGGCCGTCAAAACCGTCAAACACAACGCTTGGCCACGGCCCGCGCGATACCACGCAGGATATGCACCTCCTCGCGTGTGAGTTGCGCGCGGTTGCACAACTGCTGCAACCTGGGCATCAGGCGCTTGGGCGCTGCCGGGTCGAGAAACTCAAGCTGCTGCAGCACCTGCTGCCAGTGGTCCAGCGCGCCGGCCACCTCGGCGCCATCAGCCAGCGCGGACGCGGCGGTGCGGGCCTGCACCGGGTAAGCGCCCAGCGCGCAGCGCCAGTCGTAGGCGATCAATTGCACGGCCTGCGCCAGGTTGAGCGAGCCGTAGTCGGGATGGGTGGGGATGCTGAGGCAGGTGTGGCAGCGCCACACGTCTTCATTGCGCATGCCAAAGCGCTCACTGCCAAAGACAAACGCGACGCGTTGGCCTTCGGCTGCCACGCCTGCGGCCAGGCCGGGCAGGTGGTCACGCGGGGCTGTCGTGGGCGGGCCAAAGTCACGCGGCGTCATGGCCGTAGCGCAAGCGTGGGTGATGCCGTCCAGCGCCTCTGGCAGGCTGGCCACAATGCGTGCCCGCACCAGGATGTCGGCCGC
>JAYVLI010000165.1:0-5761 GCA_043759535.1 Betaproteobacteria bacterium | reverse complement strand
GCGGCCACTTGGGGTCCGATGTCGTTCATCACCAGGCGGTGGATGCGGCCTTGCAGCGCGCCGGCCGCCGCATGCAGGCCGATGGCGCCGCCCATCGACGTGCCTAGCCAGTGGCAGTGGCGGATGCCCAGGCCGTCCAGCAGTGCGGTGGCTTGGGCGGCGTAGACGGCCAGGCAGTATTCATCGTCCGGCGCCGGGCTCCATTGCGACAGGCCACGGCCGGGGGCGTCCGGGCAGATCACCCGGTAGCGGCTGGCCAGATGGGCGGCGATGTCGTCCATGTCGCGGCCGGTGCGGGCCAGGCCATGCCAGGCCACCACCACTTCGGTATTGGCCGCACCCCACTCGGTGTAGTGCAGCTCGCGGCCCAGGCAGCTGCGGTAGTGCGAGGTGTGTTGCATGGCCGGGGTGCGCAGCGCCCAAGCTCAGTTGGGCACCAGCAGCGTGCTGCCGTTCATGGTGATGGCGTCACCTGCTGCGGGTGTGGCGGCAATGGCCGGCACGTTGGCGGCGGTGAGTGCTGGTGCGGCACCCGCAGTGCCACCGCGCGGCACGGTGCGCAACACCTGGCTGGGCGGCAGTGCGGTGCCGTTCTTGAGCTTGGCCCACACGGCATCCAGCGCCCGGTTCAGGTACAGGTGCAGTGGCACATAGCGGCTGTCGTAGCCCGGCAGCACGGCGGGGATGCCGATAAAGCCGTCAAAGTGCTGGGCGTTGGTGACCTCGATATAGCTCAGCTGGCTGGCTGTGCCCTCCACCACCTTGTTGAGCGCGGTGTAGGGCCGCGAGGTGTGGTTGACCGGCAGCAGCGCGTCATTGCGGCCATGCACGATGACGGTGGGCCGGCCGCCCAGCTTGCCGTTGCGGCGGGTTTCGTCCAGGCCGGTTTGCAGGGCCTTGGCGGCGGTATCAGTGCCGGTCAGCAGGTTGCGCAGGCACAGCGCACCGTCCAGGTTCCAGTCTTGGGTCAGCGTGCTGGGCGAAAACGAGAACAGGTCGCGCAGCATGGCGCCCGGGCTCAGGTTGTTGATCAACTGCACGCCGTTGGCCGGCGGCACACCGTTGCCGACTGCCGCCAGCGTGGGCAAGCCAGCAGCAAGTGCGTTGGGCACACCGGCAGCGGTGGTGGACCCAAAGCTGTAGCCGCAAAGGTTGTCTTTGACGGTGGCGCGCGAGAGCGCCAAGGCAAAGGTCACGGTGACGGCCGGTGCCACCTCAAACGCGATGTGCGAGGCATGCAGCAGGTCCGATTCAGCCTCCCAGCCGTAGGCGCGCAGCTTGGCAAGTGCCTCGTCGGCCTGCAGCGCTGGCGTGGCGGCGGTCAACAAGCCCTTGGCCTTGAGGGAGGCGCAGCGGTTGCCGGCAAAGCTGGGGAACACATAAAACCCGCCCGGTGACGCGGCCAGCTGGGTGGACTGCGACGCGCAGGCCTGGTACAGGTTGGCGTAGCTGGTGAAGTCGACCAGGGTCTTGGCGATGGTGGGCACCAGCACCCCACCGCGCTGCACCTGCACACCGGGGGATGCGGGCATCTCGATGGCCGGCTCGGCCACGGCCACACCGTCGATCAGGCCGGCGCTGTCCAGCTCCGCCGCTGCAAGTGCCGCGCCGCCGCCGTTGGACACGCTGGACGCGATGACGGTGGTATTGCCCGGGTGGATGGCGCGCTTGCGCAAGTTGTTGCCAAACAGTGGGCTGTACTGCTCGTTGAGCGCCCAGAACGCAAATTCAACCGCCTGCAGCGTGAAGTTGCCCCAGTCCTTCTCCGGGTTGCGCTGCGAGTGGGCATGCTTGAAGGCAAAGCGGTTGGGCGTGGCGGTGTTGAAGGCACTCAAGTCGGCGGCCGACAAGTTGGCCTTGAACTGCGCTGCCGTGCCAGCCGCTGCTGCGGTGCTGCGGGTGCCGTCGATCAGCGGCACGCTGTCGGCCTGCAAGTCGTGTGGCGCAGCGCCCGTGCCTTTGTCGGTATAGGCCACCGCGCAGCCGCGTTTCAGGCCCCATTCTCCGGTGGTGATGGCGCCGTAAACCCCGCGTGAGCCCGAGCTGGTGGCGGTGATGATGCAAGGCGCTGCGGGGTTGAAGCTGCTGGGCACCTGCACCAGCAGCGTGACATTGCGTGTACCGGTGCCGTCATCGCTGTAGGCCACATATTCAGTGCCGGCGATCTTGCCCTCGCCCGTGCCGGCCACACCCGCCGCGTCCACATTGGGGCCGTAAAACACGCCGTAACCGCCGTTGGTGGTGGTGTCGATCAGCGCCCGGTAGTTGGTGAAGATGGCCAGTCTGCGCAGCTCAGCCGCCGTGGGGGTGGCGGATGTGGCGGGCGTTTTGGTGGCATCCCCCAGGCCGGATTTGCCCAGGCCGGCGGTCAGCAGGTCGTCCGTGCTGCCGTCAAAGGTAGTGGTGCGCACGGCGCCCACAAAGCTGGGCTTGAAGCTGGCTTGGGTGTCCTCATCACCGCCGCCGCCCAGGCAGCCGCCCAGCAACAGGGTGGCCGTGGCCAGCGTGGTGAGTCTCAAGACGGGATGGTGTTTGCGCTGGTGCGTGGGAATGTGCATGGGGTGTCTCCTCGGGTTGTTGTTGGTCAGGCGCGTGGCTTGGCTGCCAGCGCCCGCAAGCGGCCCACCACACCGGTGGGAAAGTGGTAAACGCTGAGCACAAACAACACACCCAGCCACAGCAGCCAACGGTCGGGTGAGATGAACGGGCCCAGCACCGGGCCCAGCAGCGGCACACCGTCCAGCGCACCGGCGCCAACTTTCAGCACGTCCTGCAAATAGTTTTGCGCCAGCACAAACAACACCGAGCCCAGCACCGCGCCGTACATCGTGCCCATGCCACCAATCACCACCACCAGCAGGATGTCCAACATGATCTCGAAGCTGAGTGTGGTGTCCGGCCCGGTGTAGCGCAGCCACAGCGCCAGCAGCGCACCCGCCAAACAGGCAAACAGCGCGGCCAGCACGTTGCTGAGGGTTCGGAACACCACCGTGCGGTAGCCGATGGCCTCAGCCCGGAAGTCGTTTTCGCGGATGGCTTGCAACACCCGGCCAAAGGGGGAGTTGACGATGCGCAGCAACACCAAAAACAGCGCGGCCACGACAAAAAACAGCAGGTAGTAGCTGATGATCTTGCCGTCTACCGTCAAGCCCAGCACAGGGTTCTCAAACGGCTCAAACGATGGGCTGAGCCAGCTGGGGGTTTTGAAAGTCAAGCCGTCTTCACCGCCGGTGATGTCGCTCAACTGGGACGCCAGCGTCAAAAAGGCTGAGGCCACGGCCAGCGTGATCATGGCGTAGAAGATGGCCTTGACGCGCAGCGAGAACAGCCCGATCAGCAGCGACAAGGCCAGCGACAACAGCAGTGCTGCCGCCACGCCAATGGCCACTGGCCCCCAGCCCGGCCCCAGCCGGCCACTGGCCACCGCCACGCCGTACGCGCCAATGCCAAAAAACATGGTGTGGGCAAAACTGACGATGCCGGTGTAGCCCAGCAGCAAGTCATAACTGGCCACCAGCAGGATGAACACCAGCATCTTGGCGGCCACGTTGAGGGATTTGCTGCCGGGGAAAGCAAACGGTGCAATGGCCAGGCCGATGACCACCACCACCAGCGCCAGCGCCAGCCAGCGGCTGCGTGGCAGATCATGCGAGAGCAAACGGTTCAGCATGGTGTGGCGCAGCTCATCGGTTGGTGACCGGATACAGCCCTTGCGGCCGCCACAACAGGACCATCACCATCAGCCCGATATTGGAAAACAGCGCCACCTTGGGCGCCAGGAAACCGGTGTAGTTGGCCATCAGCCCCACCAGCAGCGCGCCCACAAAACAGCCCAGCGTGCTGCCCAGCCCGCCGATGATGATGACGATGAAGATCAGCACATTGACTTGCGTGCCAATCTGCGGCGTCACGTTTTGCTGGTACAGCCCCCACAGCACACCACCCAGCCCGGCCAGTGCCGACCCGGCCACAAACACGCCCACAAACAGCTGGCGGATGTGGTAGCCCAGGCTCTCCACCATCTCGCGGTCTTGCACACCGGCGCGGATGAGCAGGCCCACCTTGGTGCGGTTGAGCGTCCACAGCAGCGCGGCAAACACGAGTAACCCGATGCATGCGGCCAGCACGCGGTAGATCTCGATGGAGGCCCCCGTGCCGATGCCCTCGATCAGCCATGAGCCGCGCAAGACGGACGGCAGCGGCAGCGCAATTTGCTGCGGCCCCCACAGCATCTTGATGACCTCTTCACCGACGATCATGCCGCCCATCGTGATCAATATTTGCTTGAGGTGCAGGCCGTAGACCGGCCGCACGATGACACGCTCAAACAGCCAACCCACGGCGCCGGCCACCAGCATGGCCGCCAACATTGCGGCCAGCACGCTGAGCAGTTGCAGGCCCGGCGCTTCACCCGCCCAGCCGGCCAGCCCGCCCATCACGGTGGTGGCCACAAACGCACCCAGGGCGATGAACACACCGTGGCCAAAGTTCAACACGTCCATCAGGCCAAACACCAGCGTCAGGCCCGAGGCGATGACAAAGATGATCAGGCCCATGGCCAGGCCGGCTACCGTGAGCGTGAGCCAGGTGCTGGGGCTGCCGATGGTGGGCAGGGCCAAGAGCATCAGCGCGGCCAACAGCGCCAATGGGCGCCAATCAAATTGGGCTTTTGGGACCTGGAGCCCCTCGCTCGCCGAAGACGGCGAGCGGTCCCCCGAGGGGACGCGGGCCGGCTTGGGAGCGGCCCGGCGCTCGACCCGCCCTGCTTCGATCGTCATTGATGTGCTCCCAATGACAAGCCCAACAAGCGCTGCTGCAAATCCTCATCCGCCGCCAACTCAGCCATCGCGCCGCAGTGGACCACCCGGCCGTTGTCCATCACCGCCACCTGGTCACCCAGCGCTTTGGCCATGGCAAAGTTTTGCTCCACCAACAACAGGGTGGTGTGCTGGCGCTTGAGTTCATGAAACGCCTCGATGAGGTTGTTGATGATGGACGGCGCCAGGCCTTTGCTGGGCTCGTCGATCAGGATCAGCGCGCGCGGCTCGATGATGGCGCGGGCCACCGCCAGCATCTGCTTCTGGCCGCCGCTGAGCTTGCCCGCCGGGTACAGCCAGAACTTCTGTAGCGCCGGGAACAGGCCGAAGATCCAATCCAGCCGCTGGGTGTCCAGCTCGCCGGCATGGCGCGCCGCACGGGCGGCCAGCACCATGTTCTCCTTGACGGTCAGGTCGGTGAAGATGCCCATGCTCTCGGGCACGTAGGCGATGCCCAGGCTGGCGATGTCGGGCGTAGCCAGCGCCCGTATCGATTGACCGTTGAAGCGCACATCGCCCTGGCTGGCCCGCCACAGGCCCATGATGGTGCGCAGCGTGGTGGTCTTGCCGGCGCCATTGCGGCCCAGCAGCATGGTCACCTGGCCCTCGGCGACCTGGAAATCGACGCCGTGCAGGATGTGATATGCCGCGATGTGGGTGTGCACGCCGCTGAGGTCAAGAAGTATGTCGCTCATGCTGGGAGCCCTCCCCGCCCGGCGGGGAGGGGCAGGGGAGGGGTGCCGTCAGGGCCGGCCTCAAGGCCTATCTCGGCGGCAACGCCGAGATAGGCCTGCTGGACGATGGGCGAGGCAATGACCGCCGCCGGCTCACCGTCGGCCACCAGCTGGCCGTTGTGCAGCACGATGATGCGGTCGGCCAGCTCGCGCACCACGTCCATCTTGTGCTCCACCAGCAGGATGGTGCAGTCCTTGCGGGCCTTCAGG
>JAYVLI010000164.1:0-17464 GCA_043759535.1 Betaproteobacteria bacterium | reverse complement strand
CGATCACCGGTCAAGCGATCACGGGCGCACCGCAATCTCGTTGCGCACGTTCTTGACACCGCTGACACGCATGGCGATGGACTCGGCGGTGGACTTTTCTTTCATGTTCTTGGCAAAGCCCGACAGCATCACAGTGCCCTTCAAGGTCTCGACCTTGATGCTGGATGCGTCCACATCCGGGTTGTCGATGTAGCGGCCCTTCACGGCGGTGGTGATTGCGGCGTCATCCACATAAGCGCCCACCGATTCTTGGCCGCGGGTCACGGCACAGCCGGTGGCGCTGAGCAGGCCGGCGCCGATGAGGGCCGCAGCCAGGGTGCGGGCGAGGATGCTGCGGGTGGTGGTGGTGGTCATGTGAGGCTCCGGTGGTTGCCGTGGTGGTGGCTGTGGTGGTTGCGGGGTGTCGAACGGTTTTTGCGGCTGGTTCTGGCTCTGGCTCAGGTCACAAGCCAGTCACTCAACTCGTCAGCGTGTTCTTGCTCGTCGCTGAGGATGTCTTCCAGCAGGCGGCGGGTAGTGCTGTCTTTGTCGCCGATCAGGCCAATGATCTGGCTGTAGGTCTCGATGGCCACACGCTCAGCCACCAAGTTCGCCCGGATCATGGCTTTGAGGTCGGTGGATTCGTCGTACTCGGCATGGCTGCGTTGGCTCAAGCTGTCGGGGGCGTAGTCGGGCACACCGCCCAGTTGCACGATGCGCTGGGCCAGCCGGTCAGCATGGCCCAACTCTTCATTGGCATGCACCAAAAACTCTTCGGCAATCTTGGGTGACGACAGGCCTTGTGCCGTGTAGTGGTGGCGGCGGTAACGCAGCACGCACACCAGCTCGGTGGCCAAAGAGTCGTTTAGCAGGCGGATGATGTCCTCGCGCCACGGGCCGTAGCTAGGTGTCACTGCGCCTTGGTCCAGGCTGCGGCGCGCAGCCTCAATGGCCGCAGTGTCCAGTGTCATGGCACCCTGGCGGGCAGCGGTGGTTGCCGCTTTGCTGGCTTGGTTGCGTTCGGGCATGGGGATCATCCTCGGTCTGGGTTATCGGGATCGATGCGGCCCTTGCCTTGCGGGCCGGGCTGTCGATACATCCACTGTAAAAAACCGGCCCACCGCCCACCATCGGCCTGGGGCGCAGTGCGCTGTAGGACGAAGCCGCCCCAGCGCCTGATCCGCCTGTGACCTGGGCCGATCAGCGTGCGCCGATGGCCTGTTGCCCGGCCAGCATGGCGGTGTGGGGCAAAGCGCTTGGCACGGTGCTGCCGTCTACCACCACTTCAGGCGCCAGGGGCAAGCGCACCTGCAGCTCGGTGCCCAGGCCGGGGCCTGACAGCACAGCCAGCGTGCCGCCCTCCGCCTCGACCCGAAAGCGCATGCCCACCAGGCCGTAGGCCGAGCTGCGCTGGCTGCGGGTGTCAAAACCCACACCGTCATCCCGCACCACCAGGGCCACCCAGCCGGTTTGCTCGGTCAGGCTCAGCCACACCTGGGTGGCGCGGGCGTATTTGCTGATGTTGGTCACTGCCTCTTGCACCAAGCGGTAGATCACCAGCTCGGTGGCAGGTGCCAACCGCACGGCAACCAGGGCGCAATGCACTTGCACACCAGCACGCTCGGCAAACTCACGCGCCAAGATCTCCAGCGTGGCCTGCAGGCCCAGGTCGGCCAGGGTGGACGGCCGCAAGTCTTCAATGATGCGGCGGCCCAGCGCAATGCTGCTGTTGAGGGTGCCCACCAGATGGGCCAGCCGGTCCAGCGCTTCCGGTGCAGGCGGCTGCAGTGCGCTCAAGCGGGATTTGATGCGGGCCGCGTCCAGCTTGGCCGACGTGAGCAGGGCGCCCAGCTCGTCGTGCAGGTCACGCGCCAAGCGATTTCGCTCGTCCTCACGTGCCGTTTGCAAATGCTGGGTCAGCTCGGTGAGTTGGGCGGTGCGCTGGCGCACTTGCACGTCCAGGCCGTCACGCTCCACCAGGGTGACGCGGCGCAACTCTTGTTGGTGGCGCTGCTGCAGCGTGGCCTGGCGCAAAAACAAAAACAAGGCCAGCAAGCTGAGCAGGCTGAGTGCGGCCACCCCCACCCGGCCGCCCAGCAGGGTGCGGTCCAGGTCGCCCCGGCCGGCGGCCACACGGCTGGTTTCACCGGCCAGCAGCTCGGCACTGACTTGGCGGATCGTCTCCATCAGCTCACGCCCGATGCCGCTTTGCATCAGCTCAATGCCGGCCGCGCCGCGCTGCGTGTCTTGCATGCGGATGGTCAGTGCCAGCTCGGCCAGCTTGGCCTCGGTGGCGCTGTGCAGGCGGGCCAGCACGGCTTGTGGGGCCGGCGCGCCGGCGTAGTAGTGGTCTAGCGTGCGCAGCGCGGTGTTGATGTCTTGCAGGGCTTGCTGGTAGGGCGCCAAGTCGGCCTGCCTGGCGGTGAGCAGGTAACCACGCTGGCCCGATTCGGCCGCCAGGATGCTGCGCTCCAGCGCCTGGATGGTTTCGCGCGCTGCGCGGCCCTGGGTCAGCGCGTCCAGCTGGGCTGCTGAGCGCTGAAACAAGCCCTCACTGGTCAGCACCATGGCCACCGCCGCCACGCCCGCCAGCGCCAGCAGCAGCGGGCTGCGTTGCAGCACTTGGCGCACAGTCATGATCAACAACGCTCAGCCTTGCGGGCCGTTGCCATGACTGCTGCCATTGCGGCCGTCACCATCAACACCGCCACCGCTGCCCCGCGCTGCGTACAACTCATCGCAGTAACTGATCAGCGCGTCGATGTCGTTGGATTTGTCAAACACGCGGTCGGCGCCCAGATCGAGACACTTTCGCCGCATGTCCGGTGTGGCGTAGTTGCTCAACACCACCAGCTTGGCGCCGTGCTGCATGCCACCCGCAGCGCGCAGCACACCCAGGCCGGAGCCGGCTTTCAAAAAGATGTCGATGATGACCAGGTCCACCTGTTGTTGCGGCAACAGCAGCCACTGCACTGCAGATGCTTCGTCCTCGGCCGTGCCCACCATCTGGATCGGCACCAGTTCTTCCAGTGTCGCGATCAGGTTCTCGCGGATCACTGGGCTGTCTTCGACGATGTAGGTCTTGAGCGGATGCATGGACGGCAGCTTGTCTTCGGGGTCCTGCGGGTGTGGGCACCCACCGGGCTGTCCAGGGCGTGGCAGGCTGCCCCTCTTGCGCTGGCAGCTTGCGGCAGGCCTGGTGACCAAGCCGCTGCAGCAATCAACACCCTTGGACACGGCACGCCGCATTCCGGACTGGTCTGAGTATGCAGCCCGTGGCGGGCGCCGCACAGTCGGTGCAGCGCCGATGCCATGTGGGACATGTCCTACGGCAGCGACGCGCAGCCGCACAAAGCCTGCCGGCGTAGGACATGCACTACGGCGGCAGTCGGCCTTGTCCGCTGGCGCATCCTGGGCGGCCAGCGCAGAGTTGTTGGCAACTTCGGAGACGCACATGCATCCATCCATCCCCACATCGCCGACATCGCCGACATCGCCGACATCGCCCACAACGTCCACAACGTCCACAACGTCCACAACGCCCACCGCCGCAGTGGCAACTCCGCCAACCGCCAGCCTGAAACGCCTGGCCGCGTTGGGTTTGGCACTGGCCGGTCTGGGCCTGGCGGGCCAGGCTGCGGCCCAGGTCACGTTGTATGAAAACGATGGCTTTGGTGGCCAGTCATACACCGCCAACCAGGCCATGCCAGATTTCAAGCGCTTTGGCTTCAATGACCTGGCGTCATCGGTGGTGGTGGCGCGTGACCGCTGGGAGCTGTGCCAAGACGCCGGCTACGGTGGCACCTGCGTGGTGCTTCGGCCGGGGCGTTATGCGTCGTTGGGGGCGATGGGGCTCAACGACCGGGTCTCCTCAGCCCGCCGCCTGGCCAGCAATGACCGGGTGGACGACAACCGTTATGGCCCACAACCGGTGCTGGCCCCAGCGCCGGTGGACACCCGCGACTACCGCCGTCGCGGCAATGAGCGGGTTTACCAAGCCGATGTATTGCAGGTGCGCGCCGTGCTGGCCACGCCGCAGCAGCGCTGCTGGGTGGAGCCCGGCCAGGTCAACACCGAGCGCAGTGGTGCCAGCGTGCCTGGTGCCATCGTGGGCGGCTTGTTGGGTGGCATCCTGGGCCACCAGGTGGGCGGTGGTGTGGGGCGTGACCTGGCCACCGTGGGCGGCTTGGCCGCAGGTGCTGCCGTGGGTGCCAACGTGGGCCGTGACCGCAACCCCCAGCGTGGACCCGATGTGCAGCGCTGCGCCGATGTGCCCGGCCAGGCCCGCACCGATTATTGGGACGTGACCTACAGCTTTCGCGGCCAGCAGCACCAGGTGCAGATGACCCACCCGCCGGGCGCCACCATCAACGTCAATGCACGGGGTGAGCCGCGCACGTCGTGATTCCACATCACGTCTTGTCGTGATTCCACATCACGTCTCGTCGTGATTCCACATCACGTCGGCCAGTCACCCGCTTGCAGCGTGATCGGCTGGCCATGTGGTGTGCGGTCCGCCGCATGCTCCCAGGCCTGCGCGCAGCGTGACAGTTCAGCCGCGCTGCCTGCGCCCTTGCTGGCCACCAGAGACTCCAGTGCTGCCAGCCAGTGCTGGTAGTAGGTGTCGCCCAGGTCGGCATCACCAGCGGCCTGCGCGCTGCTGATCCGGGCTGCCAGCGCAGCCGCCCATTCAGCCCAGGTGAACAGCCCACGCTGGTGCAACTGCAGCGTCATGGCAAAGGCCTGGGCTTGCCAGGGTTCGGCAAACACGGGTAATTCGCCAGTGGTTGGCTGGGGTGGGCTGATCATGGCGTGGCCAAAGTCAAGGTAGATTCCCAGGCGTCGATGCTGACTTGCAGGGCGGTCTCAGTTGCCGCATCAACCGCATCGGTACCGTCTGGCCACAGGGTGGCGCCATCAAACACCACCGTGTACAGCCACTGCGGCTGCTCGCCCAGGCCCTGGGCATTGCTGTCGGCAAACACATGCTGGCCGTGCAGCGCTTGCACCACACCACACTTGCCACGGGCATAGGCCGGCAGGCGGCTGTGGTGTTCAGTTGAGCTGCTGCTGGTGCGCACCACATTGCCCAGCGCAAAGCGGGCAGCGGTGTGACCAGGCCTGGCGGTGGGTGCGCCCCTGGCCAGCGTGCTGGCCACCTGGTCGGCCGCCAAACGGCGCGGCAGCGGGGGTGCTGGGTGCAGGGCATGGCCGGCGGCCAGTTCATCGGCGTGCAGCAATTGGCGCGCGGCCAACAAGCGCTGCAAGCCACCCAGCCAGACCTGGTAGTAGCTGCATTGCCGGTAGTTGGGCAGGGTCTCGCGGGCGCTGCGGCTTTGGTCGATGTTCCAGGCACCGGTAGCGCCCATGGCCACGGTCAGGGCCATGGCGCGCGGCTCCCAGGTGGCGTGCCACAGATCACCTTCAGGCTCAGGATGCACTGCGCCCAAGCCGGGCAGGCCGCCCAGGTCGGCATGGTTGGTGTAGCTCATGGCGCAGTGGCGGCCAGCCCGGTGCCGATCATTGAATCCCGTGTCACCAGCTCGGCCAACTGCGCCTCGGTCAGACCTGCCGTGCCGGCCGGCCGTTGGGGGATCACCAGATAGCGGATTTCAGCGGTGGAATCCCACACCCGGACGGCCTGATCGGCTGGCAGCGTCACGCCAAAGTCGGCCAGCACGGCGCGTGGTGTGCGCACTGCCCTGGCCCGGTAAGGCGCACTTTTGTACCAGGTGGGCGGCAGGCCCAAGACCGACCACGGGTAACAACTGCACAGGGTGCAGACCACCAGGTTGTGCTGCTCGGCGGTGTTGAACACGGCCACCATGTGCTCACCCTGGCGCCCGCTGTAGCCCAGTGAGGCGATTGCTGCGGTGGCGTCACGCTGCAGCCAGGCGCTGAAGCTGGCATCCACCCAGGCCCGCGCCACCACCCGGGCGCCGTTGCGCGGGCCAATGCGGGTTTGGTAGCTGTCGATCAGCAGGTCCAGCGCGGCGGGGTCGACATAGCCTTTTTCGGTCAGCACGGTTTCCAGCGCGCGCACCCGCAAGTCCATCGCGCTCAGCGTGCTGTGGTCGTCTTCGTGATCATGGCTGTGGTCGTGGTCGTGGTCGTGGGCCAAGGCCGTCTCCTGCGGTGGGGGTGCGCCAATTCTGGCCCCAGGCCAGCGCGTTTTACAGCGCCGCTTCAACCACCATTTGCAAGCGCTGCTGGCCCTGAAAACTGTCCAGGTTCAGCCGGTAGGCCAGCCGCACCCGGGCTGGCAATGGGTCGGCATGGCCAAACCAGATCGCGTCGCGCAACTGGCCGGCGTGGCGCACCCTCAACTTCAGATGCTTTTCTCCAACCAAGCGTTGCTGCAGCACGTCCACCTCATCACAAAACAGCGGTGCCTCAAAGCCCTGGCCCCACACCTGCGCGTCCAGCTGCGTCACGGTGGCGATGTTGAAATATTCCAGCCCCAGCGGGCCGTCGGTGGCCAGCACCCGGGCCAGTGCGGCGGGCTGCAGCCACTCCACCGCCACCTGGCGCAGCGCGTTGGCAAACATGGGCAGATCGGCTTCATCCAGGGTGCAGCCGGCCGCCATGGCGTGGCCGCCAAACTTGCGCAGCACGCCGGGGTGGCGCTTGCTCACCAGGTCCAGCGCGTCACGCAGATGGAAGCCGGTGATCGACCGGCCCGAGCCTTTGAGCAATCCGTCCTGGCCGCGCGCCAGCACAAAGGTGGGGCGGTGCAACTGGTCTTTGAGCCGGCCGGCCACGATGCCCACCACACCTTCATGAAATTCCGGATCAAACAGCACCAGCGCGGGCGGCGTGGCGTCAGCGTCCAGTTGCCGGGCCAGCAACTGGTCCAGCAGCAGCTCGGCCTGCAAGCGCATGTCGGCCTCCACCTCACGGCGCTGGCGGTTGATGGCATCCAGCTGTTGGGCCAGCTCAGCGGCGCGCACCGGGTCATCGGTGGTTAGGCATTCAATGCCCAGCGTCATGTCGGACAAACGCCCTGCCGCGTTGATGCGTGGCCCCAGCGCAAAGCCGAAGTCAAAGCCTGCAGCCCGCTCAGCGCTGCGGCCAGCGGCGGTGAACAGCGCTGCCACACCCGGCTGCATGCGGCCGGCGCGCACCCGCTTCAAGCCTTGCGCCACCAGCCGGCGGTTGTTGCTGTCGAGCTTGACCACATCGGCCACCGTGCCCAGGGCCACCAGGTCCAGCAGGGCATCCAGCCGGGGCTGCTGGTCGGCCGCAAACAGGCCACGCGCACGCTGCTCAGCGCGCAGGGCCAGCAGCACATAAAACATCACGCCGACACCGGCCAGGGCTTTGCTCTCAAACTGGCAGCCGGGCTGCGACGGGTTGACTATCACATCGGCCTCGGGCAGCACCACTGCGCCGCTGGCGTCCAGCGCGGGCAGGTGGTGGTCGGTCACCAACACCTGCAGGCCCAGTGCGCGGGCATGGGCCACACCGGCGATGCTGGCAATGCCGTTGTCCACGGTGACCAGCACGGCGGCGGGGGCGGCCGGCGCTGCGCCCAGCAGCACGGCAGCCAGGCCAGGGAAGGCCAGGTCCACGATGGCCGGCGTCAGGCCGTAACCATGCACCGCACGGTCCGGCACCACATAGCCCACGTTGGCCGGTGCGGCGCCCAGCAGCACCAGGCCACGCAGCGCCACGGCGCAGGCGGTGGCGCCGTCGCAGTCGTAATCGGCCACGATGCAGATGCGCCGGTTGGCGGCAATCGCATCGGCCAGCAGCACGGCGGCAGCAGCGCTGCCCAGCAGGGTGGATGGTGGCAGCAGCCGGGCCAGGCCGTCGTCCAGCTCATCGGCGCTGCGCACACCGCGGGCGGCAAACAGGCGCGCCAGCAGCGGGTGAACACCGGCTTGCTCTAGCGCAAAGGCGGCGCGTGGTGGCACATCACGGGTGCTGAGGGTGGGGGTGTTGGGCTTGCTCACAAAGCCTCCAGCACGTGGGCACTGCCGGGCTGGCGCCAGCGTTGCAGCCATTGCTGCCACCACGGCCGCAGCTGCAGCTTGAAGGGCTGGGCAAAGCGCTCACCACACAGCGTCAAGCGGGCGCTGCCGGGCTGCTGCAGCAGGCTGGCAATGGGGCCGGCATCCAGCGCCCGCCAGGCCTCACACCAGGCGGCCCAGTCTTCGGCCAGCGCGGGGGCGCGCAGGCGGTTGTCGATCTGTGGGGCCTCGGCCAGCGGGGTGCTGGTCGGTGTGTTGTTGATCGGCAAGCTGCCGCAGCCACTCAGCCAAAACGAGTTGAGGGTGGGCAGGCCGGTCGCCTCTCGCTGGCTATTCAGCGGGTGGGTGTACAGCAGCATCTGCACTTCGTTTTGCAAGCGGCGCACCAGGCGGGCGCTGTGGCGGTCTGGCAGCCAGGGGGTCAGTTGGCGACCCAGCACCCGGTCCAGCGACGCGGTGGCCATGCCATCAAACTGCGGGTGGCTGGCCAGCCAGACCAGCGGCGCGGCCCAGTGCAGATCGAAGCCTTCGGAGGTGAACAGGTGCTGCACGGCATCCAGCGCCGCGCGTGATGCGGCCTCGTCCAGCTGCAAGGCGGCAGGGTCAGTCAGGCTGATCTGCTCACTGCCGGCGTGCAGATGCACCGGTGTCAGGCAGCCCCAGGCGGTGGTGGTGGCGCCGGGCAAGCCCAGGGCCTGGGCTTGCTGCGCGGCGAAGGGCAGGGCGCAGTCGGGCAGGGTGGTGGCATCGTGTGACCAACCGAAGGCCAGCGCCAAAGCCTGCTCATGCGGCGGATTGAGACTGAACTCGTCGCTGCCCAATGGCGGCCCGGGGGTCAGGCGGGCCAGCAGGCGGTCCAGGTGCGGCAGCGACAGGGTTTGCAAGGCCTGCAGTCCGGCAACGGATACCGTGCCGGCAAAGGGGACGATGAGGTGCATGTGCGGGGGATTATCCCGGGGGGGGGCTGTTGCTGGTTTGCGCAGGTCTTGCCGGCAGAGACCGCGTGATGCTGGCAAGGCCGCCGGGCAAGCGGCTCCGCTCCTGCTCGGGGCCTCTGGCCCCGAGCAGGAGCGGAGTACAGCACCCCGGCGCAGCGATCACGCACAGCCCAGCGCACGGACACGGACACGGACACGGACACAGCCCCAACCACCAACCCCCGCTCAGTTAGCATCGCGCCCCTATGAATTGGCCCTATGAATGGCAGATTGGCTGGCGCTACACCCGCGCGGGCCGGGCGGGTCGGCGCAATGGGTTTATCTCCTTCATCTCGTTTGTCTCGATGCTGGGCATTGCGCTGGGTGTGGCGGCGCTGATCATCGTGTTGTCGGTGATGAACGGTTTCCAGAAAGAGGTGACTGACCGCATGCTCAGCGTGGTGGCGCATGTGGAGGTGCTGGACCCGCAGGGCAACGCACTGCCCGATTGGCAGGCCACTGCCGCCAACGCGCGCCAGAACCCAGCCGTGCTGGCCGCCGCGCCGTTCATCGCGATGCAGTCGCTGCTGGCCCGGGGCGACGAGATGCGCGGCGCAGTGGTGCGTGGCATCAACCCGGCGGCTGAGGCCACCGTCACGCCGCTGGCCGCACAGCTCAAAGACAGCGTGCTGGCCCAACTGCAGCCCGGCGCTTGGAACATCGTGCTGGGGGCCGAGCTGGCGCGCAGCCTGCGGGTGCAGATGGGTGACACGGTGACGCTGGTGGCCCCGGGTGGTCAGGTCACGCCCGCCGGCACCGTGCCCCGGCTCAAGCGCTTCACCGTGAGTGGCACGTTTGAGGCCGGCCATTTTGAATACGACAACGGCCTGGCGCTGATCGATCTGGACGACGCCGCCAAGCTCTACCGGCTGGACGGCCCCACTGGCATCCAGCTGAAATTGGCCGATTTGCACCAGGCCCGCGCGGTGGCCCAGCAACTGGCGGGCAACCTGGGCAGCAACCTGCTGGTGCGCGACTGGACCCGCACCAACCGCAACTGGTTTGACGCGGTGCAGCTTGAAAAACGCCTGATGTTCATCATCCTCACCCTCATCGTGGCGGTGGCGGCGTTCAACCTGGTGTCCACGCTGGTGATGACGGTGACCGACAAACGCGCCGACATCGCCATCTTGCGCACGCTGGGTGCAAGCCCGCGTTCGGTGATGGGCATTTTTGTGGTGCAGGGGGCGGCCAGCGGAGTGATTGGCACGCTGGGTGGGGTGGCCTTCGGGTTGTTGGTGGCGCTCAACATCGGCACCTTGGTGCCGGCGCTGGAGCGGCTGCTGGGCATGGCTTTTTTGCCTGGCAGCATCTACCTGATCAGCCGCATGCCCAGTGACCCGCAGCTGGCCGACATCCTGCCCATCGCGCTGATCTCGCTGGTGTTGGCGTTTGTGGCCACGCTCTATCCCAGTTGGCGCGCCAGCCGTGTCAAGCCCGCCGAGGCGCTGCGTTATGAGTGATCTGGCGGCTGTGCCTGCCGGCGGCCTGGTGCTGGCCTGCCAGGGTTTGAGCAAACGCTTCACCGATGGTGGCCTGGACGTGACCGTGCTGCACGGGGTGGACCTGCAGGTGTACGCCGGTGAAACCCTGGCCATCGTCGGTGCATCGGGCTCGGGCAAAAGCACGCTGCTGCATTTGCTGGGCGCGCTGGACGCACCGTCCGCCGGCCAGGTGCAGTTGATGGGCCAGGCGCTGGCCAGCATGGACGCTGCGGCGCAGGGCGCCTGGCGCAATCAGCACCTGGGCTTTGTCTACCAGTTTCACCACCTGCTGCCTGAGTTTACGGCACTCGACAACGTGGCCATGCCGCTGCGCATCCGCAGGCAGCCGGTGGCGCAAGCGCAGGCCGCCGCGCGTGAGGTGCTGGCGGCCGTGGGCCTGGCTGCCCGGCTGCACCACACCCCCGCGCAGCTCTCGGGTGGTGAGCGCCAGCGCGTGGCCATTGCCCGCGCCCTGGTCACCCGGCCGGCCTGTGTGCTGGCCGACGAGCCCACCGGCAACCTGGACCGGCGCAGCGCCGACACCGTTTTTGCGTTGATGCTGGACCTGGCGCGCCAGCGTGGCACCGCGTTTGTGATGGTCACCCACGATGCCGTGCTGGCCGGGCGTTGCCAGCGGGTGCTGCACCTTGACCAAGGGCATTTGGTGCCCGGGCCGGGTTGACATCAATCTGCCGGTTGGGCCGGGTTGCCAGACGGCGCATTGGCTGACGCCGCAGCAGCCCGCCTTCGGTCACACTGCAAGCCCTGATGCCCGCTTGGAGCCCGCATGCAAATCCTGCTGAACGCCGCACCCCATCTTGACGAACGCCACTTGCTGGCTGACCACGTCAAAGCCTTGATGAGCGACACATTGGACCGTTTTGGTGAGCAAATCACCCGGGTCGAGGCCCACCTGACCGATGCCAACAGCCCCGCCAAAGCCGGGCCTGACGAAGTGCAATGCCTGCTGGAGGCCCGTGTGGTGGGCCTGGCACCGGTGGTGGTGCGTGAGCAGGCCAGCACCGTGCATGGCGCGCTGCAAGGTGCGGCCGGCAAGCTGCAGCGCGCCGTCAGCCATGCACTGGCGCGGCAAGACCCGCAGCGCCACGAGGGCCACCATGCTGGCGCGGTCGATGTGGCCGCCGATGTGGCGGCCGATGTGGTGGCGGATCGCGCCGCTGACGCAGGCACCTGAGCCACCACCGCCTGCAGCGCTGGAGTGGGCGGTCAGACGGTTCGCCGGTCAGCCCGGCGCTGGCCCCTGTTGGCCCGCTGCATGGTCACCATCCGGCCGCCGCCACGGGTCCACATGGGTCATCAGCGTCAGCACACGGTGGTGTTGCAGCACCCGCTGCTGGGCCAGCACGGCGATGTCGTGGCCGGCCTCTACCGTGATGGCGGCGTCCACCTCCAGATGGGCGTCCACCACAATCAAGTCGCCCATCTTGCGGGTGCGCACATCATGGACGTTGTGCACCCCGGGGGTCTCCACCAGGGTTTGGCGGATGGCGGCCACTTCGGCCTCGTCCACCGCCCGGTCCATCAGATCGTGCAGGGCGTCCCAGCCAAAACCCCAGCCCATGCGGGCCACCATGAAACCCACGATCAACGCGGCAATCGGGTCCAGGATGGGGTAGCCGGCCAGGTTGCCCGCAATGCCGATGCCCACCACCAGCGACGATGCGGCGTCTGAGCGTGCATGCCAGGCATTGGCCACCAGCAGGCTGGATTTCACCCGCTTGGCCACCGCCAGCATGTAGCGGAACAAGCCCTCTTTGGCCACCAGTGCGATGCCCGCCACCCACAGCGCCACGCCATGCACCTGCGGCACCGCCGCCGCGTTTTGCAGCTTGAGTACGGCTGCCCACAACATGCCCACACCCACCGCCAGCAGCAGCCCACCCAGCACCAGTGACGCGGCGGTCTCAAAGCGCTGGTGGCCGTAAGGGTGGTCGGTGTCGGCGTCTTTGCGGGCATGGTGGCCGGCGACCAGTACCACCACATCGGCCACCAGATCAGACAAGGAGTGGATGCCGTCAGCCACCAGGCCTTGTGATTTGGACAGCAGGCCCACGCTGATTTGGGTGGCACTGAGTGCCACATTCACCACCACGCTGACCCAGGTGCTGCGGCTGCCGGCGGTGGCGCGGTCAGCGCGGTGGTGGAGGTCGTCTTCGGGGAGATTGTCCAGATCGGCAAAAGGCATGGGGGCGCGGCGGGTGGGTGGGGGTGCGGCGTTGCGGACTGGCACCACCGTCCGGCACTTTGCTGAAAACCCATGCTACAACCGGGCTTGGCCGGCGGTCCTGCGGCCACTGTGTCAAACCCAGCCACCGCGCCGCCCCGGCCCGGCGATCTTTCTGGAGCCCTCTGTTGACCAAGCTGTGTGTGCAGGGTCGTGACCTGGCAAGGCCTGATCGGGTGGCTGGCAGATGACGGGCCAACCACCGCCCGGCACCGCCGCAGCAGCAACCGTGCCACTGTCGCGCTGGCCCCTGTGGCTGGGCCTGGCACTGGTGGCGCTGCTGGCCGGTCTGGCCATGGACCATGAACGCAGCATGCAGCGTGAACAGGCCGCCAGCCGCCTGCAGGCCGCAGCCGAGATGCGCCGCCTGCAAGTCACCGCCTGGCTGGATGCCCAACTGGCGCCGGCCCGCTTCTTGGCGGCCAGCCCGCTGTGGGCCGCAATGACCGAGCCCACCAGCGCACAAGACAGCCCCGCCGGCAAGGCTGCTGCCCAGCGCCTGCTGCTGCGTGCCATCGAATACCGGCGCAGCAACGGCGCTGTTGCCGCGCTGGTGCTGGACGCACAAGCCCAGGTCTGGGCCGCTGAGCCCGGCGTGCCGGCTGACCTGCCCGAGGCCGTGCGCAGCCTGGCGCGCCAGGCGCTGGGCAGTGGCCAGGTGCAGCACAGCGCGCCGTATTGGCAAGCCGACAGCGTGTTGCCGCTGCGGCTGGATGTGGTGATCCCGCTGCAGGCCAGCGGCCGGCCGGCACGTGCGGCAGTGCTGCTGCGGCTGGACCCGCAACACACCCTGCTGCCGCTGCTGCAAGGCGGGCCGCCGACCAGCGAGACCGGTGAGACCGTGTTGTGGCGGCGTGATGGCGAGCAGATGCTGGCGCTCAGCAACTTCAAGCGCCAGCGCAATGCCGCAGGCCAGTGGCGCCAGCCACTGCAAGGCGCCAATGCGCCGGCCGTGGCCAGCGTGGTGCGGGGTGAGCAGCCGGCCGGCCAGGTGTTTGCGGGCATCACCTACGACCAGCAGCCGTCGTGGCTGACCGCATTGCCGGTCAGTGGCACAGACTGGTGGTTGGTGGCCCGCATTGACCGCAGCGAGGTGGACGCACCCACCTGGCGCAGCCTGGCCTGGATCAGCCTGGCCGCACTGGCCATGATGTTGGCGCTGGGCCTGCTGGCGCGCCAAAACAGCCAGCGCCTGGCCCTGCGGCAGGCGCAAGACCTGGCGCGCAACCAGCGCAGCCAGCTCGACGCCGCCGCGCTGCTGCAGGCGGTGGTCCACACCTCCACCGACGCCATCATTGCCAAAGACCTGGCGCACCGCTTTGTGATGGTCAACCGCGCCGCTGCTGCGGTGTTGGGCCGCACCCCTGCGCAACTGCTGGGTTTGCAGGCCCACGCCGTGTTGCCGCCCGACCAGGCGGCGTATTTGTTGAGCATTGAGCGCCAGGTCCTGAGCAGCGGCCAAGCCATCACCATCGAACACCAACTGACCACGCTGGACGGTGCCCGCACCTTCCTGGCCACCCAAGGCCCGCTGCGGGATGCCGCAGGTCAGGTCACCGGCCTGTTTTGCATCTCGCGCGACATCACCGAGCTGGCCCGCCTGCAAGCCGACCTGCAACACGAGCGGGCCCACCTGGCCGCCACAGTAGACCAGCGCACCGCCGAGCTGCGCAGCACCAACCAGGCCCTGAACGATGCCAACCGGCTGGTGCGCACGATTGCCGACAACCTGCCCGCGCGGGTTGTGTATTGGGACTTTGAGCTGCGCTGCCGCTACGCCAACCGGGCTTGGTACGACTGGTTTGACCAGACGCCCGAGACCGCGCTGGGCCGGCGCCCGGCCGAGATGGTGCCCAGCCATGAAGACGCAGTGCGCATCCCGCTGCGTCTGGCCGCGCTGCAAGGCAAGGCGCAATTTTTTGAGCGCAGCGACAGCAGCCGCGACGGCACCGTGCGGGTGGTGCAAGTGCATTACCTGCCCGACTGGCGAGACGGTGTGGTGGTCGGTTTTGTGGTGCTGGCATCCGACATCACCCCGCTGCAGCAGGCCAAAGAGACACTGCGCCTGGCACGTGACGCCGCTGAAGCCGCCAACCGCGCCAAAAGTGCCTTTTTGGCCAACATGAGCCATGAGATCCGCACCCCGATGAACGCCATCATCGGCCTGGCCCACCTGATGCGCCGTGACAGCACCGACGGCCTGGCGCGTGACCGCATCGACAAACTCACCGCCGCCGCCCAGCACCTGCTGCAGTTGATCAGCGACATCCTCGACCTGTCCAAGATCGAGGCCGGCAAGCTGGAGCTGGAGGACACCACGTTCTCGGTGGACACGCTGCTTGCCCGCAGTTGCGAGATGGTGGGTGATCGCGCCCGCCAAAAAGGCCTGGAGCTGGTGCTGGACGCCGACCACCTGCCGCAACGCCTGCGTGGTGACGCCACCCGGCTGTCCCAGGCGCTGCTCAACCTGCTGTCCAACGCCGTCAAGTTCACCGACAACGGCTGGGTGCGGCTGCGCGCTGAAAAACTGCAGCAAACCGATGGTCGGGTACTGGTGCGCTTTGAGGTGCGTGACACCGGCATGGGCATCACGGCGGCGCAACAGCCGCAGTTGTTCAACGCTTTTGCCCAGGCCGACAACAGCACCAGCCGGCAGTTTGGCGGCACCGGCTTGGGCCTGGCCCTGACCCGCCACCTGGCGCTGTTGATGGGCGGTGAGGCCGGGCTGGAAAGCAGCCCCGGCCAGGGCAGCAGCTTCTGGTTCACTGCCTGGTTGGGGCTGGACAACAGCGCGCCAGATCAGGCACCGCCCCCATCCCTGCAGCGCCTGCATGCCTTGCTGGTGGACGACCTGGCCGAAAGCCGGACGGCCCTGCGTGACCGGCTGGAGCTGCTGGGCTTGCAGGTGGACCTGCAAGCCTCGGGTGAGGCCGCCGTGGCCCAGGTGCAGCGCGCGCTGGTGCGTGGCGAGGCCTATGACGTGCTGCTGATCGACTGGCGCATGGCACCGATGGACGGCATCGAGACCCTGCGCCAACTGCGTGGCCTGCTGGGTGCCGGCCTGCCGCCCAGCCTGCTGGTCACCGCGCACGACGACCCGGCCATGCGCCAGGCCGCCAGAGAGGTTGGGTTCGACGCAGTGCTGGTCAAGCCCATCAGCGCGTCGTCACTGCACGACAGCCTGCTGCGCAGCGTGCAACGCCAGGGCCAGCCGCTGGCTGCCGGCCAGCAGCAGCCCAGCCCGGCCGAGGCCTTGCTGCGCCAGCGCCATGCCGGTGCCCGGGTGCTGCTGGTGGACGACAACCCGGTCAACCTGGAGGTGGCTGCTGAGCTGTTGCGCGGTATTGGCCTGACCGTGCTGCTGGCCGACAGCGGCGCCCAGGCCATGGCTTTGGCCACCCAGGCTGGCCCGGACGCACCCGACCTGGTGCTGATGGATGTGCAAATGCCGGGCATGGACGGCCTGGCCGCCACCCGCGCCATCCGCGCCCACTTCGGGCCGCAGCCCACCCGCCCGCTGGCCATCCTGGCCATGACCGCCAACGCCTTTGGTGAAGACCGCAACGCCTGCCTGGCCGCCGGCATGGACGGCCACATTGCCAAACCGGTGGACCCGGCGCGGCTGTATGCCGCCCTGCTGCGCTGGTTGCCGCAGAGGCAGCCAGCCGGGCCGCCGCAGCTACCGCAGCTGCCGCAACAGCAAGCCATCACCCCACCGTTGCCCGCCGCCCATGCGGCGCAGGCCGTATTGACCCAGGCCCTGCAACGCATCCCTGGCTTTGACCCATCAGCCGCGCTGCTGCGCTTGGCTGGCCGGGAGGACGTGTTGGCGCGGGTGCTGCACAGCTTTTTGCGGCAATACCGCAGCGGCCTGCCGGTGCTTGCCGATCCACGCAGCCAGGCCCTGGCGCTGGGCCAGGCCGCCCATGCGCTGCGCGGTGCGGCAGCGGTGATTGGCGCCGATGCGGTGCAGGCTCAAGCTTCGGCGCTGGAAGCGCGTTGCAAGTTGCAACCCATGCTCGCCACAGCCCAACTGCAGGCCGAGGCACAAGCGCTGCAGCAGCAATTGCTGGCGCTGGTGGCCGCGTTACAGGCCTCTGTTGGTGAAGCTGACTAAGCCCGGCCAGGGCCGACTTGCCCCGGGTGCTACAGCACCCGCCCAAACCACCACACACTCAAACCCGCGCCCAGCAGGGCCAGCAAGGCACCGGCAGCGGCCAGCAGGGCGGTGATTTCGGTCTCTTTGGTCTCCACCACCAGCCGGCTGCTCAAGCCCTGGTAGACCTGCTTCAGGTCTTCGGCGGTGCCGGCGTAAAAGTAGTTGGCACGGGTGGCGTTGGCGATGTTTTTCAGCGTGTCCTCGTCCAGCCGCACCCGCATGCTCCAGCCCTCAAAACCGATCACTTCGCCGTTTTTGGTGCCCACACCCACGGTGTAAACCTTGACTCCACGTTCTGCCGCCATCTTGGCGGCTTCCATCGGGTCGGGCCCGGTGGTGCGCTGGCCGTCGGTCAGCAAGATCACGGCGGCCGAGGCATAACTGCCAGGCTCCACAGGCACAAAGGGCTTCTTTTCCTTCTGCTCCCCCGGCGCGGGTGGCATGGCCTTCTGGCCGGTGATCTGCGAGATGTCGATGCCGTCATCCGGAAACAGCGTGGCCAGTGACAACACCAGGCCCGAGCCGATGGCCGTGCCGCGCTGCAGCTGGAAGCGGTCAATGGCTGCCACCACATCCTCGCGGTTGAAGGTGGGCGGCTGCACCACCGCAGCCGCACCGGCAAACGACACCACCGCAATGCGCACCGT
>JAYVLI010000163.1:0-3370 GCA_043759535.1 Betaproteobacteria bacterium | reverse complement strand
CAGGGGTGCGATGCAGACCCGGCTGCGTCGGCCACCACGAACAGGTCAGGGCTGGGCAGCCTGTTTGTAGGCTTCCACGGCGGCGGACTCATCACCCCGCTGCTCGGCCAGCGCCGCCAGGGCACGCCAGGCGTTGCGTCGCAGGCCGGTGTCTTGCAGGCCCATCACGGCCTGGGTCAGCAACTGACGGGCCTTGCCCCACAGTTGGCGGCTAAGGCAGGCCATGCCGGCCAGGTACTGCAGGTTCGCGTCGCGGGGACTGCCGGTTTGCGCAGCCTCGATGCGTGCCAGCCAAGCGGCATCCAGGGACTCAAAGCCCGACTCCATCACCCCGACCAGTTTGATGCGCAGCTTGTCACCCATCTCGGACCGGGGTTTGATCATTTCTTCCCACACCGGTGCCAGCCAGACGAGCGCCAGCGCCGCTTCACCCTGCAGCGCCACCAACCGGGCCGCAGCATGGACCGCCAATTCAGGGATGGCGCGTTCGCTGGCATCCAAGGATTGCCAAGCCTGTTGCAGCTGGACGGGGTCGTGCGCGTCGTTGAGCAATTCAAGCGCCAGGCCGCGCACAATGCTTTGCGCAGCACCCGCTGAAAACGCACGGTGTTTGGCCAACAGACGGGCCGTTTCCAACGCCACCGTGATCTGCCGTGCCTGACGCGCTGCCTTCAAGCGAACGCGCAGCGCCAATGTGCGCCGCCCCGCCCCCTGGGGCAATTGGGAAAGCCAGTCCAACGCGGTCGCAGGGTCCCGGTCTTCAAGAGCCCAACGGGCTGCACGAAACTGCGCACCTTCCCGCACCTCCTGGGCATGGCGCACTCCCGAACTGTTCAGGGCAAGCTGCAAATTGGCATCCCGCAGCGGTTTGTTCTGCAGCGACTGCGCGCTTTCCGCCACCAGCAGGTGCGCCAGCGCGCGCAGCTGCTCGGCGCGGCCTGCGTGGTGACCAATCAGACTCTGGGCCGATGGCTGGGTCAGGGCAGTCAGGCTTTTTTCCTGCGCCAGGGCCATTTCGGCCGAACGGGTGGCGCGGATAAAACGGCCGGCCATCAGATGCGACAGCGCGTCCATGAGTGCGCCGTACATGGCGCGTTCTTTTTGCTGGGCACGCCACCGGCGGGCTTCGAGTGGCAGTGAAAACACCGCCGTCAGCGCCCGTGTGGCCAGGTACACCAACATAAACAGCCCGGCCAACAGCAGCACCAGGAGGTTGAACGACACATCAACGCGGTGCGGTGGCCAGAACACGGTGACTACCGCCCGGTTGTTGCCAGCCACCAAGGCGGTGGCCACCGCCACCCCAAACAGGGCCAAAAACCAAAGTGCAGCACGAATCACGGTGGGTCCTGCGGTGCTTCAGCGGCCAGCAGCTGCTGTGGCCAGAGCCGCCATGGTTTCGTCCAGACGCGGCAGGTCGCTTGTTTTGAGCTGCGCCTGCACCTGCTGCAACAACTGGGCAGCGGTTTGTGTCTTGCGGGAAGCGGCATCGAAATACTTGCCCAGCCAAGTGCCGGCGGTCGCCAGGTCGGCGCGAGCCGTGTCGGTTTGCCGCGACAGCAAGCCCATGCGGGCGTTGAGCAGGCGCAACTTGAGGTTTTCACGCAGGAAAAACCCTTGTTCAGGCGACATCAGCGCGGCTTCAGGCTGGTCAATGCGGCTGACACGCAGCAGCTTGCTGGCTTCACTCCACGCCGTGTTCAACAGGCGCTGGCCCCAGGCATTGACGTCTTTCAGGCCCAGCCAGTCTGGCAAAAAGGAACGGGATTCGGCAGGAGCGGACGCGTTGGCAGCACTTTTACCGGCCGCTGGCGTGGGGCTGGCCGCAGTGGAAAACTTGCTGACAGGCCCGTTGGCCAATGGCAGCTCGTCGGTCAGGCGGCCGAGCTCGTCGAGCTTGAGCAACAGCGCAGGCACATCGGTCAGGTTGGCCGAGCGGATGCGCTCCAGGTCCCGCACGATGGCGCGCTGCAGCGGATTCAGGCGCGGCTGGGCAGCGCGGGCAATGCGCTGGTCGGCGGCTTGCAAGGCGGCCAGCAGAGGCTCAGCGGTGCCGGCCAGCTGGGCCTGCTGCTGGGCCAGTTTAAGGGCCGACTCCACATCCACCACCAGGGTCTCGTCGCGCGAGCGCGACAGCGTCTGCATCAACTCTTCCAGCTGGCTGCGTTGCAGGCTGACCTCGCTGAGCCGGGTTTCCAGCAGGGTTTGACGTGCTGCCAGCTCGCGGGTGCTGTCTTGCGCCTGGCGCGCCAGGCCGCGTGCCTCCATTGACTGGGCACCCGCGTCCAGGCTGCGCTTGGCCAGCTCTTCCTGAATGCGGTCCAGCTTTTGCCACAGCAAGGCACAGCCGACCAGGGCCACCACGGCCAGTCCGCCTGTCAGCCACGCCATCAGCTGGGCCAGCGTCATGGGTGCAGCAGCACCCGCAGTGGTCGGCAACGCCGGGCGTGGCGTGGCCTGCGCGGTCAGCAAGGGCGCAACGAACTCGGAAGACGCTGGAGGGCGATCGGTCATGGGAGCCACGATTCTATCGAGCCGATTTGGCCGCGCCAACAACGGCTACGGCGCGAACAATGTCCGCCAGCGCCGGGCGGGACTCTTCAACCGGCCCCCAGCCCGCCCGCCGCACGCGCTCGGCGATGCGGGGGTGCGTGGCCACGGCACGGGCACGTCCCCAGTTGGTGCCTGCCAGGGCGGCGGTGCTGACCAGGTGGCCCACTGCTTCAGAGCTGCTGAACAACCAGACCGACCCGTCGGTGCTCGCCGCTTGGGCCCGCTGGCATTGCATGGGCGTCAGCAGTGGCGGCCTGCGTTCGTACACGCTGACAAAGTCCACAGTGGCCCCGGCCTCGGTCCATTGCCGGGCGATCCAGTCGCGGCCGGGTGTGGTGCCCAGGTTGCCCGACGGTTCAGCGGTCACGCTGTCGCCACGCACCACCAGCACGCGCTGGCCTCGCCAGTCACGAGGGCCAATCACCTGCCACAGGGCTTGTGAGTCAAACTGACTCGCATCAGGCGGTGGAGCGTCAATCTGCGCGGCAGGCACGCCCGCTGCCCGCAGCGCTGTCGCGGTGCCAGGGCCCGGCGCCAGGCAGCGAACGCCTGAAGACGCTATCTTTTCAATAGCAATTTTGGCAATGGTTGTCTCGGCTGGCGGGCTATTTGATCTAAAAAAGTGCTCCACCGCGTTGCCACTGACAAAAAGACAGGCCGCATAGGCGTCAAGCGACTGCCAAGTGGCTTGCAAAGCTGCCACCTCTGCGAGCGAAGTGGGCGCACCAATCTCGATCAAAGGCAAGGCTTCGGCCTGGCAACCAACCGCATTCAGCTGGTGGACCCAGATCAGGGCGTCATCAGCCGGTCGGGTGAC
>JAYVLI010000162.1:0-11603 GCA_043759535.1 Betaproteobacteria bacterium | reverse complement strand
CGTGATGTTGTACAGGTCGGGCGCAATCTTCAGCAGCTCTTCCAGCGTGCGCACACCGGCCATGCCGTTGCCGATCAACACCAGATTCATTTTTTTCATGCAGGTTCTCCTGAGGGCGGATGGGGTGGTTGGCGTGGCGCTGCCGTAGCGTGCTGGCGCTGCCGGGCGTTGGGTAAGGTTGGATGGGGTTGTGTGCCTGTGGCGGCTGCCGATCAGCGGCTGGCATGCGCTTGCGGAGGTCGCCTGCGGCGGTCACTGGCAACAGGCATTTGCAACAAATGAGCGGGCTGCATGCACAGGCTTGGCGCGATTGGGCGGAGCTGCTGCTTCGCGGGTGTGCGCCACACCGCTGGCGGGCGGCCGGCAAAACCTGCCCGGATGCATCGTCACATCCGTCCCGTGGTGCAATGCAGCATTCGTGCCAGCAAGGCCGTCTGCTGCTGGCTTGTTGCGGCCCGCCGGTCTGCTGCGCGGTCTTGGCGCAAGCCGTGCTTGCCCCGCCCACCAAACCCCACCCAACCACCCGCGCCGCCAGACTTTGATGACCGTGCTGATCGTCACCACCGACCACCCGCGCGCGCAGGCCGGCAGCAGCGCACCCGTGGCCCTGGCCGACGCCCTGCACGCCGCAGGCCATCCTGTGCTGGGTACCGTGCCGTGCCACATGTTGGTGCGTGAAGCGATACGCCTTGCACCGCAAGTGGTCGTTGCCTGCCTGGGTGACGGGCAGGGCGGCGCGGCTGGGCTGCCACCCACCTTGGCGGCGGCCCTGGCCCTGCTGGCGGCCGGTGCGCCCCGGCCCGTGTTGGTGGTGGGCGCAGTGGCGTTGCCGGACAAGATGGACAGCCTGCTGGACCTGCACCTGCAAGCTTGGCTGCCTGGCCCACCCGACGCACTGGCCCTGCAAGCCGCCATCGGCCTGGCGTTGGCCCGTTTTGGGCGTGAGCAGGCCGTGCAACTGACGCTGCAAGGCGCAATGGCCCGGCTGGACGAGCGCAAGTGGGTAGACCGGGCCAAAGGCATCCTGATGCGTGGCCAGCAGCTGAGTGAGGACGACGCCTTCTCGCTGCTGCGCGCTGCGTCCATGCAGGCCAATCTGCGGGTGGGCGAGGTGTCACGCTCCTTGATTGAAACTGCCCGTGCGGCCGATGCCATCAACCGGGCCGGCCAATTGCGCATGCTGTCGCAACACTGCGTCAAGGCCTTGGCTTTGCGGGCCGGCAGCACGCCGGGCCGGGTGCCCACCGACGACGGCCTGGACCAAACGCTGCAGCGCCTGCAGGTCAACCTGGACCATCTGGCGTCGCTGCAGCCCGACGGGCCGGTAGCCATCTGCTTGGTGGACACCTTGGCGGCGTCACGCGCCTTGACCCAGGTGGCGCGTGACGCCAGTGCCGCGCCCAGCCGGGCCAGCAGCCCGGCGCGGCCGTGGGGCCCCGTGCTGCTGCAGGCCGATGCACTGGCCGAGGCCTTGCTGGTGCAGGCCGATGGCCTGACCGTGGCCCTGGAAGACGCCAGCGGCCGCCGCAGCCTGCGCCTGGTCAACCTGTGCGGGCGCCAGCGCATGCTGTCGCAGCGCCTGGCCAAACAAGCCCTGTTGGCCGGCCTGTTAGACCCGGCTGAGGCGGCTGCACAAGCGGCTTCGGCGGCGTCCACCATGCAGGCGTTTGAGGCCACCATGGCCTTGCTGGAGCAGGCACCGCTGGCCACTGACGCCATCCGCGCCGCATTGGCCCAGGCCCGTGGCCAGTGGCAGCGCCTGCTGGACGGCCTGCGCCGTGCGGCCGGGGCCAACCCCAACGCCGGCCGCAATGCACTGGGCCGGGAGAGCCAGGCCTTGCTGGCCACGTTTGAGCATCTCACCTCGCTGTATGAGCACAGCATGCAGGTGCTGTTGGGATAAGCCACAAGCCGGTTCGTTACCGAATCCACGGGAAACCAGACTGGCCATTGCTGCGCAGTATTTGACGCTCGCTATCATCATTGTTAGGGGGACTGCCATGCCGTGGCTTGTGGCGCACAACCCCGGTCCTCAAAATCAAATACCGACCAGATGTTTGCAGCTGCCCTGACTGCACCCATGCCTCACGATGACCGCGACCCTGGTCGCACCTGATCGCCCTCCTGGCCCCTGGTTCAACCGGACATGCGCAGCAATGGAATTTGACGGGCTTCTGGCCCATACCCTGCTGGCGTTGGCCCAGCAGCAAGGTCTCGCTGTCGGCATCAAGCGTGCGGATGATGGGCGCTATCTTGTGGCCAACCCGGCCCTGTGCGCTTTGCTGGGCCAGCCTGGTGATGACCTGACCGGCTGCACCGACGCCGACCTGCTGGGCCCGGTGCCTGCCGCCCTGCTGCGCGCTGCGGATCAAACCGCGCTGGCCCAAGGCAGCCTGCTGTGCAGCGAGCACCGGCTTGATCTGCCTTGCGGCCGGCGTGACCTGCAGGTGCTGCGGGTCTTGTCCAGCGCCGCTGACCTGGCCCCTGGCCAGCGCCTGATCTGCAGCATTTGGCAAGACTTGGGCCCACAGCGCCAGCGCGACAGCCAACTGCGGGTGGCCCTGGACCAGCTGGAGCAACAGCAAAAAGCCAACGACAGCCTGCGCCTTGAGCTGGCCGACCAAGGCCTGCGTGACCAAGCCAGCGGCCTGTACAGCCGGGTGCATTTTGACGACCAAATGCGCCGCGAGCTGGACTTGTCGGCCCGCGAGCACCGTGAATTTGCCCTGGTCTACATGGCGCTGGATGGCTACAACGACCGGGTGCAGGCGCTGGGTGGGCGCGCCCATGACCGCATCTGCGAGGCCATGGGCCGGCTGCTGCGTGGCAACACCCGGGCGATGGACGCGTCTTGCCGGCTCGACGAAAGCCACTTTGCGGTGCTGTTGTCGGGTGTGGGCCTGGCCACCGCGCATTCGCGCATGGAGGGCCTGCGCCGCCAGTGCGCGACCCAGATCGTGATGCTGGACGGGGTGGAGCTGAGCTTCAGCGTGGCCATGGGTGTGGCCAGTTTCCCGCACACCGCCCACAACCATGATGAGTTGACGGCCGCCTGCCTGGTCGCCCTGGCCGAGGCGCGTCGGCGTGGTGGCAATACCGTGGCGCTGGCCAGCATCCGCTTCGACGCGATCTGAGCCTGCTGGCGGCTGGCCTGCCGGCACACCCGGCATCCCTGTGATGAAAGCCCGGATGGTCAAGGCTTCGCCAAAAATGGCAGACTCGGTAGCAGTGCTTATCCAGCACCTTTGAGCCCATGGCTGGTGGGTGGCCACCGCGACCAACCCGGTCCCGGCTGCGCCAATCGGGCCGGCCCACATGGCATCCTGCTGGTGCTGGTGCGGGTGCTGGTGCTGGCGGTCGGCGCTGGTGGTTGGCGTTGTCGGTCAGCATGGTGCCTTGCGGCACAACACCGGTGAGGCATCCAATCCTTGGCAACCACGGCGGCCCACCGGTTTGTCTTTTGGCTCGGTGCGGCCCGCGTGCGCTGGCTGTGGTTTCTTCTTTCTTCTCGGGTTTTTCATCCATGCATTCGTCGTCGCTCAAAGACTTGTTGACCACTGGCGCCAATGCCGCCCCCGCCTTGTGCGCGCCCGGCTGCAGCGCACTCTCTTTTGAGGCGCTGCGCCAACTGGTTGGCAGCACACTGGCCCAGCTCAATGCCTGGGGCATCGGCCGCAATGACCGCGTGGCCATCGTGCTGAACAACGGCGCCGAAATGGCGGCATGCTTTGCCGCCTGTGCCTGCGGTGTGGCCAGCGCACCGCTCAACCCGGCCTACCGCGCCGATGAGTTTGAGTTCTACCTGGCTGACCTGCATGCCAAGGCGTTGATCGTGGAGCAGGGCAGTGCCTCACCCGCCGTGGCGGTGGCCGAGAAACTGGGTGTGCAGGTGATTGACCTGGTGGCCCAGCCCGGCCAGGGTGCTGGCAGCTTCACACTGCAGCCGCGCCAGCCAGCGGCGGCAACAGCGCAGCCCGCAGCGGCCGGGGGTTATGCCCAGCCCGATGACATCTCGATGGTGCTGCACACCTCGGGCACCACCTCACGGCCCAAGATCGTGCCACTGTCGCAGCGTAATTTGTGTGCATCGGCCCGCAACATCGGCGCCACGCTGCAGTTCACCGCCGCTGATTGCGGCTTGAACATCATGCCGCTGTTCCACATCCACGGCCTCATCGCCGGGGTGTTGGCGCCGCTGGCGGCGGGCTCACAAGTGTTCTGCACGCCCGGCTTCAATGCGCTCAAGTTTTTTGGCTGGATGGACGAGGCCAAGCCCACCTGGTACACCGCCGTGCCCACCATGCACCAGGCCATCGTTGGCCGGGCCAGCAAGAACAGCGAAACCATTGCGCGCCACCCGCTGCGCTTCATGCGCTCATCGTCCTCATCCATGCCGCCGCAAGTGATCAAGGCGCTGGAAGCGGTGTTCAACGCCCCGCTGATCGAGGCCTACGGCATGACCGAGGCCACCCACCAGATGACGTCCAACCCACTGCCACCCGCCGGCCGCAAGCCCGGCACCGTGGGGCGTGCTGCTGGGCCTGAGGTGGCCATCATGGGCACCAGCGGCATGCTGCTGGGCGCTGGCGGCATGGGTGAAATCGTGATCCGCGGCGACAACGTGACGCTGGGTTACGAGAACAACCCAACGGCCAACGCCGAGGGTTATCTGAACGGCTGGTTCCGCACCGGTGACCAGGGCCAGATGGACGATGAGGGCTACATCAGCATCACCGGCCGGCTGAAAGAAATCATCAACCGCGGCGGCGAAAAAATCAGCCCCCGCGAGGTGGACGAGCTGCTGATGGACCACCCGGCCGTGGCCCAAGTGGTGTGTTTTGGCATGCCCCACCCCAAGCTGGGCGAGGAGGTGGCCGCCGTGGTGGTGCTGCGTGAAGGCCAGGCCGCCACCGAGCGTGAATTGCAGGCTTTTGTGGCCACCCGCGCCGCTGACTACAAAGTGCCCAAGAAGATCTTGTTCATGGACGAGATCCCCAAAGGCGCCACCGGCAAGCTGCAGCGCATTGGTCTGGCGCAAAAGCTGGGCCTGGGCTGAGCGCTGGTGCTGAGCGCTTGTTCTGGTCGGCCGCACCGGCCTTGGCCAGGACAACCAGCTTGGGCCACGCCGCACCCGGCCCCGCACGGTGCCGCACCGTCCACCGTCTTCCATTCACCGTTCCCTGTCCACCCTGCTGGAGTTGTCATGCGCAGTACCGCTCTCCGTTCCATTCTGACCCGTGCCGCCTGGGCTGCCGCCAGCTTGCTGGCCCTGCCTGCATTGGCCGCCTGGGAGCCCACCAAGCCGATTGAATTTGTGGTGCCCGCCGGCACCGGCGGTGGGGCCGACCAGATGGCGCGCTTCATCCAGGGTGTGGTGGCCAAGCACAAGCTCAGTCCACAGCCCGTCATCGTGGTCAACAAGGCGGGTGGGGCAGGGGCTGAGGGTTTTTTGGATGTGAAAGGCGACAAGGCCAATCCGCACAAAATTGTCATCACCCTGTCCAACCTGTTCACCACGCCGCTGGCCACAGGTGTGCCTTTCAACTGGCGTGACCTGACACCGGTGCAGATGCTGGCGCTGGACCAGTTCATCCTGTGGGTGAATGAGGAGTCCCCGCACAAAACCGCCAAGGCTTACTTTGAGGCCATCAAGGCCCAGCCGGCCAATACCTTCAAGATGGGCGGCACCGGCAGCAAACAAGAAGACCAGATCATCACCGTGATGCTGGAGAAAGCCGCCGGCAAAAAGATGACCTACATCCCCTACAAAGGCGGTGGTGAGGTGGCGGTGCAACTGGTGGGCAAACACGTGGATTCCACCGTCAACAACCCGATTGAGGCCGAATCGCAGTGGCGCGCCGGCAAGCTGCGCCCGCTGTGTGTGATGGACAAGGACAAACTGCCCTACACCGCAAAACTGACCGCCACCCAGGCCTGGGCCGACATCCCCACCTGCATCTCGGCCGGCATTCCAGTGGACTATTTGATGTTGCGTGGCATCTTCATGCCGCCGGGTGTCACGCCCGAACAGGTGGCCTACTACACCACCCTGTTTGGCAAGTTGCGTGCGCTGCCCGAGTGGAAAGAGTTCATGGACAAAGGCGCTTTCAAACCCACCGCTTTGACGGGTTCTGAATTTTTTGACTGGCTGGGCAAAAACGAGCAGCTACACCGCAGCTTGATGAAAGACGCCGGCTTCATTGCCAACTGATCCGGCCTGTTTTTCGCCCGGTCTGTCGTCCCGTCTGCCTGTCGTCCAGCCGGCTGTTGCCCGCTGGCATCCACCCCGTCTGGAGTGTGCGCATGAGCCCCCCTGAACACCCCAATGAGCCCAGCATGGGCAACCGCTGGCCCGAGTTGTGTACTGCCGCATTTTTGGTGCTGCTGGCGGTGTTGGTGATCGCCGACAGCCTGCGTGTGGGCATTGGCTGGGCCGATGACGGGCCACGCTCGGGTTACTTTCCGTTTTACATCGGTCTGCTGTTGCTAGGCGCCAGCGGCTGGACGCTGGCCAGCACCTTGTGGCGCTGGCGCCGGGCTGATGCGGCCTTTGCCACCCGGGCGCAGATCAGCCAGGTGGTGGCCGTGTTTGTGCCCATGGTGGTGTATGTGGGGCTGATCTTTCCGCTGGGCATTTACCTGGCGTCCGCCATGTTGATTGCCTATTTCATGCGGCGCTACGGCCAATACGGCGTGGCCACCACTGCGGCGGTGTCGGTGGGGGTGCCGGTGGTATTTTTCTTGGTCTTTGAGCGCTGGTTTCTGGTGCCGCTGGCCAAAGGCCCAATCGAACGCTTGCTGGGGTTTTAGATGGATGAGCTGACCAATCTTGCCCACGGCTTCAGCGTGGCACTCACACTGCCCAACCTGGGTTTCATGCTGGTGGGCATCACGCTGGGGGTGCTGATCGGTGTGCTGCCCGGGCTGGGCGGCGCCAACGGCATTGCCATCTTGCTGCCGCTCACCTTCTCGATGAACCCCACGTCGGCCATCATCATGCTGTCGTGCATTTATTGGGGCGCGCTGTTTGGTGGCGCCATCACCTCCATCCTGTTCAACATCCCCGGTGAACCGTGGTCGGTGGCCACCACTTTTGACGGTTATCCGATGGCCCAGCAGGGCCAGGCGGCGCAGGCGCTCACGGCGGCCTTCACCTCATCATTTGTGGGCGCCTTGTTTGCGGTGTTGCTGATCACGTTTTTGGCGCCGTGGCTGGCCAAATTTGCGCTCAAGTTTGGCCCGGCCGAGTTTTTTGCAGTGCAGTTGCTCACCTTCTGCAGCTTTGTGGGCATGAGCCGTGAGCCACCGGCCAAAACCATTGCTTCCATGATGTTGGGCTTTGGCTTGGCGGCGGTGGGCATGGACACGGTGACCGGCCAGTTGCGCATGACCTATGGATTTCCAGAGCTCTTGAAAGGCTTTGACTTTTTGATCGCGGTGATCGGCCTGTTTGGCATTGGCGAGATCTTGTTGACGATGGAAGAGGGCTTGGCCTTCAAAGGCAAAAGCGCCCGCATCAGCCCCAAGGTGGTGTGGCAGACCTGGCGCCAGATTGCCCGCCACTGGAAGACGTTTTTGCGCTCCACCGCAGTGGGCTGCTGGATGGGCATCACGCCGGGTGGGGCCACGCCGGCGTCCTTCATGAGCTACGGCATGGCGCGGCGTTTTGCCGTAAACCCGGACAGCTTTGGCAAGGGCAATATCCAGGGCGTGATTGCACCCGAAACGGCGGCGCATGCGGCTGGCACCTCAGCGCTGCTGCCCATGCTCACGCTGGGTATCCCCGGTTCACCCACCGCAGCCGTGCTGTTAGGCGGTTTGATGATCTGGGGGCTGCAGCCCGGCCCGATGCTGTTTGTTGAGCACAAGGATTTTGTCTGGGGCCTGATCGCCTCGATGTACCTGGGCAACCTGGTGGGCTTGGTGGTGGTGCTCACAACAGTGCCCTGGTGGGCGGCCATGTTGCGCATCCCGTTTGCGGTGATCGCGCCGGTGATTGTGGTCATCTGCGCCATTGGCGCTTACACCGTGCACAGCTCGATGTTTGACGTGGTGATGATGATGGTGTTTGGCGTGATGGGCTACTTTTTCAAGAAGCTCAAATACCCGCTGGCGCCGCTGGTGCTGGCCCTGGTGCTGGGCGACATGGCCGAGGCCAGCTTCCGCCAGGCCATGCTGCTGTCGCAGGGCAGCCTGGGCATTTTTGTCTCCAATCCGCTGGTGGGTTGCATCACCGGCCTGGCGCTGCTGCTGCTGGTGTCGCCCTTGTGGGGCATGTTGAAAACGCGGTACCGGCAGCGTGAATTCACCCCGGCCAAATCGGCCAAGGACGCCGCATGAAAATCGCCATCGTCGGCGCCGGTGCCATTGGCGGTTACCTGGGCGCCAGGCTGGCGATTGCCGGCCAGGACGTGACCTTCATCGCCCGCAAGCGCAACCTGGCGGCCATCAACAGCAGCGGCTTCACGCTGATCAACGAGAACGGCAGCACCCAGCACACCAGCGCCGTGCGCGCGGTAGAGCAGATGGCTGACGCCGGCCCGCAAGACGCCGTGCTGCTGACCCTCAAAGCCCACCAGGTGCGGGATGTGCTGGCCAGCCTGCCCGCGCTGATGGGGCCGCAGACCACAGTGGTCACCATGATCAACGGTGTGCCGTGGTGGTATTTCCAGAAGCTGGCCGGGCCATTTGAAGGCCGGGCCGTGACCCGGGTGGACCCGGACGGTGCGCTGGCCGCCACCATCCCCAGCCACCGCCTCATCGGCAGCGTGGTTTACCCAGCGGCTGAGCTGGTGCAACCCGGTGTGGTGCGGGTGATCGAGGGCAATCGCTTCAGCCTGGGTGAGCTGGACGGCAGCCGCAGCGAGCGGGTGGAGATGCTGTCCAAAGTGTTGATGAGCGCCGGTTTCAAGTCGCCCATCTCGCGTGATATCCGTGCTGAGCTGTGGGTCAAACTGTGGGGCAACCTGAGCTTCAACCCGATCTCTGCGCTGACCCATGCCACGTTGCAAGACATCTGCCGCTTTCCGCCCAGTCGGGCGCTGGCCGAACGCATGATGGGTGAGGCGCAAGCGGTTGCCGAGGCGCTGGGTGTGACCTTCAAGATCACCTTGGCGCAGCGCCTGGCCGGGGCTGAGGCGGTGGGCGCACACAAAACATCGATGCTGCAGGACGTGGAGGCTGGCCGCGCGCTGGAGCTGGAAGCGCTGGTGGGCGCGGTGGTGGAGCTGGGCCAGATCACCGGCACACCCACACCCACGATTGAGGCGGTGTATGCCGCCACCAGCTTGTTGGGCCAGACGCTGGCGCAGCAGCACGGGCGGCTGGCAATGCAAACCGGTTGACGCGACGGCGTGGGCCGTTTGGCCGCTCGGTCGCGCTGTCAGGCCGGCTCGGCGGTCTGGGTTTGCGGCAGTGGCGCATAGGTATTGCGCAACGTGCCGATGCCGCCAACCACCACCTCCACCACGGTGCCGGTTTTCATCGGCAGCACCCCCAGCGAGGTGCCGCACAGGATCACATCGCCGGGCTCCAGCGTCATGTCGAAGGACAGGCGCGAGACCAGGGCGTGGGGCGAAAAAAACATGTCGGCCAGTGGGTAGTTTTGCCGCTCACGCCCGCCCACCAGGGTGCGCAGCGTGGCGTTGGTCGGATCGAACTCGGTGCTGATCACCGGCCCCAGGGCGCAAAAGCCGTCAAAGCTTTTTGCACGTGCCCACTGCGCAAATGTGGGGTCACGCTGCAGCAGCTCCATCGCGGTCACATCGTTGGCGCAGGTGTAACCCAAGATGTGGGCGGCCGCATCTGTCTCGGCCACAGCCCGCGCACGGCGGCCGATGACGATGGCCAGTTCACCCTCATACGCCACCCGGCCGACATCACCCAGTGGCGCCGGGATGTCCTGGCTGTGGGCTGACACGCTGCTGGGGGCTTTTAAAAAGTACAGCGGCTCAGCCGGCTGGGCCCAACCGTTTTTCTCAGCCGCTGCGCGGAAGTTGTTCCAGAGCCCGATGATCTTGCCCGGCTGGCAGGGTGGTTGCCACTGCACATCCGCCACCGCCAGCCGCTCACCTGTTGGGTTGGGATTACGGAACAAGTCTTCACTGCAGACCTGCACCGTGTCGCCGTCCAACAGGCCAAAACCGTCTTTGCCGCCATGGCGGAAGCGCATCCACAACATTGCCAGTCTCCTGTTCTTCAACCGGTACTTTTCAGCTGCCTTGCAGCACTTTCCAAACCATGTAAGCACCCAGCCCGTACAGCAGCACCGCAAACACTTTTTTCAGGTGCGCGGTGTCCACACTGTGCGCCACCCGTGCGCCCAGCGGCGCAGTGAGCACACTGGCCAGTGCAATCACGCCCAGCGCCGGCAGCATCAAATAGCCCACTGCCCCAGCTGCCGCCTGCGGCAAGTGCCAGCCGGCCACCACATAGCCCACAGTATTGGCCAGCGCAATGGGGAAGCCCAGCGCCGCGCTGGTGGCCACTGCGTTGGCCATGGGCACGTTGCACCAGGTCATGAAGGGCACCGACACAAACGCACCGCCCGCGCCCACCAGGCCGGCCAGCAAACCGATCACCCCACCGGCCGCACCCGCACCCAGCGGGCCTGGCACTTGCCGCGTCGGTTTGGGCTTGCGATTCAACAACATTTGGGTGGCCGAGAACACCACAAACAGCGCAAACAGCAGCGCCAGCACCGTGCCTTTGAGCAGCGCAAACACGCCCGCGCCCGACACCAGGCCGCCAGCCACGATGCCGGGTGCCAGCCGGCGCACCAGATCCCAGCGCACGGCGCCACGCTGGTGGTGGGCCCGCACGCTGGCGATGGAGGTGAACAAAATGGTGCTCATGGACGTGGCAATCGCCATCTTCACCGCCAACCCGGCATCAATGCCTCGGTGGCTGAAGATGATGGTCAAGAAGGGCACCATCAACATGCCACCGCCAATGCCCAGCAGGCCGGCCAAAAAGCCGGTACACAGGCCCAGCGCCAGCAATTCCAGCACCAACATCGGGTCCAGAAACGCCATCAGATGGGCGCTGCCAGCAGGCTGTGTACGGCCGCCCACTCAGCCGGCGTGAGTGGGGTGATGGACAAGCGGTTGCCGGGTTTGAGCAGCAGCATGCTGGCCAACTCGGGTCGTTGTCGCATCGTGCGCAGCGCCAGCAGCCGGGTCTTGGCCACCAGCCGCACATCCACATGCAGCCAGCGCGGCGCAGCCGGCGATGCCTTGGCATCAAAGTAGGGGCTGGTACGGTCAAACTGGGTGGCATCGGGGTAGGCCGCGCTGGCCACGGTGGCCAGGCCGGCCACGCCGGGTTCGGCACATGACGAGTGATAAAACAGCACGCCGTCACCGGGCTGCATCGCATCGCGCATGAAGTTGCGCGATTGGTAGTTGCGCACACCGATCCAGGGCACGGTTTGATCGGGCGCGCGCGCCAGGTCGTCAATCGAGCACTCGCCCGGCTCGCTTTTCATCAACCAAAAACTGGCCATTGGGGTGTCCGTTGCAAGACGTGAGCCGCATTCCTGATCCCAAAGGGAGGATCAGGTGGGCGAGGTCAACAGGGCTTCGGGTTCATCTGACGCGAGACGA
>JAYVLI010000161.1:0-5498 GCA_043759535.1 Betaproteobacteria bacterium | reverse complement strand
CCGCCTTCGATGCGCTTGGCGATCTCGATTTCGCCTTCGCGCGTCAGCAGCTCGACCGTGCCCATTTCGCGCATGTACATGCGCACCGGGTCGGTGGTGCGGCCGAATTCGCTGTCCACGGTGGACAGGGCGGCTTCGGCGGCTTCTTCAGCTTCTTCTTCGGTGGCGGTGGTGGCACCGCCACCGGCAACCAGCAGCGTGGCGGCGTCGGGCGCCTGCTCATACACCGCAATGCCCATGTCGTTGAGCATCTTGACCGTGGCTTCCAGCGCCTCAGCGTCCACCAGTTTTTCAGGCAGGTGGTCGTTGATTTCTTGCTGGGTCAAAAAGCCTCGGCCCTTACCCATCGTCACCAGCGCTTTCAGGTCGCTGCGGCGTTTTTCAATTTCTTCCTGGGTCAACGTGGTGACATCCAGGCCAAATTCGCGGATCAGTGCCCGCTGTTTGCTCTTGGGCACTTTCATGCGCAGCGGCTTGGCCTTGCCGGCGTCGGTATCGGCGCTGTCCACCACAGGGTCGATCACCGGATCAAGCGCCAACACCTCGTCGGGCAGGCCGGTTTCCAGGTCAGTGAAGTCGTCCACGTCCAGCACTTCGGCTTTGTCAACCGGTGCGGCCACCTTGGCTTTGGCGCCGGCTTTGCTTTTTGGCGCGGCGTCTTTTTTGGCTGCAGCGGGTGTGGCAACAGCAGGTTTGGCCGCAGCAGGCGCGGCAGCAGCTTTGGCGGCCGGCTTGGCCTTGACAGCGCTGGCGGACTGGGCAGCGGGTGCAGCAACGGCCTCAGCGGCACGCACCTTTTTGGCCGGCGACGCCGCCGGCTGTTTGCCAGCAGCAGGTGCCACCACGTCAGTTGCTGGGGTGGCCTTGGTGGGGGTCTTCTTGGCTGTCATGCGATTCCTGAAGAGAAAGTGTGCGGTGTGCTGGGCCCAACGCGGGCCACCGGGGTGGCAAGCACTGCGCGGCGCTGCGTTTGGCGTCAGCCTTCAGGCTTGCCGCCCTGGCAAGCCGCCGAGGTGGAACATGGGGGCTTGTTCGGGAATGGAAAGCTCACAAGCTGAAACGACAAGCGCAACAGACGCAATAGCTCCGAATTTCCCTCAGCGACCGCAACCCGCGATCATGCCTCAGAAAACCCACCAATCGCCCTTGTTGCCACAGAGAAAGGCCCGCGACCCTGCAAAAACAGGGTCAGGCTGCGGCACATACCCCACACGAACTCAACAACGACGCTGCAACGAGGCCACACAGACCACCACAGCCGGACCAGTTTCAGGGCCGCACGGCGGGCAGACCACCCAAAAACAGATCGGCCACCATCGGCGCCAGGGCGTCGTGGTCCAGCGCGCCGCCCGGCTGCACCCAGGTGAACATCCAGTTGATCATGCCGAACAGCAGCATGGTCATGGGCGTGGCCAGCGCTGCGGCCTGCAGCTCGGGGCGCAGCCCGGCCACGGCCTGAGCAAAGCCCTGCACCACGGCGCGCTCTTGGTTGAGGATGCGCGCGCGGTCGTCGGGGCTGAGAAAACGCACGTCTTCGGTCAGCACCCGGTGGGCGTCCTGCGCGCCAGCGTACGCCAGCACGATGCGGCCGATCAGCGTGCGCAGCCGCTGCTCCGGCGGCAGGCCGGCGGCCAGCACGTCTTGCACCAGCGCCTGCAGCTTGCCCACATGGCCTTCGGCAATGCTGACCAGCAGCGCATATTTGTCGCGGTAGTAGTGGTACAGCGTGGCCTTGGACAGGCCGCAGGCCAGGGCCACCGCGTTCATGGACGTGGCGGGGTAGCCCTGCTGGGCAAACAGCGCGGCGGCATGCGCCAGGATCATCTCGCGCTGGTCGTCGTAGTTGGCAGCGCGGCCTCTGGCCATCAGGCGGTGCCGGCGTTGTGTGGGGTGACTGGTTCAGCGCTCATCAAACGAGAGTGTCACCTGCGGCGTCAGCGGGTGGGCCTGGCAGGCCAACACAAAACCTGCGGCCACCTCGGCCTTGTCCAGCGCAAAGTTGCGGTCCATGCGCACCTGGCCAGCCATCAGCTTGCAGCGGCAGGTGCCGCACACACCCGAGGTGCAAGAGAACGGCACTTCCAGCCCGGCGGCGGCAGCGGCGTCCAGGATGCTGGGTTGGTCGCGGTGGAACTGGATTTCGCGGCGCAGGCCGTCCCGCACGATGACCACGGTGGATTGCTCGGCGTCGCCGGGTTTGGCGGCATGCAGCACCGCACCCACCGCAGCGCCCGGTATTGAACCGGCAGCCGCACCGGCCGGTGCGGCCACCCCAAAACGCTCAATGTGGATGCGGTCTTCAGGCACACCGGCCGCCAGCAGCGCGGCCTCGGCCTCGTCATTCATCTGGAACGGGCCACAGATGTAGGCATGGGCGATGCTGGTGGCCGGCAACACGCTGCGCAGGATGTCGGCCAGTTTGTCGCGGTTCATCAGGCCGCTGCTCAGCGGTGCGTCGGTGGCTTCGTCTGAGAACACATGCTGCAGCACCAGCCGGGTCATGTGCCGGTTTTTCAAGTCCTCCAGTTCCTCCTTGAACATGGTGGATTGCAGCGACCGGTTGCCGTAGAGCAGCGTGAAACGGCTGTGCGGCTCACGCGCCAGCACGGTTTTGAGGATGGACAAGATGGGCGTGATGCCGCTGCCGCCGGCAATGCCAACGTGGTGGCGCTTGGCCTCGGGCTCGATCGGCACAAAAAACCGGCCTTGCGGCGCCATCACATCCACCGTGTCACCGGGCTGCAGGTGGCTGTGGATCCAGTTGGAAAACACCCCACCGCGCACCTGGCGCACCCCCACCCGCAACTCGCCATCGTCCAGCCCGGCGCAGATGGAGTAGGAGCGGCGCAAGTCCTGCCCGCTGATCGTCTTGCGCAGCGTCAGGTACTGGCCCTGGGTGAAGCCGAAGGTGGTGCGCAGGGCGGCAGGCACCTCAAAGTTGACGATCACCGCCTCGGCCGTGTCGGGGGTGACGCTGCGCACACGCAGGGGATGGAACAGCACGCTCATGGTGGGCTTCCGGTGTCCGGTCAAATCGGCTTGAAATGTTCAAACGGCTCGCGGCAGGCCAGGCAGCGGTACAGGGCTTTGCAGGCGGTGGCGCCAAAGGCAGACAGGCGTTCGGTCTGCAGGCTGCTGCAGCGCGGGCAGGCCACGGTGGGTGCGGGTTGGTTGCGCACGGTGCGCCCCATGCCGACCATGCGCACAGGCACCCCCTGGCTGCTGTCCACCGGCCCGGGCGGCGCAATGCCGTAGGCCAGCAGCTTGGCGCGGCCAACAGCGCTGATCCAGTCTGTGGTCCAGGCCGGGGCGCGGCGCAGCGTGATACGGGCCGCGCCCAGACCGGCAGCGTGCAGGGCGGTCAGGCAATCGGCGCTGATGACCTCGGTGGCGGGGCAGCCTGAATAGGTCGGCGTCAGCACAACCTCCAGGCCGTCGGGGTGCTGGATGACATCGCGCACGATGCCAAGGTCAAACACCGACAGCGCCGGCACCTCGGGGTCAGGCACGGTGGCCAGCACGGCCCAGGCGGCTTGGACTTGCGCTGTGCGCGCATCGCGCAACACGGCATCGCTCACCACACCCCCCCGGGGAAACTGCGCTGCAACTGCTGCAGTTCGGCCAGGATGCGGCCCATGTGCTCGCTGTGCACACCCTGCTTGCCGCTGCTGCGAAAGGCGGTATCGGCCGGCATGGCCAGCGTGGCGTCCGCCAACAGCGCGGCCATCTCGGCCCGCCACGGCGCTTGCAGCGCGGCCCAGGACGGCCCCAAGCCGCTGGCCACTGCCGCCGCATCCACAGCATCCGCATCAAACAGCTCAGCGCTGTAGCGCCACAGCTTGGCCACGGCAGCCTGGCAACGCTGGTGGGATTCGGCCGTGCCGTCCCCCAAGCGCACCACCCAGTCAGCGGCGTGCTGCTGGTGGTAGCGGGCCTCTTTGACGGCTTTGCCGGCAATCGCCGCCAACTCGGCATTGGTTGACGTGGCCAGACTGCCCCACAACAGTTGCAGCCAGGTGGCCACCATGGCGTTGCGCAGCACGGTGACAGCAAATTCAGCGCCACCCTGGCTGCCCGGGCCACCGGGCAACTCCACCAGCGTGGGGTTGAGGTAGTCGCGTTCGTCGCGCAAAAACGCCAGTTGGTCTTCGTCCAGGCCATGCGGCTGGCCGGCGAGTGTGAGCACCGCGCGGGCCTGGCCAATCAAGTCGAGTGCCATGTTGGCCAGCGCGATGTCTTCTTCCAGCACCGGGGCGTGGCCACACCATTCGCCCAGGCGCTGACCCAGGATCAAACAGGTGTCGCCCAGGCGCAGCAAATAGCGCGTGCCGGCGTCGAGTGGCAGGGTGAGTGAGGCTTGCATCAGTGGGGCTCCCGGCTCACATGTGGTCGACTTCAGACGGCAGCTTGTAGAAGGTGGGGTGGCGGTACACCTTGTCCTCCATCGGGTCAAAGTAGGCGGCCTTCTCAGCCGGGTCACTGGCCACGATTTGCGCGCTGGGCACCACCCACACGCTGCAGCCCTCCTGGCGCCGGGTGTACACATCCCGCGCCAGCTGGATGGCCAGCTTGGCATCAGGCGCATGCAGGCTGCCGCAGTGTTTGTGGTCCAGGCCGGCCTTGGTGCGCACAAACACCTCCCAGAGTGGCCATTCGTCTGTTGCGTTAGGTGTGGTTGTTGTGTCGGTCATGGCGGGTTCTCCAGTGGCTCAGGCAGCTTGGGGTTGCGTGGCTTGTTTGTTGGCCTGTTTGCGGGCATGCGCCAACGCCGCCTCACGCACCCAGGCGCCGTCCTCCCAGGCCTTGACGCGGGTGGCCAGGCGGTCTTGATTGAGCGGGCCATCACCGGCCACCACCCGCTTGAATTCGGCCCAGTCGATAGCGCCGTGGTCGTGGTGGCCACGGGCCTCGTTCCACTTCAGCTCGGGGTCGGGCAGGCTGACACCCAGCACCCGGGCCTGGTCCACCGCAGCGTCAATGAAGCGGGCGCGCAACCCGTCATTGCTGACCCGCTTGATGCCCCAGCGCATGCTCTGCGCCGAGTTGGGGCTTTGGTCATCCGGCGGGCCAAACATCTGGATGGACGGCCACCACCAGCGGTTCACCGCGTCCTGCACCATGGTTTTTTGGGCGGCGGTGCCGCTGGTCATCATGGTCAGCAGGGCGTCATAGCCCTGGCGCTGGTGAAAGCTTTCTTCACGGCAGATGCGCACCATGGCCCGGGCATACGGCGCATACGAGCAGCGGCAGATGGGCACCTGGTTCATGATGGCCGCGCCGTCCACCAGCCAGCCCACCACGCCGATGTCGGCCCAGGTGAGCGTGGGGTAGTTGAAGATGCTGCTGTACTTGGCGCGGCCGCTGTGCAGGCCGTCCAGCAACTGGTCGCGGCTCTGGCCCAGGGTCTCGGCCGCGGCGTACAGGTAGAGGCCATGGCCGCCTTCGTCCTGCACCTTGGCCAGCAGGATGGCCTTGCGCTTGAGGGTGGGCGCGCGGCC